>DYNZ01000029.1 GCA_020720805.1 Leptospira biflexa | reverse complement strand
GACGCACCCTTTAGCCAGTATAAAACCCGAGAACCAAAGTGTTTCGAGTATATAACCCATGCGGCACCATCTCGTAAAAGTTGCACCCTCCAGTCAGCCTCTTCCCAGGGAAGAGCAGCTTGCCTGGAAACTGGCCGGTGTCGCTGCCGAGCGCGTGAGCCTGTCGCGACCGGTGATCGATATGATTGTCAACCGCATCATCGACAACGCAGGGGTCGCCCTGGCCTCCCTGCTGCGCTCAGCGCCCACCTGCGCCCGCAATCAGGCGCTACCGCATGAGCGCGACAACCGGGGCGCTACGATCATCGGGCTTGGAAAGAGCCGCTTTTTCTCGCCGGAATGGGCTGCCTGGGCCAACAGCACAGCGGTACGAGAGCTGGACTTTCACGATACCTTTTTAGCTGCTGACTATGCCCACCCTGCAGATACCATTGCCCCTTTGCTGGCTGTGGCCCAGGCTCTGGGAAAAACAGGAGAGGATCTTCTTCTGGGCATTGCTGCGGCTTATGAAATCCAGGTAAATCTAGTGCGCTCCATCTCTCTGCATGAGTACAAAAAAGATCATGTCGCCCACCTTGCCCCTGCCGTAGCGGGAGGCCTGGGTGCCCTGCTCAGCCTAGATCAGGAGACGATCTACCAGGCGATTCAGCAGGCGGTTCATCTCGGCTTCAGTACCAGACAGAGCCGCAAAGGCAGGATCTCATCCTGGAAGGCCTTTGCCCCGGCCTTCGCAGGAAAAATGGCCATAGAGGCTGTGGATCGGGCTATGCGCGGCGAAACCTCACCATCGCCCATCTACGAAGGGGAGGATGGTGTGCTGGCCTGGATGCTCGGCGGCAAGGAGCGCAGTTACTCAGTGCCCTTGCCTGATCCCGGCGAGGAGAAAAAAGCGATACTTGCCACCTTTACCAAAGAGCACTCTGCGGAGTACCAGGCTCAGGCACCCATTGACCTCGCCTTTCGCATACGCTGCAAAATCAACGATCTCGAAGAGATCCGCTCCATTGTGCTATGGACATCGCATCATACCCATTATGTGATTGGCAGCGGCTCCGGCGATCCACAAAAATATGATCCGGATGCCAGCCGCGAGACCCTGGACCACTCTCTGATGTATATCTTCGCTGTTGCCCTGGAGGATGGCCGCTGGCACCACGAAGCGAGCTATACGACAGAACGAACTCAGCGCCCCTCGACAGTTCGCCTCTGGCAAAAAATCGCCACAGCAGAAGAGCCCTATTGGACGGAGAGATATCACGCGGCTCTACCCGAAGAGAGGGCTTTTGGTGCCCGAGCCGAGATTACCATGAGAGATGGTACCATCTTTTCCGACCAGCTCTCCGTTGCCCACGCGCACCCCCAGGGCGAGCGGCCGTTTGCCCGTCCAGATTATCTGAAAAAATTTTCAATGCTCTGTGATGAGGTCACTACCCCCGAGGAGAGAGATCGTTTTCTGGAACTGGTACAAAGGCTACCCAATCTAAGCGCTGCTTCATTGCAGTCCCTGTATCCCGAAGTGAAGGCCGATCTGCCTCTGTCACGTCAGCCTGACAGACAAGGAATTTTTTAGCCAAATTCAGTATAGCCCCCATGATATCCGATCCTTCAAAAATCATTCTCTCTGCTGCCCAAAAGCGACTTCTCCTGAGGAACCGATTGCGGGAGGGAGGTTTGCTGCGTTTCCCAGGCGCCCCCTTTCCCCTGGCGGCCATGCTTTGCGAACAGAAGGGTTTTGACGGAATCTACATCTCCGGCGCGGTCATTGCCAATGAGTTGGGTTTGCCTGATACCGGCCTGACCACATCCACAGAGGTAAGCCAGCGCGGCAGCCAAATCGCCAGAGTAACCCGCTTACCAGCGATCATCGATATCGATACCGGTTTCGGACATATCGAGCAGACCAGGCGCGCCATCACCCTCATGGAGGAAGCAGGCCTGGCTGGCTGCCACCTCGAAGACCAAATCCAGAGCAAGCGCTGCGGCCACATCTCAGGGAAAGCGCTAATCCCAAAAGAGGAGATGGTGCAAAAAATCAAAGCAGCAGCAGCAGCGCGCCATGACAAAAACTTTTTCCTGATCGCGCGCACAGATGCACGCGCGCCCGATGGCCTGAATGCCGCCATAGAGAGAGCCAAGGCCTACCAGGATGCGGGAGCGGACATGATCTTTCCTGAGGCTTTGCAAGATAGCGGCGAATTTGCGCGGTTTCGCAACGAAATCTCTCTACCCTTGATGGCAAATATGACCGAGTTTGGAAAATCTCCTCTACTGAGCGCCCAAACCCTGGCTGATATAGGTTACAATGTCGTGATCTATCCTGTTACTCTTTTTCGCCTGGCTATGCAGGCCATGGATGAGGGGCTTGACCACATCCTCCAGCACGGCACGCAGCAGGAGATCCTCACCAAGATGCAGCACCGCTCCAGACTCTATGAGATCCTGAAGTATGATCCAAACAAACCTGAGGATGATCTATGAACAAAGAAATTCTGGTAATCGGTATTGGCAATAGCCTCAAATGCGACGACGGTCTTGGCCCCTATCTGTCCGCAGAGCTCGCCAGGGATCAAGAGCTATCAGAGCGCTGTGCTTTTTTAGATTACAACAGTTATGGCATAGATCTCCTTGAGCTCCTCATTGGCTACAAACGCATCCTAATCCTTGACAGCATGGACAGCCAGGGTCAATTTCTACCCGGAACCTCTTTTTACGTCCATATAAGCCAATATCGTCATGATCCAACCCTGCCGATCTCATCCACCCACGGTATCTCCCTGCTGGAACTAACCGCGCTGGCCAGCTCCCTGCAAATTGAGCTAACCGATGATATATATATCTACGCTGTCGAGGTATTTGACGCCCTGAACTTCAGCGAAAGCCTGTCTGAAAAGATGCAGCAGCTTCTACCTGCGCTGCTAAAAGATATTCGGGAAAAAATTGTACATTTTTAACTTTTTTTGTTTATAAAAAAATAAGTATTGTTTTATCTAGACTCGGCTTTCATCATTAAGACAGCAATCGATTACATTCCCGATACACTTCTTTACGTCAAAATGTTTGAGCTATACGCAAACGAATGCGAGCATTCACTATACAGGTATGCCTACATGAAAAAAACAGAAAAAAACATTCTCTTCTTGTGCAAATGTGGCGGCCAGATCTCCAACCATGTGCATCTCGACCAAATGCAGCAATGGGCGAAAAGCACGGGAGAGGTGCAGGTTGTCGCCATCAGCAATCTTCTCTGCGCCCCGAAAGGAAAACAATTTTTTTCTGAGACCATCGCAGCCAATCCGGTAAACAATATTATAATAGCTGCCTGTTCCCCCAAGCTTCACGAAAAAACATTCCAGGATCTGAGTGTAGCCCAGGGAATCAATATGGGCAAAGTACACATGGCCAACATCAGAGAGCAGTGCGCCTGGGTCACTCCGAACAAACAGGAGGCTACCGATAAATCCATAAGCCTGGTACAGGCCGCGCTGAACCGTTCCCGCTATGCTGACCCGCTTAACCCCCAGACCATGAAGGTCAACACAGATATCCTCATCATCGGTGGGGGTATCGCCGGTATGCAGGCAGCTTTAACCATCGCCCGGGCAGGAAGAAGGGTTTATCTTGTGGAGAGGGAGATCTCCCTGGGGGGTACCTTGATTCAAATGGATGAAATCGCTCCCAACATGGAGTGCTCCCCCTGTCTGCTTGCCCCCCTTTTGGCTGAAGTTCGCGACGAGGCCAACATTGAGGTGATCACCAATGCCGAAATCGAGCAGATCGTGGGCTTCTTTGGCAATTTTACTGCCACCGTTCGCAAAAAAGCCCGTTACGTGAAAGAGAACTGTATTGGTTGCGAGGAGTGCTTTGCTGTCTGCCCGGTCTCGGCACCAAGAGAATTTCACAATGGCATGAGCCAGCGCCAGGCTATCTTCACGCTCTTCCCTGGTTCAGTTCCGGCAGCCGCTGTAATCGACGCAAACATTTGTACCCATTTCCAGGATGCCGCCTCCTGCAGCGCCTGTGTTACTGTTTGCCCTTTTGACTCTATTGATTTTACCCAACAGGATGAGGAGATGGAAATTGCCGTAGGTTCCATAATTTTAGCCAGCGGCGCACAACCCGGCGATCCCCTACCGATGTACATCCAGGGCGATCCCGGTGATTTTGCCGGCAAAGTGATGACCACCATGGATTTTGAGCTTCTAGCAAGCTCGCTGGGTCCGACAAAGGGTGAGTTGCCGCAGCTTGGGAGCAACGGCTCAACTAAAAAGGTTGCAGTTATGCATTGCGCCGGATCGCTCCGGGAGGATGGCATCCCCTACTGCTCCGGCATCTGCTGTACCAATGCGCTAAAAGTGGATGATTATCTCTACAAAAAACTGGGCGAAACCGAGATCACCCACTACCACAAAGACCTGGTTTTCCCTACCCATCCAGAGCAGAGCTTCTATAAAAAACAGAAGTCAAAAGGTTCTCAATTTATCTTTATGGAAGATATCCACTCCATCCAGCTAAGCCGAAGCAATGGCTCGGTTTCTCTGTCCGGCAACGGAATTGCCAACGCGGAGTATGATCTTGTGGTGCTCTCCACCGGACTGCAACCCTCCCCGGCAACCCTAGCGCTATCGGAAAAACTCAACCTTGATCTGGATCACCACGGCTTTGCCCTGCCCGATCATGAGCTTTTGCATATTACCGGCTCTCGCCTGGATGGCATCTATCTGGCTGGTAATGCAGCCAGACCAGGGAATGTCGTAGCGGCCACCACCCACGCCCGCGCTGTGGCTGGAGATACCCTGAGCAAGCTTGTTCCTGGCAAAGAGATAGCCCTGGAGACGATGACATCCTATATCGATCAGGATCTTTGCTCGGGCTGCAAAGTCTGTATCTCTGTTTGTCCCTACAAGGCCATCTCTTATCAAAAAGGGAGCGGCACAAGCCTGATCAATGAAGCTATCTGCCGTGGCTGTGGAACCTGTACAGCCGCCTGTCCCAGCGGCGCCTCAATCGCCCGCCATTTCACAGATGCGCAAATCTATGCTGAAATAAATGGAGTCCTCCATGGCTGATTTTGAACCAAAAATTGTGGCTTTCCTGTGCAACTGGTGCTCCTATGCCGGCGCTGACAAGGCTGGCGGACAGAAGCTCTCCTACTCCCCCAATGTGAAGCTGATCCGGGTGATGTGCTCCGGCCGCGTCGATCCTCAATTTGTTATGGATGCCTTTCGCCAGGGGGCGGATGGGGTTATGGTTTTAGGCTGTCATCCGGGTGATTGCCACTACCGCAACGGCAACCACAAAACCCAGAAGCGGATGATCCTCTTAGAAAAGCTCCTGCAGCAATTTGGCATCCACAAGGAACGCTTCCTGCTCGATTGGGTCTCCGCGGGCGAATCTGAAAAATTTCAAAAACTGACCAATTCCATGAACGAGAAAATTGCCGAGTTAGGCCCCTTACGCCTGACAGGCAACCGGGAGGTAAGCTGATGTCCAAGCCCAAATTGGCGATTGCCTGGAACTCATCCTGCGGCGGCTGCGACGAAGCCATAGTGGATATCGAAGAACAGCTTCTGGATGTCGCGGCCAAGGTGGACTTTGCCCTATGGCCCTGCGCCATGGATTTTAAGTACAGTGATGTGGAGATGCTGCCGGATAAAGAGATTACCGTCGCCCTGATCAATGGCGGCATCCAAAACAGCCACCAGAAGCATGTCGTGGAGCTGATCCGTAAAAAGGCGCAGATCGTGATCGCTTTTGGAAGCTGCGCCTGCTTGGGTGGAGTACCTGCACTGGCCAATCTGACTTCCACCCAGGAGATCATGCGCAACTCTTATATCGACTCACCCACTGTGGTCAATCCAGAGGGAAAAATACCAAAAGCGCAGAGCTCTTATATGGGTCACTCTTTAACCCTTCCCGAGCTTTTCCCCTCGCTATTAAAACTGGATGATGTCATTGAGGTGGACTATTTCCTTCCTGGATGCCCGCCCACAAAAAAGCTGATTCTGGAGGCGATTACCCTGGTTCTGGAGAACAGACTGCCCGCGCGCGGCTCAGTCCTGCTACCCATGGGCTCTCTCTGCTCCTCTTGCGAACGCAATGAGTCCAAGCCTATCGATATCGCGATCTCCTCCTTCCGCCGGATCCATGAGATCGAGGCGGATCCAAACCTCTGCTTTCTGGCGCAGGGAATTCTCTGCATGGGACCGGCCACCCGCGACGGCTGTGAGGCAGCCTGCATCCAGGGGCATATGCCCTGTACCGGTTGCTTCGGGCCGACCAAAGGAGCTGACCAAGGAGCCCAGATGATCGCAGCTCTTGGGGGTCTGATCAGCGGCAGTACAAAAGAGGATGGTCAACTGGCCGCCGCCTCGCTACCTGATCCTGCCGGATCTTTTTATCGATACAGTATGGCTGCTTCACTGTTAGGCCGCAAAAGAGATGAAACACGAGGAACGATAGATGGGAAAAACCATAGTCATTGATCCAATCACACGGCTGGAAGGCCACGGCAAAATCGATATCGTTCTGGATGACGATGGAAATGTGCAGAACGCGTACCTGCAGGTGCCAGAGCTGCGAGGTTTTGAAAAATTTGCAGAAGGCAGACCTGCCGAAGATATGCCCCAGCTCACCTCACGGATTTGCGGCGTCTGCCCCGGAGCTCACCACATGGCAGGCACCAAAGCCCTTGACGCCCTGTTCCAGGTAGAGGCCACGCCTGCTGCCAAAGCTATCCGCCAGATGTACTACAACCTGCACACCTTTGAGGATCATGTTCTCCACTTTTTCATTCTTGGCGGTCCCGATTTCATCGTTGGGCCAGACGCCCCCAAAGCAGAAAGAAATATCCTGGGTGTAATCCACAAAGTCGGAGTGGATACCGGCAAACAGGTGATCCAGATTCGGCTGCGTGCACGCAAGCTGATTGCTGAGATCGCAGGCAAGACAATCCATCCTGTCCTCGGTCTACCAGGCGGTGTCGCGAAGCCTGTCTCCCCTCAAATCAGACAAGAGCTCAAAGATTTTGCAGCAGACGCCATCGCCTTTGCGCAATTTTCCCTGAAGGCGTTTGATGATCTGGTACTGGCCAACGGTCAATACAAAGAGCTGATCCTCTCAGATGTCTATTTCCACAAAACCTACTATATGGGTATGGTTGACTCGGCCAACCGCATGAATCTTTATGACGGCGATATCCGCGTTATCGATCCGGACGGTCAGGAGTTTACCCGCTTCCAGCCGCAGGATTATGACAAGGTCATTGGCGAGCACGTAGAAGAGTGGTCCTTTATCAAATTTCCCTACCTGCGCCAAGTCGGCTGGAAAGGTTTTGCGGACGGCAAAGAGAGCGGCATCTACCGGGTAGCTCCTATCGCCAGGTTGAATGTTTCGGACTCACTGGCCACACCCCTGGCTCAGGCTGAGTATGAACGGCTGTACGCTACCCTAGGCGGTAAACCGGCACACAATACCCTTGCCATACACTGGGCTCGACTGGTTGAAATTCTTTACTGCGCAGAAGAGCTACAGCGCATCGCCACCTTAGAGGAGCTGACCTCACCCAAAATCCGCAACATGAATCTGCAGACCCCCTCCAAAGGAGTAGGGATTGTTGAAGCACCCCGGGGCACAATCATCCACCACTACGAAACAGATCAAAACGGAATCATCACCCGATGCAATCTGATCGTTGCTTCGCTCGGCAATTCTGCGGCTATGTGTATGTCTGTAGATAAAGCGGCGCGCAAATTAATCAAAAATGGTATCGTCAATGATGGGTTATTAAACATGGTCGAAATGGCCTTTCGCGCCTACGATCCCTGCCTTGGCTGCGCTACCCATAGCCTGCCCGGCAAGATGCCGATTAAGGTAAATCTCCTCTCCACGGATAGAAAAAAAATTGGCGAATTGATCCGAGACGAGCAGGGGCTGGACAAGAAAGTATTCTAAAAAAAAATTATACATCTATTTGGAGGAAAATATGGCTGAGTTATTAGATTGCAGAGGATTGAAATGTCCCCAACCGGTATTAAAACTGGCAATCAAATCTTCATCCATCGCGTCAGGCAGCCTGGTTGAGGTTCTGGCCGATTGCAACACCTTTCCTAAGGATATCACGAAATGGTGCCAAGACTCGGGTCGCGTGTTGATCAGTTGCGTGGACGAAGGGGGATACCACAAAGCCACGGTTCAATTTTAGGCAAGCTTCGCATCTCTTCTTTTGGTGTTCCTCCAAGGGAACACCAAAAATTTCCTGTTTCAAAACTCAAAGATATCTTTGATCTCTGAATATTGCGTCTCAAAAATAGACTGGGTAGCCGGATTATCTACTGCCGTGCAGATACAATTTTCCTGGATCTGATCCACAAACAGCTCCCCTTGGTTCCAGGTCACAGGATAAAGCCTGCACGCAGCAGGGATCATACTATCAGGCAAATGGTTCTGCTTCGTGTATCTGACAATCTCACATCCCATGCCAGGACCTGTTGTAAAAACACACATATTATTTTGCACGGAGGAACGAATAGCCCTACCTCCAGGGTATTCAGGATCCTCCAGCCATACATCTGCGAACATCCTGGTGAATTCCATACCAAGTTTCTCTTCAAAATAGCTTCGGTGTGCCGACAATTGGTGGTACGAGATGGAATCCACCGAGGTACCATAAGCGCAACAGGCGCTGCCCTGTCGATCTCGACCGCATTTTGCGGTCAAACAGGCGTGAAATGGTCCTGAGGGAAAGCCCTTTTGCTGGTGAACAGAGGGAGAAAATGAGTGAATCCGAACTTTGACTGCTGTCGTAATCATGGCCTGAAACATCCTGACAAACCATAAAAGTGAAAAAATCAGACCTCACTTTTACCTGTTCCTAACGACGGCAAGCAGAAATTTTTATAGAAAAATATCCTCAATGCGGATCTTCATTGTACCTAACTGGCGAAAGGCGTTAATCAGGTACATTGCATGAAAATGAGATAACTCTTCCGGCCTGATATCCCTCTCTTGAACTCTACCGGACTGGAGCAGGCTGGCCCGCATAGTGCCTCGAAGAAGGGGATCTCTTGGCGTAAACAATCCATCCTGACATTCCAATACCACATTGGAGGTGGAACAGTCCGTTAGATATCCCTTTTTCACTATCAAGATATCATCCTTCCCGTTGCGAAGTAAAAAAAGAGAATCAATCGAACTCCGGTTCTCATATTTATATTGATACTCAACCTCATCGGCATAGACAACCTGTAAGGTGTGTACCGATTTGGATTCATATCGGCTAAACTCCACTTTATGAACATTGATATCATAGAGAATGCGACAGCGCCAGAGACCGGATCGTTGCTCATCTGATAAAATCAAAAGGCTCTCCAGGGAGATGCGGTCAAAACAGTGAAATCTTTCATAACGGCTCCGGTTGAGACGCTCTTCATGGAGGCTCAAATTGCAGATTCTTCCCTCCTCAATTTTTAAAGTTTCAACCAATCGGCACATAGATCTTATCCAGCATCTCCTGGTATTCAGACAAAGGATTGCTATCCATAGTAATTCCGCCACCGCTGCGGTAGTAAAACTTATTCTCTTTTTTTTCAATGAACCTGATCATAACCCCGCTGTCTAGATTTCTCCCATCGAAGAAACCAAACACCCCGGTATAATAGCCCCGCTTCATCCCTTCGACATTTTTGATGATATCCAGGGTTTTCCGCTTGGGTGCACCGGAAACAGAGCCAGCCGGCAGCAGGGAATAGATGATATCTCCAATATGTTCAGGGTAGTCTGGCGCGAGATCTCCGCGGATCTCTGAACTTACCTGGAGAAGATTTTTCTGGCGGCTCTGGATCTGATCGACATAACGAAACCGCGCTACCCGAATATTGGTCGCAACCCTGCCAAGGTCATTGCGCAAAAGATCCACAATGGTAACATGCTCCGCCATCTCCTTGGGATCGGCTACCAAGGCTGTACGCGCATCGGGTAGCGCGGCATCCATGGTTCCCTTCATCGGGAAGGTGGAGATAGTTCCATTTTGAATCTGGATAAAACTCTCAGGGGAAAACACCACAAACTCATCCCGATAGAAGAGCTTATAGGGAGCGACGCTCGCATCAAAAATAGTTTCCAAAGTAACCGAAACTTGAATCTCAGACTGAAAGGTTAGGTTTACCAGATAGCTATCGCCCTGTTCCAGATGAGAAAAAATTTTTTGAAACGCATCATGATATCTGTCGAAGTCAACAGCGCGAATCCCCGAGATGGAAATCTCCTGATTCGCCGCCATCCTCTTGTCTCTGTTACGGATACCGCGGATGTCATAGTAGATCCCTTGCGCTTTGGTCTGCTCTAGGGGCACAACAACAGGTTTTTCCATCTCAAAATCAACAAGGAATAGAAAAGGCACGGACTCCCGACCGAGTCGATTCATTCGCCCAATCAAGGCTATTGTCCTACAAGGATAACCAGAAGAGATTTCGCGCCATGAGCCCCAAAGACAAGGGTTTGCTCTATGTCCGCTGTTTTAGATGGTCCCGACAGGAAAACGCCATAGTCACTGGCTCCGATATCGATTCGCTGGTATGCCTGGTGCATGGTAGCAACCACCTCCCCTGCCGGAACCAGAACTGCCATGTGGTGGCAAGATGCCAGAATCGAGCGATTTTTCATCTGCTCTTGCGTGATCCAGATTGCCCCATTCTCGGCAACAAGAAATTCGCCAGCCAATATTGCCAGATCCAGGCGATCAAGAACGGAGCTATCCGCCAGATCATCCAGGGATAGGTTTCCCAGGGAAAGCCCCTCCACCGCACAAAAACTTTTTTTCGCAGAGGAGAAAGTGGAACGAACAAGAGCTTCAGCCATCTCCAGATTTTCAGCCCGTTGCAGCGAGCCTCCGACGGTTTCCACGATTTTATCCAAAGATGAGCTGTCCCAATTCTGGGCATCGCCCCAAAGGCGGAGTTCAGGCAGTGGGACATTTTCCAGTTTCGCAGATCGAATGCGCGCTAAAATATTATCTCTTGAATTGGCCATTTTTTTTATACCATTGCTTAAATGTCATCTCAGGGATTTGTGGCAACTCGCGCGAACGCCCCCATGGCGTCAAGGCACGGGCAAAACTTGAAAAATTTTTTATTAAAAAAGAGGAAATACTTTCAAAAACAGACAATAAAACCGGCGAAGACAGAATTTTACCGGCGCTGGCCAGAATAAACTTCTTTCCAATTGACTTACCGATAATCTGGCGCCAGCGGTACAACTGCCGATCCAGGGGGATTCTCACGGGACAGACATTTGCGCACGATCCGCACAGGGTGCTGGCAAAAGGCATATCCCGATACTGTTTGATATCATACATAGGCGCCAGCACGGAACCAATGGGTCCCGGTATGACAAAATTATAAGAGTGGCCGCCGCTGTTGCGAAACACAGGACAGGTATTCATACATGCTGCGCAGCGGATACACTTCAATGCCTCATAAAAATCAGGATGATTTAGTATCTTACTGCGATTGTTATCCACAATAACGACATGCATCTCTTTGCCCTGGGCTGGCCTTGTATAGTGGGAGGTGTAGGTTGTTATCGGTTGTCCGGTCGCGTTGCGGGCGAGCATTCTCGTAAAGACGCCAAGGTGCTCCGCTTTGGGCACAATTTTTTCGATTCCCATACTGGCAATATGCACGCCAGCGCGCGCATTGATACCAAGGTCCGCATTGCCCTCATTCGTGCAGATGACAATACTTCCTGTTTCCGCGATGGCAAAATTAACCCCCGACAACGCAGCATCGGCAGAAAGAAATTTTTGACGTAAATGCTTCCGCGCCTCCCCGGTCAGAAAAACAGGGTCGCCGCTTAAAGGGGTGCCCAGGTGCTTTTCAAAAATCTGCCCAACCTCTTCACGCTTTTTGTGGATGGCGGGCATGACGATATGGCTTGGCTTTTCCCCGGCAAACTGGATAATCCTCTCGCCAAGATCCGTGTCCACCACCTCAATTCCCCGTTTCTCCAGAAATGGATTTAACCCGCACTCTTCGGTTAGCATCGACTTACTCTTGACTACCATGGTAGCGTTGTGCCGCTTTAAGATATCATAAACAATACGATTGTGGGCGTCTGCGTCCTCTGCCCAGTGAATCTGTACTCCATTTGCCTCTGCTTTGGCGGCAAATTCTTCCAGATAGGCGGCGAGATTTGCCAGGGTATGCGCCTTGATCCTGGAGGCCAGATCGCGCAGCTCCTCCCAATTCTGGATGCTCTTACTCTGGGCATCACGCTTATCGCGCTGGTACCAGATCGATCTGTTAAACCAGGCGGCTCGCTCCTGGTCAGTCAAAAATTTTTCTGCGTTCTGCGCATGAGTTCCCATATTGTCGTTCTCCTCTACCGGCTGATAAGGATCTCAGCCAGATGCATAACACGAATGGCATCCTTGCGCCGTCGCATCAACCCATCCAGATGCATCAAACAGGACATATCTACTCCCGTAATCACCTCGGCTCCATTTTTTTTGTGATCCTCGATGCGGTTGATGCCCATTTGCACAGAAACAGCCTCCTCAAAAACAGCAAAGGTGCCGCCAAAACCGCAGCATTCATCACTGCGTTCAAGCTTTATCAGCTCTATGCCGCTGACCTTTTCCAGAAGAAACTCAATATTTTTCGGCTGCTTCGGCAGATTCAGTTCGCTCTGGCTGCCAATACCAAGACCGCGATGGGCGTGACAACTGTTGTGCACCCCGACACGATAAGGAAAGCGCGCATCTTCTGGATATTTTTGAATTACGGATATTAAGAATTCTGTCAATTCGTAGGTATGCGCGCGCACATGCCTGACAGCGTCGCTCTGGGGTAAAAAATCGTAGTGATCACGCACAAAATGGGTACAACTTCCGGAAGGGGCGACAATGGCATCATACGGGGCAAAAACATCCACAAAATGGCGCGCAGCAGCCACTGAGTCATGTTCATGGCCGCTATTGCCCATAGGCTGCCCGCAGCAGCTCTGGTTCATGGGGTAATCCAGATCGCAACCCAACTCCAGCAAGAGCTGCCAGGTGGCCTTACCCACCTGGGGATAGAACTGATTGATATAACAGGGGAGAAAAAGAGCTACCTTCATAGTCACCCACAAAAGACGCGACTGGTCTATAATTGATGTTCCGATGACATCAGAGGATTCGATCCTGGCAGGATGTCAAACAGAAATCGGCTCTTTGGGAAAGTCCAAAAAAAGGGGTCAAAAATCTGACCTAAACCTCCAGCTTCAAGCCAAAATCCTCCTCCATGACCTGAAGGATATCGGGCAAAGAGAGAGCGCCCACCTCCAGGCGGGGTAGATCCTGGGTGGAGACAAATAGTAAACTGGGAATACTTGTGATGCCAAAGAGCGAGGCCAGTGCGCCATAGTGATCCACATCCACCTTGTAAACCAGAAGATGTCCGCTGAACTTTTCGGCAACCTGCTGCAAGATAGGAGCTACCATGCGGCAGGGTTGGCACCAATCCGCGTAAAAATCAATAATACAGGGAAGAGTCCCGGCATAGCTCCAATCTTCGTGGGCATCATAATCAAAAACTTTTTTCTTAAATTCCAGATCTGTCAAAGCTTCAACCATACTTATATCCTTATTTTATACTGCAAAGAAAGTGCTTTTCGCACTTTCTGGTGCTTCGATATTACTCAGAACAAGCTTCGTTACCCAAACCGCCGAATTTTCCGTTTGCGCGAAATTCGGCATGCTTCGGCACTCCTCACATCCTGTGAGTCGGCCGGATTTTTGACATCCTTGTCAAATCCGGCACTCCTCACATCCTGTGAGTCGAAAACCAATTTCTTTTCGGAATATCCGTGGAAATGGGATCTTCTTGTAAATGTTTATCCCAGAGAAGCCACCTTCGTTTGTTTAGGCCCTGTACGCTCCGAACACACTCCTGCGTAATGCTGCAGCGGCTCCTTTTGGATCCGACGCCAAACTGATGGCGGAGATGACCGCAACTCCTGCCGCGCCGCTCTCCATACAGGCAGCAGCGTTCCCAGCCTGGATGCCGCCGATCCCCACGACAGGAATAGCAACCGACTCTACAATCCGACGCAACCCTTCAGGTCCAATCGCCGCACCGACATCCTGCTTCGAGGTCGTGGCAAAGATGGTCTGCGCCCCTATGTAATCAGCTCCGTCCGCCTCCGCCTCTCTGGCCTGCTCTGGATTCTCCGCAGAGACGCCCAGGATGACACCCGGCCCCAGGATACGCCGCGCCTCCGAGCAGGGCAGATCCTGCTGACCCAGGTGTACGCCATCGGCATCCAGAGCCTGGGCAATATCCACACGGTCGTTGACGATAAAAGGGACACGAAATGACCTGCACACCTGTTGCAGCAAGCGCCCCAGACGCAAAAAATCCCTGGTTGGACACTCCTTGCAGCGTAACTGGATAGCTGTGACTCCCCCCTGCAGCGCAAGGGTAGCGAGGCTGATCGCGTCATGTCCGCCGGTCAAAACGGAATCCAAAACAAAATAGAGCCTATAATCCATACAGCAATCAAACTTCCTGGATGTTGGCGCGCTCAGTAACCATCTGCGGTGTTAACCTATACAGGGCGTCAAAAAAAGCCACCTTAAAACTTGCCGGTCCCTCTGGCTGCCTCTCTTCGGCGATCTCTGAGGCAACAGAATAGGCGGACAGGGCACTGGCGGCAGCCAGAACCGCATCCTTCTCCACAGCCAAAAAAGCGCCCATCACCGTGGCCGCGCTGCACCCGCTGCCGGTTATCGTGCCGAGCCAGTGACTGCCGTTGCTGATCCGGAGGGTTCTTTTGCCATCGCTGACAAAATCCTCCTTACCTGTAACCGCTACGGGTATTCCAAACCGCTCCGCCCCTTTTTGCGCTGCCAGAGATGGCTCGGCACCGCTTTCCGAATCCACACCGCGCACCTTGCCATCCAGCCCTGCCAGCACAGATATTTCACCGAGATTTCCCTTCAGCATCGTCACCCGATACTGCTGTAAAAACCGCAGGCTGGTCTGGGTCCGCAGCGACGTTGCCCCTGCGCCAACCGGATCTAAAAGCAAGGGAATCTGACGCTGGCCAGCTTTGGTCATCGCAGCCTCCATGGCTACAATCCACTCCTGATTGAGCGTACCGATATTGACAATTAAGGTTGATGCTATTCCGGCCATTTCAGCCATCTCCTCCAGGGCATGAGCCATAACAGGAGCCGCTCCGATATGCAGGGCTACATTGGCATTGTCATTCATAACCACATAGTTGGTTATGTGGTGCAGCAAAGGACGGCTGGCCCGGACTTTGTCCAGAAGCTGGCCGGCAATTTGGGCATAATTCATATTCTCCTCCAAAAATAACGATTCCCTTGACAGGTCATACTGTGTTATATCGGATTCACACTGCGAAAGCGCGCAGGTAATCTCTACAGCAGTTGCCTACAGGAAAACAAAAAGGAGCAGGATAAAAAGCAACCAAATTCTCATGGAAAGCCCAAAAGATCGAAAATATTGCCAACGCAACGGATTTACAACATTATCCTCTTCTGCACCCAACCTTCACCGGGGCATAACAAAAATGAGATAGCCAATTTTTGCTCATCATGAACTCATGCAAGACCAATATAGTAAAGGCGTTTTGGTTTTCGGATATCGCAAGGTAATGCCAGCGATGTCGACGCACCCTTTAGCCAGTATAAAACCCGAGAACCAAAGTGTTTCGAGTATATCTTTTTTTTGATGAAACGAACAAACCAAGACAATAAAAATCGCGGAAAAAAAAATGAACAAACATAAAAGAATCGCCCTGGTGGCGCATGATAACCGGAAAAAGGATCTCATTGAGTGGGTTCACTGGAACTACCATAACCTGCTCCAGCACGAACTGATCTGCACAGGAACCACAGGACGTTTGGTTTCGGAGCTTCTTGAAAAAAAAATTGCCGATGATGAACTGGAGCAATCGGTGCGCATTACACGCTTAAAGAGCGGCCCTCTGGGAGGAGACCAGCAATTAGGCGCTATGATCACAGAAGGACTGATCGATATCGTTATTTTTCTCTGGGATCCTATGGAGCCGCAGCCGCATGATGTGGATGTCAAGGCATTGCTGCGTATCGCTGTGCTCTACAATGTACCAATGGCCTGCAACCGCAGCACAGCGGACTTTATCTTCTCTTCGCCGCTGATTGATGAAGAGTACCAGCCCATTCTCAAGGACTATTCCACCTACCTTACCCGGTCGCGCACGGAGTGGTAGAGAGCTCAACGCTCCATAACAGCAGCGGCCTGCTCTCTGCCTGTTTGGGTCAGAAAAAGCATATCTCCTTCTCGATGGATTAATTTTCTATCGATAGCCTGGTGCACCACCTCAGCAGCAAAAAGTTTTGTCCATGCGATGTGCTCGGTCAGGTGGGACTCCAGACACTCGGTACTGGCCTCAGGCATACCCTGGTGGTTTAGTAGATGCACCAGAAGCAGATCCCTGGCAAACTGCCCCTTTTGTCGTTGTCTACGGCGGTGCGCAGCCCAGAGGCCGCGACTCGGAGAAAAAAGGAGCGTCAGGAGAAAAACAATACCGGACATCACTGCAATCGAACCGGCGATGGAGACCTCAAGCAGGTGGGATGCGCCATATCCGGCTATTGCGCTCAGAACAGCGAACAAACTGGTGGCGATCAGCACTCTCCCCATTCGTTCTGTAATGAGTAAGGCCGCCGAACCTGGAGCAATCATAAGGGCCACTACCAAAATGGAGCCTACCACATCAAAGGCTCCTACCGCTGTGATACTAATAAAAGCCATAATCATATAATGAACAAATACCGGCATGAAGCCCAGAAAGGCAGCCAGTTCAGGATCAAATGTCACGATTTTTATCTCTTTATAAAAAAGAGTTAAAAAAGTCAGATTGATCAAAAAAATTCCAGTCATCTGGTACAGAGAGACTGGACCAAAATCTACCCCGCCAAGGATTAATCGATCCAGGGGGGCAAATGCCAGCTCGCCAAGCAGCACGGAGTCCACGTCAAGGTGGATATTGCCGGCATAACGGGCAACCAGCAAAACACCGATGCTGAACAGGACAGGAAACACAAGGCCTATGGCCGCGTCCTCCTTCACCAATCCTGTCTTCTGCAATAGCTCTGTAAGCCAGACATTCAAAAGACCCATAGCAGCCGCGCCAGCCATAAGCCAGGGGGACTCCAGGTCATGGGTTACAAAGAACATCAGCACAATGCCGGGGAGAATGGCATGGCTGATCGCATCGCTCATGAGCGCCATACGGCGCAATACCAGCAATACCCCGGGGAGAGCGCAGGCCAGCGAGGTTATGACAGCTATTAGCAAAATTTCCAACTGGACACTCATGCGATCACTGCTCCCTCTGCATTTTCTGGGCCTGCTCGTAACCCTGCAGGGTGAGCAGCCAGAGCCCTTTGCTGTCCCGGGCTGCATACCCCTGCTCCTCGAGAACCTCCAACCCACGGATGACACCCTCTTCACGGCCGCGAATCACCTCAAGGGTACTCAGCGAATGTCCATAGCGGTAGTCGTCGTGATGCAGAGAAAGCTCATACAGATCCAATAAAATAGCATCAACGGCAAAACGGCTCTTGTTGTGACGACGCCTGACGAAGCGAGCCACCATCCCCCTCTGCGGTGCTGCCAAAAGCGAAAATAGAAGAACTACAGCCAAAAAAAGTACAATGGCAGGACCTGTGGGTAGATTTCGCAAGGAACTCGATAGCATAGCTCCAGCCACTCCCGAAAGCGCGCCAAAAAAAGAGCTAAGCCAAACCATCTGACCGAGGGTTCTTGACCACTGTCTGGCCGCGGCCGCAGGAGCTACCAGCATGGCGCTCATGAGCACAACTCCCACGGATTGCAAACCTATCACAATGGCCAGGACAAGGATCCCATTCAAAACCATTTCCAACAGGCGCACAGGAACTCCCTGCACTGCAGAGAAGCCTGGATCAAAACTCAAGAGCTTAAACTCCTTCCAGAACAAAAGAACAACAAAAAAGGAGATGGAGCCTATCACTGTCATAAAAAGAATATCAGAACTCATCAGGGCGGCGGCCTGACCAAAAAGAAATTTTTCCAGGCCGGCCTGAGACGCGTTGGGACTCTTCTGGCTGTGGGTCAACAGCACAAGACCAAACCCAAAGAAAACAGAAAGTACAATTCCCTGGGCGCTGTCGCTGTGCATCCGGGCCGAGCGCATCATGCCCAAAATCAAAAAAGAGCCAAGCCAACCGACGATGGCCGCCCCCAACAAGAGTACCCATGGCTCTTTGCTGCCGGTTACGAGAAACGCCAGGACGATGCCTGGCAACGCGGCATGGGACACAGCATCGCCCAGAAGACTCTGCCTGCGCAAGAGAGCAAAAGAACCGAGACCACCTCCCACAAAACCGAGAATCGCGGATCCAAGCGCCACATTTCTCACCGTATAATCCAAAAGGGAGAGGGATTCAAACATCCTGCGCCTCCCTGACGAAAGCAAGATGGCCACCGTAGGCTCTGCGCAGATTCTCTGCTGTAAATGTTTGCACGACAGGGCCAGATGCAATTTTCCGAACGTTTAGCAAGGTTACCCAGTCAAAATACTCCGCAACGGTTTGCAGATCATGATGCACAACCAGGACAGTTTTTCCCTGGCTTCGCAACTCCTTTAGCAGCTGTACGATCGCCTTCTCTGTGGCTGCATCCACCCCCTGAAAAGGCTCGTCCATAAAATAGATCTGCGCCTCCTGAACCAAAGCCCTGGCCAGGAAGACACGTTGTTGTTGTCCTCCGGAGAGCTGGCTGATCTGACGATGGGAAAAATCGGTTAAACCCACCTTTTCCAGTGCGACCATTGCTCTGGCATGCTCCCTGCGACCGGGGCGGCGCAACCAGCCTAGGGATCGATAACTGCCCATCATCACCACATCCAGCGCCGTCGTTGGAAAATCCCAATCCACAGCCGTTCGCTGAGGCACATAACCGACCAGAGCAAGAGACTCCGCCAGGGGTTTGCCAAAAACCAGAACCTCTCCTGCCGCTCGCTTTACAAGCCCGAGGATGGATTTCATCAATGTACTCTTGCCTGCGCCATTGGGACCGACAATAGCCATCAAAACTCCAGGAGGTACCTCAAGATCGAGATCCCAGAGCACGGGTTTTTCATCATAAGCCACTGTCAGATCGCGCACCTCAAGTGCCAATATTTCGCTCTGCTCCATTTTGTTACCTCTGGATAGACTTTTCTATAGACTCACCCTGCATCAGGGCTCGGGCTATGGTTGTCACATTGTGACGAACCATACCTATATAGCTTCCTTCACTCGTACCCGGATTGCCCAGGGAGTCGGAATAGAGCTCACCGCCCAGTTGCACTGCAAACCCCCGGGCGTGAACTGCCGCACGAAGCGCCTCGATACTTTTCGGGGGGATCGAATTCTCCACAAAAATAGACGGAATCCGACGCAACGCTATAAAATCTGCCAATTCCCGCATATCCGCAGCACCCGCTTCGGTAACGGTGCTGATCCCTTGCAAGCCTTTCACTTCAATCTGGTAGGCTCTGCCAAAATAACGAAAAGCGTCATGGGCTGTGATCAACACCCTTGTTTGAGGAGTAATAACCTCAAGAACCCTCTTTGAAACCAGATGAAGCTCCATCAGCTCTTGTTGATACAAGGCCAACTGCTTTTGGTAATACTCCTTATGTATGGGATCGTGCTCCGCCAAAAGCTGTGCGATGTGCTGCACTACCAACGACCACAGAGATATATCAAACCAGAGATGAGGATCGTACACATCTCCGCTACCCTCACTTATTAGCCTCTCCCTGGGGATTGCCGCCGTTACAGCATGAGATGGTTTGCGGCGGTGAAGCCTGGCCAGCACCTCCGTCATTTTCGCCTCCAGATGCAATCCGTGATACAAAATCAGGTCTGCTTCCAGCAAACGGATCACATCCCGTTCGCTCGCCTTATAGGAGTGGGGATCGATACCTGGCCCCATCAGAGCCCGCACCCTTACCTTTTCCCCGCCAATCCGTACTACCGCATCAGCAATCATCGTTGTCGTTGTGACGACACGGAAACGGCCAGGCTCTTCCATGGGATGCTGTCGATAACAACCCAGAGAAAAAAGCATAGCTGTCAACAGCACGCCCCGCCGGAATCGTCGCATATCAATCCTCCGTTTCGGTTATCCCATCCTTTTGGCAATTCCCGTATCGTTCGTGCCATAGTCAGCGATTGTCACAATAATTTTTCATAGGAAACCAGGAAAAAGATCCTTTCTCATCGTTTCCTTACGATTCTCTAGTAGAATGAGGCAAGCTTAGGTCTCGAGGTTCGGTATGGCAAAAATCTTTTATAGTCTGGCCGGTGAAGGGCTGGGTCACGCGACAAGGGTGAAAACCATCGTAGAAGATCTGGTCAAGGACCATGAGATAACCATTTTTGCTCCGGAACAGGCCTATGCCCTGTTGGAGCCTGTTTACCGCAAAAGCCCTGTCCACATTGAAAAGATTCCCGGGCTTGTTTTCCAATACAACCAGAAGCGAAAACTCGATTATACAAAGACCATCCTGAGCTCTTTGCGTTATCTGCATCAATTGCCCCGCCTGGTTCACTACCTCTCCACCAAAATCAGGCGGGAGAAGCCAGATCTGATCATCACAGACTTTGAGCCAGCGTTGCCACGAGCCGCTCAGCAATGTTCCGTTCCCTATATCAGTTTTGACCACCAAAATTTTCTTCGCCATTACAATCTCAGCGGACTTTCCGCAAAAATGCGTTTCAAAGCCTGGTTTCTCGCCCTGCCCATCCCCTGGTTTTACAACAGACAGCATCTGGCCATCATCTCCTCATTTTACTTCCCCCCCCTTGTTCCTTCCAGGCTTTCAGTTCACCAGATTGGCGTTCTCCTGCAAAAGGAGATTGCCTCTGCCAGACCTACCCAAGGGGGTTACCTGCTGGCCTATTTTCGCCGCTATGTACCGGAGCATGTGCTGGCGGCCCTACGCTCTCTGGAGATGCCGGTGAAAATCTATGGTTTAGGAAAACAACCCGCCTCTGCAAACCTTAGCTTTTGCGCGATCGATTCACAAAGCTTTATCCAGGATCTAATCCACTGCAATGCCCTCATCAGTACCGCTGGCAATCAATTGGTGGGAGAGGCGATATATCTCCAAAAGCCGGTACTGGCAATGCCAGAGGATGGTAATTTTGAGCAACAGATCAATGGCTATTTCCTGGAACAGAGCAAAGCGGGTATAACCGTCCAGATGAATGATTTTTCAGAGGGAATTTTGCAAAATTTCATGAGCCGGCTTCATGAATTCCAAAATAATATGCTCTCCCGCAAGAACCATGGCAATCTGGAGGCGTTGCGCGTTATCAATGCCGTATTGCAAACAAAAGCGCTGAAGCACAAAATTTCAGCATCCGCAATCTTAAAGACAGAAGCTATATGATATCTCGCTTATATCACTATCTTTCTACAGTCAAAAAATTTCGTAATCATCAAACCGTTTTACCAAGATTTTTGACCTATATCACAACCTTTCGCTGCAACGCGCGCTGCATCATGTGCGACTCATGGAAAAAAACCGGATCGGACGATCTCACTCTGGCAGAAATAGAAAACATTTTCCGTCAGCTGCCTAAGTTTGACTTTGTTCGACTCTCCGGGGGAGAGCCTTTTTTGCGCCGCGATCTTCCAGAGATTGCCGGTCTGGTGCAATCCAGGCTAAAGCCCATGATTCTGCATATCACAAGCAACGGCCTTTTCACGGATCGCATTGTCGAATTCGTGGAAAAGCGCGATAAAAAAATCCCGCTATATCTTCTCATCTCCATGGATGGCCTGGAAACGGAGCACAACCGCATCAGAGGTCTCACAGAGGCGTTTGCTAAAACAACAGGCACATTACGCGCACTGGCGCCATTAAGAAAAAAATTGAATTTTCACATTGATGTGAATCAAACCATCATCGATGATGAAGGCGTTGAGCAATACCAATTGTTGCATGATTATCTGAAACCTCTTGGCATCAAGAACCAGTTTGTTATAGGATATGATACCTCGGCAACCTATACAACCGGCACAGAAGTAAATGTCGCTCCGGAAAGCGCTGGCGAATACAGCAGCTATGGCAGTCTCAGCACACCAGCCTTGCAAAAACTTTTTTCTATCGGCAGGAAGCATATTCAAAGCTACCCCCTAGCAGACAGAATCGCTAAAAAGTATTATCTCACTGGCATTGAGAATAGACTGCTGCATGGAAAAGCAGACCCCAATCCGCGCTGTAGTGCTTTACATGGACACATGCGCATCATGCCCGACGGAACCATTCCAACCTGCCAGTTCAACAGCGCTTCCGTAGGAAATCTGCGCCAGCAGGGTTTTGCCGCAATCTGGAACGGAGAAAAAATCGCCCCCATGAGGCAGTGGGTCGAGAGCTGTCCCGGTTGTTGGGCTGAATGCGAAATTCTGCCGAATGCCCTTTACAGCGCGGATTTATTAAAACGCATCCATAAACTGTTATAAAAGATTCGTTACATAGTAGCCTATGTCATACTCCGATAAACTCATCGCTATGCTTCTTGGCATCCTTGGCACAACAATTTTTCACCTGGCAAAAGGGATGCAGCGAAACGGAATCGAAATCTTTTCGCCGGGTCAAACATTTTCTGGCAAAAAAATGGCTATCTATCTTTTCGGCATTGGCATCAACATCTCCCTACCCGTTATGATTATTTTCGCCAACACCTTTGCACCTACATCCTATTTTACCTCTATGTTTGGACTGGGGTTGGTTGCTCTCATGATCTACTCAGAGAAAATCCTCAAAGAGCCGATCCAGAGAGGGGAGTATATCGGCGCGACCATTTTGATCCTGGGAACGCTGCTATTGGGTCTAGACGGAATTTTGCAAACACCCCAGACGATGGCCTCTATGAAAACCAACCATGTTTGGATTTTTGCCGCAGGCTACTTTTTTGTCGTTATACTGTCCATGGCTATCGCGCGACAAAGCAAAAAAGTCAATAAAATCGGCCTGACCTTTGGCTTTTTTACTGGCGCCGCCGCCGCCTTTGATCCTATCTTTAAGGGCATTGGCCAGAGTATGGGCGGTGGAAGTAACGTTGTTCCCCTTACCTCTCACGGTTGGATCTTCTATTCCCTCAGTTTCGCATTTGGAGCTGCCTCCTTTCTTGTCACCCAGTGGGCCTTTGCCCACAAGGCACGCGCCTCGGTTGTCGTGCCAGTACACAACAGCATCATGATCACGATGCCGATCCTGGTACAAACGCTGGCACTGCCCGGTTTTTCTCTGACGATTCTCTCTATTCTGGGAATGTTTTTAACAATAGCCGGCATCGTAATGATGCATCTGGTCATAGAAGAATTTGAACACGGTCTGCAATTAAAAAGACTTCACAACGCTTCAGTCGCGCACGATCTCAATAGTTCATGTAAATAAATTGAAACGGGATGACAAGAATCTCGTCCGGAATGGAGGCAGGCAAAGCGCCAAATTCCCGGGAATCCTCAATCGCCTTATAACAGGCCTGGGTCATAATATCAGAAGGGTGCCTTGATAAAATCTTAATATCAATAACTTTTCCCTGCCTGTTCAGAAGAAAAGCTATCCTTGCAGTTCCGTTCTTAATGGAGATGATTCGATTCATTCCTGGAAAGTAAACAGAATTAAAATCTCCCAGAAACATAGCGCCCGCTGGAGCGTTGCGGCGCCAGTTTGCCGCAATCTTTTTCTTCATGGATTCAAAGTACTTGTAATCCTGGTAACGAATGGTATTAAAACTGAACGGTTTCCCATCATTAGCGATATTCAGGGCAAACTCCTCACGAAACCGGTAATGCTCTGGAATGCGCAAAAGAGTCTGTCGTGTTGCTGCATGGGCACCGCTGCCATCAAAATCCTGATCCCTCTCTTGCGGCTGCATTATACTCAACTGAAAGTGGCTTTCCTGGACACTCAAAATCTTCTGCTCACCTGATCTCTTGTCTCGCTGCGATCTCTCCTCTCTTTTTTTTACAGTCTCTTTCTGGGTACCCCGTGAAGAGCGAGCCTCAGAATTGCCCGGGCTATACAATTGCAAAAGGGAAAAATCAAAAAAAGGGGAAAGAACATTGACCCCTTTTTTTTGAGTAAGCGCTCCCTGCCCAGTGGAGTGCTCCTTACTTAAACGCGATTGCGGTTCAATTTTTTTCTGCTTATTCTCGTTGATATTTTCCGTTGTTACCCTTAGGATTTTATCCGTTTTGCGTAAAGCATCTATAGCTTGCTTTCCTGAATATTTTTCACGCAGAACCACAAGCAAAATGATGAGGGCTGCATGCAGTAACGACCATATCAATAATTGCAGCATAAAAGCCGAGCTAATGGCTTTGTGCTGCTCTGCAAACATTATGATATGGTTTTGAACGAATTTACTCATACCCTTCCAGTTGCCATTTCAATCAACATCGATGCAAGTCGCGTTGCGCCAGAGGCATCAAAAGTAAGCCTTGACCGATCGACTTGGCTGTAGAGACTATCCCACTCTACTTTTGACATCTTAAACCGAACCAATGTTTCCGCAAGAGTTTTTTCTGAGGAGTGAAAATAGGTGTAATCCGGATATTCACGATGTAACGCCTGCGCCAGTTGCCCGTGATAATCCGTTGGCGCAAACAAAAGAACATGGGTACCAGCGTACAAAGACTCCAGAGCGCTTAGACCGTAGTAGGTCGCAACATATCTTGCACTCCCAAGCAGCGTAAAAAGCTTGGAGAAATCATCTTGATAGGAAAAAAGTTCTAAACCAGACCCGCCAAATTGCCTTCGCTTCTCCCTGTCAAGAGAACAAAACATAGCACAGGAACCAAAACCATCAAAGCTTTGCAGGATCTTCAGGGCCTGATTCTCTATGTGAAAGGGATCTCGATTGCCCGGCAAAACTAGCAGATCATACTTTTTTTCATTGCCAGAGACATCATCCCCACCCTGATCAGGAATATTTAAAATCAGACACTGTGGGGAGTAGCTGCGGTTGCTGTTACCAGGCCGGGCAGCTGGATCAGGGTAGAGCAGCGTATCGATATACCGCAACCCTGGAAGATTCCATTCGCTATAATCATCGAGGGCAACTACCTGCGGCGCCAAAGACAGCAGATGATTAAAATAATTTTTTGAGTGCTCGCGGCCGTCCGTTACGGCTAGATCAAACCCTACTCTAGGACTGTCGCCGGATTCCATAACCTTTTCTAAGTCGGCATACAGAAAAACATCACCTGGTATTGAGTCCCAACCAGATTCAAAAGGTTGCACCGCAAAACCTGACGGCAAATCTTCCGGCCCTCCCTCATCCAAAAACAGCAGGGCTCCTACTCCCCTTTGGCGCAGTGATCGCTGCAACTGGAATGAACGCATAAGATGACCGCTGCCATACCCACGTCCAGAGCGGGCAAACAGGGCTACTCGCATCGTATCAGGAGTCATCTCTCTGCAATTGCATGGCAAGAATTTCAGGCAGCTGGAAGGTAATTTTCTCTTCTGTATGGCGTATCTCTTCGATATCATGAAAACCGTATTGCTGCAGCGCACCCAGGAGTTCCTGCACCAATACCTCAGGAGCCGAAGCGCCTGCTGTCACACCAACCGATGAGATACCCTCCAGCCATTTCGGCAAAAGATCCGAGGCGGTATCCAGCAGATGGGCCTGGACCTGCTGGCCAGCCGCTATCTCGCGAAGGCGATTGGAATTTGAGCTATTCGGAGAGCCTACCACCAGGATCAACTCCGCCTTTTGTGCCAAAAACTTGACAGCCTCCTGGCGGTTGGTGGTCGCGTAGCAGATGTCGCTACGTTTAGGGCCGACAATATGGGGAAAACGCTCGCGCAGTATTGTGGTGATCTCCTTCGCGTCATCAATACTCAGGGTGGTCTGGGTTAAAAAGGCTACCTTATGGGGATTGGCCACTTGCACCCGCTCAGCATCCTCCCGTTTCTCAATAATGATAGTTTGATCCGGCGCCTCGCCCATGGTCCCTTCCGTTTCCGCATGCCGCTTGTGACCAATCAGCAATATGGTAAAACCAAGCCTGGCAAACCGGCTGATCTCCCTATGCACCTTTGTCACCAATGGGCAAGTTGCGTCGATTATAGTCAATTCGCGCGTTTGCGCCTCTTGGCGAATCGCAGGAGAGACTCCGTGAGCGCTGAACACAATAGCGCTGCCTCTGGGCACATCCGCAAGATTGTCCACAAAGACAACTCCTTTGGTGCGAAAGGATTCGACAATGTAACGATTATGGACAATTTCGTGGCGGACATACAAAGGGGTACCATATAGGCGAATTGCGTGTTCCACTACGTCTATAGCGCGATCCACACCGGCACAAAAACCGCGTGGAGATGCTAGGTAAATTTTTTTAGTTACATCAGTCATAATGCTTTCTAAAATATCCCCAGCATAATTTTCGCGTCATCGCTTGCCATACTGTAGGGATTCCAGGGAGGAGAAAAAACAATATTGACAACCGCATTTTGCACACCAGGAACCCGTTGGGCAGCATGCTTGACCATAAGTTGAAACTGGGGTCCTATCGGGCACCCCATTGATGTCAAAGTCATATCAATGACCGCTTCGCCTACAGGATCAACGTCCACCCTGTACACCAGACCAAGATTGATAATATCGATCCCCATCTCTGGATCGACTACATTCTTGAGCTCTTCTCGGATCAACTCCTCGATTGTCGCGCTTGACGGATTTTGCTCATCCATTTTTTCTCTCCTCCGGTTTTCAGACCAGCTTCTCAGCGTAGTAATGCAATCGCCTTTTGTAAAGATTTTTCCAGTTCATCAATATCATCAGGACCATTATACAGATAAAAGCTAACGCGGCAGGTGGCAGCGATATTCAACTCGGCCATAAGAACCTGGCAGCAGTGATGGCCGACTCTCATAGCCACATTATCATTCGCCAGTACCGAACCTATATCATGAGGATGGATACCACTGATTTGGAAGGATATCACGCCTCCACGCGTGTCGCTGCCTGGCTCTCCGTAGATTCTCATTCCCGGAATCTTATCCAGCCTGCTTAGGGCATAATCGAGTAAAGCCTTCTCATGTGCTCTGATCCGATCCATTCCCAATTGCTGCAAATAGTCCACGGCCGCGCCCAGGCCAATCGCCTGCGCAATCGGAGGTGTCCCGGCTTCAAATTTTGCTGGCAACTCATTCCAGGTGGACTCTTCCTTGGTGACACGCCAGATCATATCGCCGCCGAACTGATAAGGCGGCATCGCCTCCAGCAGCTCTTTTCGACCATATAAAATACCAATCCCCGTAGGTCCCAACATTTTATGACCAGCCATTGCCACAAAATCGACAGGCAGGGTTGTGACATCCAGCTTTTCATGGCTGGCATATTGAGCAGCATCCAACACCACAGCAGCGCCCATTGCCTTGGCAAAGGAACCGATCGCATGAATCGGTAGCAGCGTGCCGAGGGCATTGGACATTCCCGTAAAAGCGACAATTCTACTCTTTTTCGTTATATAACGGGACAAGAACTCCTCGTCGAGATCAGCGATGGTAGGCAGTTGGGCAACTGGCATAAAGACCAGTTTGGCTTTTTTTCTGATAGCAAGCTGTTGCCAGGGAACCAGATTCGCATGGTGTTCCAGATTGGTTATCACAATCTCATCACCTGGCTGTATGGCCAATTCTCCATAGCTATGCGCCACCAGATTGAGGGCTTCTGTAGCTCCCTTGGTAAAAATAAGTTGTCCCAGATCCCCGTTCAGCCCGATAAAAGCCCCTATCTTGGAACGCGCCAGTTCATACTGTTCCGTTGCGCGAATACTCAGGGGATAGATCCCTCTGTGGATATTGGCGTAATCGTGCTGGTAAAAATAGGTCAACGCATCTATTACAGATTTGGGTTTTAATGAGCTGGCACCGCTATCGAGATAGACCAGCGGTTTTCCCTGGACATCTCCATTCGCAAAAATGGGAAAATCTTTTCGGAGCGATACATAATCAAGAAATCCTTGATCGGAATTAGAAATTGTCGATTTCAACATAGAGTTCGCCATCTTTGATCTCATTCGCAAAAACTTCAAGAGGGGAGGTAGCGGGCATCCTTCGCACTGACCCGTCGCGCATATCAAAACGGGCTCCATGACGTGGACAGATCACCTCGGTTCCCTCCACATGGCCATTGCAGATTTCCGCACCGTCATGGGTACAGGCATCTTCAAAGGTATAAAAACCGTGGTCAGAGTGCTTGTAAACCCCAACGGAAATTCCATCTACGGAGAATGCCCTCAGCTCACCTACTTGCATCTGGCTGGCGCCATCTATTTTTTTCATCTCTTGCTCCTGTAAATCCTATTGAAGCCCGACTCGTTTGGCCGCGACAGATATGAGATTCGATCGAACCGCCTCCAAGGGGGTCAGGGCTATCGCATCTTCCAAAAATCCCTGAACCAGAAGACGCTGAGCCTCTTCCGTAGCGATACCGCGGCTCTCAAGGTAGAAAAGCGATTCAGGGTCAACATCTCCCACAGTAGCCCCATGGGAACAGGCTACCTCATCCACCAAAATCTCAAGCTTTGGCGCTGTATGCGCTTTGGCTTTGGGGCTTAGCACAATATTTTTATTCACCTGGTTCGCATCGGCAAACACCGCACCTTTTTCCATCCGCAACAGCCCGGAGAAATTGGTAACGGCTCTGTCATAAATCGCGTTCTTATACATCAACTCACTTTTTGTGCGGGGAGCCTTATGAATCTGTTCCGCTTCCATGTCCAGATGCTGATTGGCTTTTGCGGTAGAAAAACCGTGCAACCGCGATTGACTTGCCTCACCCTGCAATTCTATAGAAACAAACCATTTGGCTAACCGCGCACCAACCTGAGCGATTCCACTATCCAGTTGCGCCTCTTTCTCAAGTAAGGCACTCAGGTGATGAAAACTGATCGCCTGGGCAGAAAGATGCTGCAGGGCATAATACTGCAATAAGGCTCCCGCCTGGCAGTAAATTTCTGTAGAAGAGACCAACCCCTGGTACTCCACTAGCGCTCCAGGCAGCGTGCTGAAGGTTTCGATCAGGCTTAACTGAGAACCCTTGGCCAAGATAACCTCTACCTGAGGCCAGGCCAGCGCCTGGTCTGCCGCAATAATATGATGGACAGTCACTGAATCCTGAAAATCTCCATCAGCATAGAGACAAAGAAGAGCCCTTGCCTGGCTTTTTTGCATTGCCAGAAAACGGTTCTGTTTGGGCTGAAACGAAAGCGATGAAACGGTCGGCATCGGCGGACAACTCCGCGCCTCTCCCTGTGATACAAGGTGAACCGCTAAACCCTCTGGCAGATCGCCTAGGATGGATATCTCACCGTTCCACACAAGAATATCTGCTGCTTTTTGCTGATCCGTCCAAAGATGATTTTTCTGCAGATGCTCTATAACATCGACGTCAGGGAGGCTTTTTTTTCCTCCCCAGGCCGAAAAACCTTTATCCAAGAGATCTGTAAAAATCTTATCCAGGGGAAAACGGTAGACTGGCGTACGCCTCCAGGACTCCTCCTGCTGGGATGGCCAGGCAAGGCTTCGCCACAGATCACCACCCATATTGCTCACTTTTTGCATCTCCATGGAGCTATTCCTTCCTGATCCTAATGGGTTCCTGCTGTTTCCTGAAGAATCCAATCGTAACCTTCCTGCTCCAACCGCTCAGCCAGCTCTATACCGCCGGATCGCAGCAAACGGCCATTTGCAAAAATATGCACAAACTCCGGTTTTACAGCCTTGAGAATCCGCTGATAATGAGTAATCATGAGGACAGCCATCTCATCCCGTCCCAATGTATTAATCCCCTCGGATACAACGTTCATAGCATCAATATCAAGGCCTGAATCAATCTCATCCAAAATCGCCAGGTGGGGTTGGAGCATAGCCATTTGCAGGATTTCAAAACGTTTTTTCTCACCACCGGAAAAGCCATCGTTTACATAGCGACTTGTAAAAGAGGGATCTATCTTTAATTTTTTTAGGTTATCCATATAGCGCAGGCGAAACTCCTTCACAGGCATCTCTCCATGAACGGCAGTGACCGCAGTGCGCAAAAAATTGGTTAGACTGACTCCTGGTAATGCCACTGGGTATTGAAACGACAAAAATAACCCCTTGCGCGCCCGCTCATGTGGAGGCAAATCTGTAATATCCTCACCCCGAAAAAAAATCCTTCCGCTTGTAACCCTGTAAAAGGGATGTCCCATAATGGTATTGGACAAGGTACTTTTTCCTGATCCATTCGGCCCCATAAACGCATGGATCTCTCCGGCCTTGATGACCAAATTCAGACCATGAATGATCTCTTTGATCCCGCCCTGGTTGCTATCATCCTTAATGGTAACATGCAGATTCTCCACTCTCAGAATTTCCTGTTTCACTGGCTCGCTCATTCCTTCTCTACTCCTTGTTGTTACCCACTTACCCGGTATTCCCCAAAATATACTCCTTTTGTATGTATTAAAGATAAGAAATTGTAAAAAGACGACAATGCAATACCCAAAAGAAATAAAATGACTTACTAAAATTACAGAAACAAAATATCAGGATTCGGCAACAATATAAAAAAAACGATGGCGGCAGAAAGCTATAATCGTTATATTTGAAAAACAGGAACCCCCGCGTTCCATCGAAATCGGTCTTAAAAGATCCCTTAGGATAAACCGGTTAGCCCAAAACCCCGTACGTATAATCATTAATTTCAAGCTAAAAAGGAGTTACTATGTCTGTCGTAAAAACAGCTATCATTGGAGCAGGTCCTGCCGGATATACTGCCGCAATCTATGCAGCCCGCGCCAATCTGGAACCTATCCTCTTCGAAGGAATGGAACCAGGCGGTCAACTAACCATTACCACCGAAGTAGAAAATTTTCCCGGTTTTCCTGAGGGGATCATGGGACCAGTACTCATGGAAAATATCCGCGCCCAGGTAGAGCGCTTCGGAACCAAAATCATCTCTGATGTCATCACAGACGTTGATTTTTCCCAAAAGCCCTTTGTGTTAAAAACAGCCGAAGAGGAGTATAGAGCCCATTCCGTTATCATCGCCACCGGAGCCTCTGCCCGCTGGATGGGTCTGGAATCAGAGGCTCGATTCCGCGGTCGGGGTATCAGCGCTTGCGCGACCTGCGATGGAGCGTTTTTTCGCGAGAAAGAGGTCATCGTAGTCGGTGGTGGGGACACCGCGATGGAAGAGGCGATGTTTTTAACTAAATTCGCAAAAAAAGTTTATATCCTGCATCGACGGGACACTTTACGCGCATCCAAAATCATGCAGGAAAGAGCCAGCGCAAATGAAAAAATCTCCTTTATCTGGAATACTGTCATCACAGAATTTCAAGGCGCTTTAAAACTGGATTCTGTCAAACTGAAAAACACCAAGACCGGCGAAGAATCGATTATGAAAATAGATGGCGTCTTTATGGGATTAGGTCACGATCCTAACACCGGATTTCTAAAAAGTCAGATCCATATCGATGAGAACGGTTTTATTGTATTACCAAACCCAGGCACTACCCACACGAATATTCCAGGTGTTTTTGCTGCCGGAGATGTAATGGATCAACGTTACCGTCAGGCCATTACCGCAGCAGGAAGAGGTTGCGCTGCAGCTCTTGATAGCGAGAAGTATCTCCAGGAGCACAACCTAGCTTAAATCCCATACAGAGGGAGTTTGATTCTCATTCCCAGAGAATGTTGGTTCTGCCAATGACTTTTCCTGGGAATGGCTGCTTTCTATGGATCTTGAGGTCACAGTACGCAGAGATATATACTCGAAACACTTTGGTTCTCGGGTTTTATACTGGCTAAAGGGTGCGTC
>DYNZ01000367.1 GCA_020720805.1 Leptospira biflexa | reverse complement strand
GTTAGGCCATATCATCAAGAGGAGAAAATATATGCCTATTGTTAAAGTAAAGGATTTTCAGATCAATTATGAGATCACTTGCGATGTTGAAGGTACAACACTGTTGTTGGTTCCAGGCTTTGGCGAGCAAATTGGTTCGGTTGAATACCCAAAGGAACAATGTCACATATTCGCCGATCATGGTTTCCGAGTTGTGAGGATGGAGAACCGGGACAGTGGGATTTCGAGACCTACTGTTGGCAATGAACAAATTCAGCCCTATAGTCTGAAAGACGCAGCAGATGATGTAGCAGCCGTCATCAATGATATAGGGGAACCGGGGCATTTGATAGGCGCCTCTATGGGAGGATTTATTGTTAGATGAGCTGCTGTTCGTCATCCAGACAAGATCAAAACGCTAACCGTAGTGATGAGCGGAAGTGGTGCAGTACCTCAGGATAATGGACCGCAAATGTCAAAAGACGCTGCGGATGAGGTGAGTGGATATCTTCAGCACCGTTCCCGTGACGAGCAAATTGCATGGAACTTAGATATTTGGCGTTGGAGCTGGGGGAACAAGTATCCCTTTCCGGCAGAATGGATTATAGAATGCTTAGGTCACGCCTACGATAGATCTTACAACCCAGAAGGCAATGCTCGCCTTTTACATGCCCTCATAAGTACTCAGGGGCTTTGGGATGCTCAGAAAAAGATTTCCTGTCCTACTTTGGTTATGCACGGTGGAGAGGATCCAGTCTTCTCTCATGAACACGGAGAGGCAATCGCCGCACGCATACATAATGCAGAGTTGTGGCTGGATCAGAAAATGGGTCATATTATGCACCAAGAGCAATGGGAGGATATGGCAAGTCGTGTGGCGAAATTAGCGGGACTCACACTTCGTTAATTACTCAAAGTGCATACTGCTATTGAATAAAAATAAGATGGCTTATAAGAAAGCGTAATATTTATGCCCCTAGAGGCTCTTGCAAAACCCCCCAGAATTAAAGGGGTCAGGCTCAAATTAAATGCGCAAAAACCAGCCCAACCCGGCAGTCCACCGGACGCTGCGCGATAAAGCCGCGCAGCGCCGGTGACTTCTGCGTTATACAGGAAGGAAAAAGCATAAAAACATGATTTGATAGGCGTGGTTGCGGATTAAAAAGAAAAT
>DYNZ01000366.1 GCA_020720805.1 Leptospira biflexa | reverse complement strand
CCCCCTGACAAGGGGGGCAAGGGGGGTTCGGTGGTGAATTTTATAAATGGTACCTTGAAAAATGGTCTTTTCGCCCAAACTCTTCGTTATGCTCAGAACTTATCATCGGAATATCAAATATATGCCTGCGGTAAAATTTTTCACATGCCTCGATTTTGAACGAAAATCCTCATTTTTCAAGGTACCCTAAAAAATGTGTCTTCCCCAAATCCGAATATTGGTTGAAATTACCCATCCGGATTAGGAAGTCTGAGTTTATACAATTTGCACGCTATAACTGGAACGCAAACCCGTATTATACAGGCAGTACCGCCTTTTTCAGGGCCTCAATACCGACTCGCTCCATAAATCGGGCGGTGCGCGACTTGTATTTGGCGTTCTGCTGGTAGAATGTCAGGCATTTTCGAGTCAACTCGACCACCTGGTCGTCATTCAAACCTTCAGCGACAATATCGCCCAGTCGCGGATTGCCGCCGCCGTTGCCGCCAAAGACCAGGGTCCAGCCCTTTTTGGTGGCAAAGATACCCACATCGCGGACAAAGGGCTCGGTGCAGGACATCCGGCAGCCGGAGATGCCGATTTTTACCTTGCTGGGCATGGGGGTGGGAAGAACCAGTTTTTCGATCTTTGCCCCCAAGGCCAGGGCATCAGCAACCCCGAACTTACACCACTGAGCGCCGGGGCAGGCCTGGACATAGGTGAGGCCATTGGTCACTACTGGACGGGTCAGGGGCTTGATTTCGGCCATGAGCCGCTGCTGATCTTCTTCGTCCATGCCAAGAAGAGCCAGGCGCTGGGCGGAGGTGATTTTGGTCGTGGGGACGCGATATTTATTGATCACCGCTACGATTTTTTCCAGTTCCAGGGGGGAAAAAAGGCCCATGTTCAGGCCGGGGACAATCGTGAATGTTTTCTGGGGAGGAGTCATCGGCTTGGCTGAATTGGTAATGATTGGTCTTGAAGGCACCTTGAATCTCAAACTCGTAATCTCGCGGCATGCTCCTGTCAAGAACAATGGAGACTGATTTTTTTTGCTTTGTCGGGTCTGGTCGTCCTTGAATCCCTTTTTTTCTCATGGAATCATGAGGGGCATGGTGTTTTTTTACAGCCAGAAATCGGGGTAGCTTCGATTCTTGGGGATATTGTTGACCAGGAGC
>DYNZ01000365.1 GCA_020720805.1 Leptospira biflexa | reverse complement strand
AGTAGATAAAACGAGATAAAAAGTTATCGTTGTTTATATACAAGCCTCTTCCCTACGCTGGCATTACCCAGTTCAAGTTCGACGGGTTTTCTCAGCCTAAACAGGCACCCCGAGAGATTGATAGGTACTTATACAAAAAATAGTCTATCGTTATCCTTAAAAAAGTCCATAGGCGTTCCTACTTTAGGCAAACTGATGCCAAAACGGTGTACCAACAGTAGGTGTCGAGGGTGAAGCAAACTCTCGTTTTTGCATCGCACCTGCTTCATACCCGAGTCTTCCCGCCTCTACCGCGCGCCTAAATGCATCTGCCATCCGTACAGGATCTTGCGCCAAGGCAATGGCTGAGTTTAGCAATACTCCATCATACCCAAGCTCCATCGCCTGAGTGGCATGTGAAGGTTTTCCGATGCCTGCATCGATGATGAGTTTCAGCTCTGGAAACTGCTTTCTGATGGCAGTCAGATTGTCTGGATTCATCAGTCCTTTACCTGAACCTATCATCGAACCCCATGGCATCAAAATCTTACACCCCACATCTGCCAGACGCTTCGCTACCACTAAATCATCTGTCGTATAAGGAAAGACTTCAAAGCCTTCGTTAATGAGCACTTCTGCGGCTTTAACCGTCTCGAATGGGTCAGGCTGTAGGTTGTATTGGTCGCCTATGACTTCGAGTTTTATCCAGTTTGTACCAAATACCTCTCTCGCCATTCGTGCAGTGGTGATAGCTTCTTTGGCAGAATGTGAGCCTGCCGTGTTAGGTAAGACTTCAATGCTTAATGACTTGATAATATCCCAAAATGGGTTTCTAGCTCCCTGCCCTGCAGATTGTCTTCTTAAAGATACTGTGACTATCTGCGCACCTGAAATCTTAATCGCATCTTCCATAGTCGCAGGGCTTGGGTACAGTGCCGAACCGATAAGCAAGCGACTATGTGGCGTTTTACCACCTATTTGCCATGTTGTATTTTTTGTTTCCAATACCTGCATCCTTTCATCCTCCTTGAACAGGTGCTAAGATTTCAAGCCTGTCGTTCTCATAAACAAGCACTTTTTCATAGTCACTTAGCGCTACAAATGTCCCATTTAACGCAAGCGCGAACCCTTTTCCTCTATAGTCCAATGCCTGAATCGTCTCTGCAATAGTGAGTGAAC
>DYNZ01000364.1 GCA_020720805.1 Leptospira biflexa | reverse complement strand
CTTCTTCCATTGCCTTTCGAAAGTTCCTCCTGATAGCTTATCGGCATGTATTTTTTTCAAGTTCCAGTGATTATGATTGGCTCTGCCGCCTGTGCAAAGGCTGACTTCTCTGGGCTATACTGTTCACAGCGCAGGTCATACTGATTACGAGCAAGGCGAAAAATGTCATCTTTACTATTATTTTCTCTACTTGTATCAAGGCCGTGAAGAAAAGCGACACCTCCAATATCAGTCAAAATATAGCGATTATGGAGTTCCTGTTCGTTGGGAATGGCTACCCATTGGTATAAAGTAACACGTAGACCAGCAGGTATTATTTGAATATATTTTTCCTGCAGAAATGTTTCCGTTGCAGCATGCAATCCGGTATGAATTTCGATAGAGCTCGGTAAGCCAACGGGTCTTTCACCAGCCAGTATTTTTAAAAAGGCCTCTAATGATGGACGATAGTCAGGTCTGCTTGGTGAAATATATGGATCTACAAATTTAACCCATCGGCAGCAGAGCAATATACTCTTTACCGCTTCAACCATTTCAGGAACATTTCGCCTCACGGATTTACCGTGAGAGCTATACTCAGGGGAACTATCATCAAGATCTGCCTCACAGAGAATGCCTGAAATGTTTTTTATGTTGTTACGAGCCAAAATTGCACTGAAAGGATAGCGGCCATGTTCCCGCACAGCGTTCTCCAGCCAGGTGGAGTTCTCGTCCCAGGTAATATCCTTCCGTTTGACCATGGTCTCCCCCAGCCGGACCAGCAGTTCCGTCAATCTGGTTTTGTCCATATCGCTGCCACCGGCAAAGGCGTCCCAGACCTTTCTCTCCCATTTCTTTGGGTAGCGAGACGGCAATCTTCCTTGTGTAGTGCCAAATTTTTCTCTAAAATACTTGCACTTGTAGTGATCAGTACACCAAGCGGCTATCATTTCTGGTTCCAGGGCGTATTCTCCGATCATCAGAATAGCTCCCCGGCCCGCTCGGCAAAGAAGCCCTTTGGCCAGCGGTCGATAAAATCTCCATCCTCATCCACTCTAATTTGAGTGCATGTGATACCGTTTTCCCCAGTCTCTATGAAATTAATTGAAAGTTCCTCTGGAGCTAGAGTTAAATTTTCAGGGGCTTTATTTTCTCTAGTTTCTCTAATACGGCGCAGAAA
>DYNZ01000363.1 GCA_020720805.1 Leptospira biflexa | reverse complement strand
CGAGAAAGTCAGACAAGCCGACGCCAGTGCCCGCGGCAGGCTTTATGAATTCAGCCGATGCTCCACCTACAGCAGAGAACTGCAAACCGGTGATCCAGCCTTCCGTTTTTTCGATCATATTTTCGGCTTCTTCATCCGAAATTTGCATGTTCTTGTTCTGGGCAAAAAATGCCTGAATCTCCCCAACATTAAACGCGAGATCTGAAAAACCCAAACCTGTGACCTGCTCGCGCGCCACCATCAAAGACAGGTCGGGCATGCTTGTCAGAATCCGTGAAGATATGATGATATGGCAGTTCTCATCCACAAGTTGAATAAATCGATTTACAAAGGCAAGAATGGGTTGAATGTTTTCGATCAGATGAAAATCATCGAGCACAAGGATGAAATGTTCATGGATATGCTCGTAGGTTTCGTTTACCAATGTGACCAGCATCCTCTCCACATCCTGCTCGAACGAGGTCAGGCTGGCAAGCATGGATGCCGACTTGCTCCCAAACTCCGGGAAGCGCTCCGTGATCGAGGCGATCAAATACGCGATGAAGCGCTGAGGCTCGCGGTCCATTTCGTCAAGGGCCAGCCAGCAACAGGGCAATTCACTTTGTTGGGCAAGGTCAATTAAGAGGGAAGTTTTCCCGTAACCAGCGGGAGCGGAAATGAACACCAGCTTTTTATCGAGAGAATCGAACAGCAGGTCAAGCAGGCGCTTGCGTGTGACGTATCCGGCACGGCGTCGTGGAAGAACGATCTTTGTTTTACTTACAGGAATGGATGTCATTTTTTCCTTAAGCACGGATCCACGTAACCAAAAGATTTTTACAACTCAAACCCTGAGGTTCGGATTTATATTTTATCGCTTTATTCATTTTTTAAGCCTGCCGTAGACTTTATAGTTGAACATGCGTGCTATAATGTTTTTTGTCGGTTAGTCCTTTGTCTTTCGTCTCATAGTCGGGCTGGCCGATTTCCCGACTATGACAAATAGACCAGCAGACTATACTTATGAAGGATAGAAAGTGGTATATTATGTTTCAAAAAGATAGGACTTGATGTAGATGCGTCGGATAAAATTTACAGAAGAAGAAATTGCTGAGTTGAAATATGAAAGTATTTACCATAAACATCCAATTGTCCGCCGACGAATGCAGGCTCTGCATCTG
>DYNZ01000362.1 GCA_020720805.1 Leptospira biflexa | reverse complement strand
AAGGAGGTTCCACAGCATGTCGTAACGCATGGTTACAACTTCTTTATACACATAATTCAGCATCATAAGGAGGTGCTCGTAAACAGCACAGAAAAAAGCGACTTGGACAGATGTCGGATCAAGCGTAGACAGCAGGAGAAACTTAGGCGATTTCTCTTTCGCTCTTCTCTGTACTTCTTGCCAAAAGTCTGTGTCGGGCTTGTATTCGTGACGAATCGAATCCAGCAAAGCCTCATATGTCGTCGTAGATTGACCCTTGATGCTTCGAAATTCCTCAAAACTGTCTCGCATTCTATTTTTCCAGTGTGCTAACGAGACAGCATCTTCCGGAATTCTGTCGAAAACTGGCGTTACCTCAAAACGGGAGGGTTTGTCGTAATCAATGGCCCAGTCTTCAATTAACCCGAGAGTAAACAGGCGATACAGGGCAAGCTCGGGACGGCTGATATCATCGGTAAAACGGAAAGGGAGAGAAATGTTTGCATTTTCTTCCTGTTGCTGTAAACGCAACAACTTGTCAAGAATGTTGAGGGCGTAAAATGCGTCTGCTTTTTCCCCAGGATAACTACCTTTTATAAAAATATGTTGTTTCCCGTAATCACAAATGGAATCCCTGCCATGTTTACATCCTCCTGTCCAGGAGCATTGAGGAGGACGCTTAATTTCTAATTGTTCTAATTCCCGGTGACAAGCAGCATTCGGCGGCTCTGCCAACAACACGATATGGGCTCGCTCGTCATCCCGTCCGGCTCGGCCTACCTCCTGGTACCAGGATTCGATACCGGATGAAAGCGTCGTATGGATAACAAAGCGCACACTGCTCTTGTCTATTCCCATACCAAATCCCTTGGTGGCGACAAGAATTTCAAAAGTACTGTCTTTGAAATCTATCTGGTTTTTCTCGGTTAGTTCTTTCCATTTCTTTTCATTTTGTGCTGATAAAGCCTCGGCTTCCTGGAATTGGTGGCCACAGACCATGCAGACCTTCCATTTCTCACCATTCTTGCTTGCATTATTCACAGCCTGTTCAACAAACTCGGAGAGCTCCTCTTCGCCCTCATCAACTGTAACTTTTCCACGACTGGTGAACGCATATGAGTGGCAATGAGGGCATAATGTTGGTGATTTACTGGAAAATGCTCTCGCTTTGCCGCTGGTAAA
>DYNZ01000361.1 GCA_020720805.1 Leptospira biflexa | reverse complement strand
AGCAGTATCGGGGGCTGTCCCTATTTTATCCCCTACAACCCAAGCTCCTGCAACTTCAGCACACACTCCTTCTGCTCCGCAGTCAGGCGCTCTGGAATCAAAACCCCCACCTTCACAAAAATATCACCACGATGCCCCAAAGGTCCGCTGGGCAGGCCGTGATTCTTGATTCGCAATCTGGCGTCAGATTGAATGCCAGCCGGAACAACGACCTTAAATTTTTTCCCTTCCAAAGATTCAACTTCAACTTTTGTTCCTAAACAGGCATCACTATAAGGAATAAGCTTTTCACAAATTAGATGATCCCCTTCCCTGACAAATCGTGGATGTTTGCTGATCTCCACCTTCAAATACAAATCACCAGCGGCGCCACCCTGTGGGGATGGCTCACCCTTGCCTTTCAATCGTAATTTTTTCCCGGCCTCAATGCCTTTGGGAATTTTCACGGTCACATTCTGGAGGTGGCCATGAGTTCGCAGGCTGATATTCTTCTCAGCCCCATGCATAACCTCATCAAGGGTGACCGCTATCTGGTAGGTCAGATCCTGGCCCTTGGCTGGCGGCGGGCATGGGCCAGAGCCACAACCGCCCCCCATCCTGCTGGAGTGCACGCCGCCCCCCTGACCAAAAAAAGACTGAAAAGACTGCGCGCCACCGCCACCCATGCCGCTACGAAAATTGACCGTGCCTCCACCGCCGCCAAATTGCCGGAGAATATCATTGAGATCAAAGTTGCGAAAGATATCTTCCTGGGAGTATTTCTGATGAAAATCAGTGGAGCCATAGGTATCGTACTGCTTCTTCTTTTCGGCATCCGAAAGAACGGCGTATGCCTCACTGATCTCCTTGAATTTAGCCTCGGCAGCTTTATTATTCGGATTTTTGTCGGGATGATACTTGAGGGCCAATTGCCGGTAAGCCTTCTTGATTTCAGCCGCCGTCGCCGTTTTTGGAACTCCTAATGTTTCGTAATATTCCATTATTGCGCAACCATTTTATGGATGATGGATAAATAAAAAAACAGAAACGACTGCACCCGAAACAATAGGAAGAACAAGGCTTTTCGTCAAGGAACAGAAGCCGCAAATCAACAAAGATCATAAGTTAGAAATCAGACGACTAAAACAGGCAAATATCCGGTGCGGATGGCAGGAATGATGTTA
>DYNZ01000360.1 GCA_020720805.1 Leptospira biflexa | reverse complement strand
GGATAACCCTGTTCGGCGGCCAGCCCGTACCAGGCCAAAGCGGTTATTCTGTCCTTCCCCACCCCTTTGCCTTTTTCATACAGAGCGGCCAGGAAGAATTGGGCCATGGCCCAGCCTTTTCGCGCCGCGCAACAATACCAGCGGGCCGCCTCCTGAGAATCCTGACCAACCCCGCTGCCGTTTTCATATTTCAGCCCAAGATAGAGACAGGCCGCTGGCAGACCGGCTTGAGCTGACTGTTGAAAAAGGGCCAGCGCCTTTTCCAGGTTTCGTTCCAGGCCCTGTTCACCATGCTCATACAGCAGGGCCAGGGCCAATTGCGCCTCGCCGTCCCCTTGTCTGGCAAGGGCCTGAAGCTGGTTGACAAAGGAGGGGTCAGCACCGGCCACACCGCAATGCGCGCCAAGACAAGTGAATACGGCCAATAAAGCCAGAACCATCACAACTCGTTTCATTGGGCCCACCAGTTACAATAAAAAAGCTGCTTTTTTTAACCTGTTACCAGGCAAAAAGAGCAGCTTTGCGAAAAAAAAATCGAGGGAGGGGGGCACTACATCAAAAGCCACCAGCTCCAGCGCCGCCTTTGACATCTTCAGCCACATAGATAGCGGCATAGGTTGACCCTAACGAACCGCCAAATCCCTCTTCTATGACCACGGTACATGATTTGTTGGGTTTGGTGAAGGCAATCAGAACACTGTCCGTCGCGACTTCACCCGCCATTCTCCATTTATTTTTCTGCATGGAGGAGACAATATAATTTTTCAATGAATCTCGTTGCAATTTGCCGCTAAAATAAAATACTCCGCCCGTAAATGATTCCGTGCGGACGGCCATACTTTTTTTGTGGTCATATTTCATGTCTTCGGGGATTTCAATGTCACGATATTCCCCGACAAAACTTGTCAATTCGGGTAGGTTGGCCAGTGGTTGACCTCCTGCGCCCTCGTAGCTGCTGCCACTTGGGGAGCAGGCACTGAGGACAGAAATAAAACCCACAAGGAACAGGAAATAAAACGATTTTTCCAGCACTTTTGAACACCTCATAATTACTCTTCCCCTTCTGTAAAAGTAAAAAGCTGTAAGGGCCTCGGCAGAAATTAATTGTTCCGTATTGCGCCGGATTTTCGGTCATATTCGAGGAATGGAAAGAGGCGCATAGCAGGGC
>DYNZ01000359.1 GCA_020720805.1 Leptospira biflexa | reverse complement strand
ATTTTTTTTCCTACTATGTCATAAAACGTCATATCTGTCATGTTAAGTACCTCTACAAATCAACCAGGAGGTATGCATGCAATCATTTAAAACAGATCATAACGAACAAATATCTGTAGAATCCATCCCGAAAATTTTAACTTCCGCAACAGCGGTACTCGCAACGGAGAGGAAAGACCCTACTAAGGGTCAGGAAACAGGGCTAATGGCAGTGGGGTCGCTTCTGCAAAATGATGAACAAACCAATATTGATGTCTTAAATGCAGCAATGGGAGTGCAGAAAAATACTTGCCCACAAAATCTCATTCTAAATCATCAGGCGGTGTTAGCTGAATTCATGGCCAACAAAAAGCGATATGAGAAAAAAGATAAGATGGTCACCGGTGTATCAACCGGATATGTAGAGCTTGACAAGATGACAGCCGGTTTTCAACCATCAGATCTTATTATTTTGGCCGGTCGGCCCTCTATGGGTAAGACCGCTTTTGCCATGAATATTGCCCAGCACATGGCACTGTTTGATAATGTCGGAGTAGGAATTTTTAGCCTGGAATTGTCCAGTGAACTCTTGATTAAGCGTTTGTTTAGCTCAATGAGTCGGGTTGATCCCCAGAAAATTTACTCTGGTTGGCTCTTTCCTGAAGACTTGGCTAAACTCTTTACGAGCTTGGATATACTCAAAAAAGCACCTATTTATATTGATGATTCCCCAGGGATTTCCACCCAGGAAATAAAGGCAAAGATCAGCAGACTTGCAGTTCGGCATAAAATTGGATTGATTATCGTAGATTACTTGCAGCTGATGCTCGGAACGACTACTAACGGAAATCGCTCCCAGGAAATCCGTGGCATCTTAAAAGACCTTAAGGCTATAGCCAAGGAGTTTGAAATCCCTGTATTGGTCTTGTCCCAGCTCACACAGAACCTGGAATGTCGACAAGATAAACATCCCGTGATGTCTGATCTCCCTGAATCAGAAGCGGTTGAGCAGGAAGCTGATGTGATCTGTTTTATCTATCGCGACGAGATATACAATAAGGCAGTCGATAATCCTGAAAATGGAAGCGCGGAGATCATTATCGGAAAACAGCGAAATGGTCAGACCGGCACCTGCAGGCTGACATTTCGTCGCGAGTGCATGTTGTTTGAAAACGCAAGTTGCTACGATGAGCCAA
>DYNZ01000028.1 GCA_020720805.1 Leptospira biflexa | reverse complement strand
CTGTCACCCGCGACACTCGTGCATCCGTGGACGTCGCATTGACAGTTGCAGGATACCCTGACTGCATGGCGTTGCCTTGCGTCGGGTAATGCCAGGTCGTGGTATTACCAACGTCCTTTTGGTACAAAGTCCATTGCAAACGGTATAATCATGGTTCCCCAGGAGGATCGATATATGCAATCATTTATTTCCATACAGCAGAAGCTGTCAGAGTTCATCGCTGTGAGCGGTCATGAAGAGCCAGTCCGAGCCTTTGTACAGGATTACATACAAAACAAAGTGGATCGGATCTGGCAAAATCCGATGGGCTCCCTGTTCGCATCGATTCAATCTCCTTTAGGAGGGAATACGAACGCCCCTAGGATCATGGTGGATGCCCATATGGACGAGGTTGGTCTTATCATCAACCATATTGATGCGGCCGGTTTCGCCTATTTCGCAACGATGGGGGGATGGGATAGTAGAATCTTTTCAGGCTTAAGCGTTAAACTCCTCTCCCAAAATAACCAGATCGTGGAGGGATGCATCGGAAGCAAACCCCCGCACCTCATTACCCCTGAAGAGAGCTCCAAAGCGGTCAAACTAAAGGAGATGTATATCGATTTTGGCTTTCAATCCAGGCATCAGGCTGAGGAGGCAGGTCTAAAAATAGGATGTACCGGAGCCCCATACGCCCCTTTTCTCGAGATGGCAAATAAGCGGATCAGAGCAAAAGCCCTGGATGACAGGGCTGGAGTGAACATCCTGCTCCATTTGATCGACCACTTTTCCTTGCCGGAAAACAGAAAGAAGCTCCGAGAAAACCTGGTCTTTTCCTTTTCAGTGCAGGAGGAGGTAGGCTTAAAAGGCGCTGGAGCCGCAGCTAGAACAATCCAACCGGATTATGCAATTGTTGTTGAGGCAACAACTGCAGGGGATGTACCAGGAACCAGCGACCAAGAATCGCCGGCCGTCCTGGGACAAGGCCCTGCCCTTACCCTGGTTGATAAAACCTTTATTGCTCATCCGGCTATGAATAGGCGCCTTATTCATTATGCTGAGCAGGAAAAAATTCCTTTTCAGTTTAAAAAGCCAACTTATGGAGGTACAAACGCAGGAGAGATCTATAACGCTCTTCAGGGTATTCCGACTGCTGTGCTCTCCGTACCCTGTCGCTATATTCACTCCCCAGTCTCTATCCTCGATCTCAACGACCTCTATAACACGTGGATGCTGCTATGCCATTTTCTGGAAAATCCACAGGGTCTTACGATTTCCTGATTAGTAAACCTTGGTAGCAAAAAACTCAATTCCAATTTTTAAGAGATTGTGGGGTAAGATCTCATGCCATTTGACCTCACCGGGAATAGGATCCAGCTTGCCAACTTTAACCAGCAACTTCGTTCCCAAAGCCAGAAACTCCTCTCGATTTCCGAGATGAACCAGCACAATGCTGCATCCACCATACGAATAATCCAAAACTAGTGCCGCTTGTTCCGGTTCAAATTGAAAGGTCACCGCTTCAAAATTTTTGAAATGGTTCTCATGTGTGCTGATGAGCGCAATCTGTCTTTGATCTTCAAAGAAACGAATGTGCTTTCGATTATCTTTAACTTCATTAGCCATAGGAATAATCTCCTTCACGAGTGAACCCTGAATCAAATCATTGTTTGTTGAGTGTCAAATCAACTTTTTCCCGTTCCTGAATAATTCCGTTTCACAACCCGAGCCAAATCAAGGATATAAAACCGCCTGCCAAAGATCCGAATTTCACCTAAAATTTCATCCAAAACCTTTTTTTGAACAGACTGAACATTTCTTAGGACAAAATCATCTGGATCCTGTATATGACCAATCTTGCGATCAATTGTCAATCCTAAACGATAACGATACCATCTTAGCAATAGAATTGTGTTCTTTGGCGGGCTTTGCAAACCGTTCGGACTCCACAACGCAAAGATTTTATAACTTTGACCGCGAAAAGTTATAAGCTGGGGTCTGCCTGGCTGAATATTGTGCGCTGATCTTGTTGCTATGAGAAAATGGTGCATGTAGGGTATTAATACGGGAATGGACTCGATTTCCGCCTGAATATAAGCGGTCGGAGCTGATCCTTGAATCCGGATTGGTAACCGGCCTGATTGGGGTATAGGGGGGCTGGATTGGCGTTCGATAATAGCCGCCTCCTCTTCGCTCAAGCGCGAAATTTTTTCCATAAGATAATAAAGAACATTAAAACCCTGCGGTTGGTATTGGTACTGCTGTTTGATCTTATGAAGGGAGGCTTTAAATTTATGAAGATAACTTGTTAAATAGATATGCTCGTACGAAAAAAAAGAGTCCTGAAGGCTCTGTACTTCGGTTTCAAGAGTCTGGAATAGCTCATCTTTCTCATGGATGCTCTTTTCCAGTTTCAATAACGTTTTTTCCAGGCGCCAGCGGAGTTGATCAAGCAAGGCAAAGTTTCGCGCAAACGGAAAACCACTATTTGGAAATCCAGATTGCATAAATGGCACCTCTTTGCTTAATTTGCAAATTTTTTCATCCGAATATTGAGCAATATACCAATCGCAGCCATGGAGACAATGAGATTGCTGCCGCCGTAAGAGATAAAAGGAAGCAACAACCCTGTGACCGGTAATATACCAATCGCCATCCCGATATTGACCATAACATGATAAAAGAGAAGACTGCTGATACCGGCGGCAAATAAAGATCCCAGTAAATCTTTGGATTCGTAAGCAATCTTAATACCCTTGATAATAATAATCAAGAACAAAATCAGCACCACGATAGAACCGACGAAGCCCCACTCTTCTGCCAGCACAGAAAAGATAAAATCTGTTGATTTCTCAGGCAGAAATCCCAACTGATTCTGGGTTCCCTGCAGAAATCCTTTACCCAAAAACTCACCAGACCCAACAGCAATTTTCGATTGGATCACATTGTAACCAGCACCCAGAGCATCCAGCTCAGGATCAAAGAAGGTTAGAATACGCTTTTTCTGATACGGTTTGACATACTTGGCTACGCCAAATGATAAAAGCATACCCAATGAAAGGACAATAGAAGGTAGGTAAACCAGACGCATCGATTTCCAGTTAAGAAAAAATTTGACTAAATATCCGCCAAATGCGATCAAGCCCATGATCGCTGATAGAATCAGTAAATGAATTGGATTACATAAAAAATTAGCCAGCCAGGAAACATCGGCACCCTGGGAGGCTTTTCCAAGCATCTCCTGGTAAGTTAGATAAACGGGAATGGAGACCGTTATCAAACCTATAGCCAGAATCGCTCCTAAATGGGCATTATCCGCTCCGCCGACAAACAGCATGATGAGAAAAATCGGAATCAGACTCAAGCCGGTACCAAGATCTGGCTGAACTAAAATTAAGAGAAATGGGATAAATAACATCACTCCCGTAATCACGATCTCCCTGAAATAGTGGATATCTGCCCCACGAAAATGGATATACTTTCCTAACAATAGAATAAAAGCTATTTTTAGAAATTCTGAGGTCTGAAAGCTCATGATACCAAGATTGATCCAGCGCCGCGAGTTGTTGATCGGCTTGGCAACGACAAGCGTTAATACAAGTAAAAAAATAGCTGCCAGATAGATGTAAAAAGCGTAATGACCAATGATCTGATAATTTGTATAAGCCAGCGCAACCATGACCACCAGACCAAGGGCGACCCAGATTATCTGTTTCTGGTATAGGGCGAGACCGGCTGCATTTTGAGTATGGCTGGCGCTATAGATATTCATGATTCCAATTAGGGAGAGAAGAACTGCTATGATAGCCAGACTCCAGTCAAATTTTGACGTTCTCATTTTTGAACCGCCGGTCCATTTTGTGGTTTAAGGAAGATGTCCTGAAAAATCCTGTAGGCTATAGGAGCTGCACCACCCGAACCTGTCTGGCCAAATTGCACGAAGACTGCGATGAGAACCTGCTCCTGAGGCGTTCCATCAAAAGGCGCATATCCTATAAACCAGGCGTGCTGCGCCTCATTTTTTTTCCGCAAGTGCTCTTTGTCATCTGTGATCGAAAAAGTTTGTACAGTTCCGGTTTTTCCGGCTATGGCTAATTTGGGATGGTTCATGAACTGTGTCGTTCCCCGTAAAACTACAGCGCGCAATCCCTGTCTGATTTTATCGAGGTTAGCCGCCTTCAGTGGCACTTCACGCAGGATTTCTGGCTTACGCTGGTAAAGGAGTTCATTTGATACTGGATCGCGTATCTCCTTAAGAATGTGCGGTTTATAAATGATACCATCCATTACCATACCAGCATATACGGTCGCCATGGCGATTGGCGTAAACTGCAAAAAACCCTGACCAATGGAAATATTCATGGTATCGCCATCAAACCATCTTTGTTTAAAAATCTTATGTTTCCAAGCATCTGACGGAATTAATCCTGGCACCTCACCTGGTATATCAATTCCCGTCAGTTGATTTAAACCAAAATACTCAGCATATTTCAGAATGGGAACGGATCCCAGCCTCAGGCCAACATTAAAAAAGAAAACATTGCATGAATTTGCAATACCACCAACGATATCATTATGATGATGAACACCCCAACAATGAAAGGTTCTGTTACGTAATCCTTTTAAGATAAAAGTTCTGTTGCAAAAAAATTTTTCTTGAAAATTTAATTTACCCTCCTCTAAGGCCGTAAGTCCCACCAAGGGCTTGAAAGTTGAAGACGGTGGATTTTTAATCTGGATGGCTCGGTTGACAAAGGGTTTATTTTCATCCTGCAACATTCGATTCAATTCGGATTGCTGCGCAACTGTAATTAAAAAATTGGGATCAAAATCCGGTTTGCTGATCAGAGCTAGAATTTCGCCATTCGAAGGCCGCATGACAACAACACCAACACCGACTCCGGCATATTTCTCCGAAGCTCGATAAGCGGCTTCCTGGATCTTATGGTCTATAGTAAGAACAATATTTTTTCCTGGTGTGGCAAATTGATCTGTCGCTTCCTGTTGTATTTTTCGTTTCACATTGACGACCTTACGGATTCTGCCATCAATGCCGCGTAGCTCTTTGTCATACTGGTATTCCAATCCAATTTTACCAACATCCTGGTAATATTGGTAACCGCTGGAACGAAGTTTCATCAACTCTTTTTGCGATATGCGCCCGGTATATCCGATAACATGGGCGTACATATTTTTATATAGATAATCTCTTTTGGGAATTGTCTCCCAGGTAATATGGGGAAGTTCATCTATCCATGAAGCCAGGCGTATGAGTTTTGGGAAAGGGATATCCTCAAGCAAGGTCGTTTTCAAGTGGGGGCTCTTCTCTTTTTTACTGTTCTCAACAATGGATTGAACCGGCACTCCGACGATCTGCGCGAGTTTTTCGAAAATTTGTTCACGCTCTTTTTTTGAGGAAAATTTGGCAGGAATCGTTGTTATATTAAATGAGACACGATTGCTAACAAGCGCTATCGCTTTCTCCGTTCCAAAATTTCTATCAAAGATAATTCCTCTGGGTGCTATCAAGGGAACAAAGGATTCCATGTTCGATTTTGATCGAGACTGGTAAGAACGCCCATGAATAATTTGCAAATTGATGAGCTGAATGAAGATTAAAAGAAGGCTAAAGGCCATCCCCATTGACAAAATATAAAGACGAAAGCGGAACCCTTCAATAGTTTTCCGCTGGCCACGGGAACTAAACACTATCTCCTCCGACAATGTTTATACCAAAAATCTTATCAAAAATTGTAAACAGCATTGGCCCTAATATCGCGTTATATAACGACTCTGGAAGAATAATCTTGTAAACATAGGAAAATTTGCCGTCAATAAACAGCAATGCAAGTAACAAGAGGAGAATGCCATGCATAAGGCTGATGACAAAAATCAAAAGCCCCAGAGAAAAAAGGCTCTGACCGCGCACCAGATTTCCAAACTTTCCTACGATATATCCGATGATGGCCTTTGGCATAGCGTGAAAACCTATCGATGCGGAAGAGACCAAATCCTGCAACAGACCTGCGGTAAAGCCGGTCCACACCCCCCGAAATGTACCTTCTTTAAAGGAGATATAGATTGTTAAAATCAAAAGCAGATCTGGTTTAATACCAGCAATACTTAGTAAATCAAAATAACTCTGCAAAAAGAGGGAAAAAAATAGTAATAGGATAAAAAAAATAAGGTGCTTCATCTGGCAGGCTCCTTGTCGGGTCGGATTAGGATTGCATCTTTATCCACCTCTTTTTGGATGATCAAAACCTGATCCAGGTTGCCAAAATCAATGGCTGGTGTGACGATTGCCTGTTTGTATCCTGCTGATCTATTTTCGGTTAATGATTCTACTTTACCGACCAATAGCCCCTTTGGAAAAATCCCGCCATCGCCCGAAGTCAGCACACTTTCACCAGCCTTAAATGCAGCATTCATGGAAATATAATCGATGCGTAACTTCTGATCTAAGGGGGCATGGCCGCTCATCAAGCCAACATACCGAGTTTGGTCGAGTAAGACACCAATCCGTGACATTGAATCAATAATCGGTTGCACCAGAGAAACATTCCAACGAACTTCTATGATTTTTCCGACAACCGCTTTTTCTCCATTGCTGTAGGAAACAACTGGCATGAATTTTTTTATACCGCTGGATGACCCCTTGTTCACAATAAAAACACGAAAAAAATTATCGGGGTTTTTGGCAATGATTTCGGCGGGAATCGCTTTGTAGGGTAATCTTTCGCGATAGCCAAGCAGCTTGCGCAACTCTTCATTTTCCTTCTTAATCTCTTTTAAAGATTGCGCCACCTCTTCGTAGGATTGAAGTTTTTGTCTCGTTTTATCGAGCTCTTCGCGAAGATAGTTTAATTCCGTAATGCCAGCCCATAATTGCCCTACAATTTTATAGGTACCATGAAACAGCTTTTGGAAAGGAGAAATCGTTACAACTAAAATCCCTTCGAAGGAAAACTCAACATCTGATTTTCTGGCAAGATTCGTGGTTGAAAAAAGTATAATAAAAAGAAGTGATAAAAAAATTCTATTTCTAGCAATAAAATCCATATTTTTACCAAATACAAAACGGTTTCCTGAACTGTTACTGCAAAGGAGAACCAATTTACAGGAATCAATGCGCCCCACCTAGACAATTCCAGGTTAGGACGCTTCCGATTCACGCCGCTCGCTGACAGCCCATATAAGATTGGAAAGATTTACTGAATATTGGAACGGTAGTATTTAATTTCCTCAAGGAATTTTCCGCAACCCAATACGACACAGGTCAGCGGATTTTCTGCCCGAAATACCGGAACACCGGTCTCCTTACTCAGAAACTTATCCAATCCCCGTAAAAGGCATCCGCCGCCTGTCATTACGATGCCCCGTTCCACAATATCAGCCGCCAGCTCTGGTGGTGTTTTTTCCAGAGTTCTTTTGACACCATCAAGGATCTGATCCACTGGCTCTTTCAGTGCCTTACGGATTTCATTCGAATCGATCTCCAGCGTGCGTGGCAACCCTGAAATCGCATCCCGACCTTTGATTTCCATTACTTCAACTTTTTTATCGGGGAAAATATTGCCAAGCGTCAATTTAACATCTTCCGCCATGCGCTCGCCAATGACCAGGTTATACTGATTCCTTAGGTACTTTTCAATAGCTTCATCAAATTCATCGCCACCAACCCGGATGGAATCGGCGATAACCATTCCCCCCAGCGATATAACAGCAATTTCTGTTGTTCCGCCGCCAATATCGACTACCATATTTCCGGCTGGCTCATGGATAGGAATCTGCGCGCCAATCGCGGCAGCCAAAGCCTCTTCTATTAAATAGATTTCACGTGCCCCTGCCTGCTCAGCAGACTCCCGCACCGCACGCTTTTCTACTTCCGTAATACCTGCTGGCACACCGATGACAATTCGCGGTTTTACGAGAGTATGCCGATTATGAACCTTGGCAATAAAATAGCGAATCATCTTTTCGACGGTTTCAAAATCAGCGATGACTCCGTCCTTCATCGGTCGGATGGCAATGATGTCGCCAGGAGTTCTTCCCAGCATCCGCTTCGCTTCCTGTCCAACTGCTAAAACCTTTCCTGTTCCGCTTTGCACTGCGACGACAGAAGGTTCGCTCAGAACAATTCCCTGTCCTTTCACATGAACTAAGGTATTTGCCGTACCAAGGTCGATCCCCATATCATACGAAAAAAAACCATAAAACCAATCAAAAATCATAAACTATTCTCTCTTTGCTGTGCGCATTCCACCTGGGCAGTAGTAACTTACTGCTTTTTGCAGAATCACCGATGATTGGCGACAATTTAATGTAAAGCTTATTTTAAAATACAAATTGAAAAAGAAATTTTCGCATGAATTTAGACGACGGCGATTACGATTCATCCTGAACCGATAACCATTTCTTTGCTTCGCCAGAAAACCAGGCTATTTCCTGGCGAATGCTACATACGATCACCTAAGCTGGCGAGCAAGAATTTTCGCCTCAAAAAATGTCGGGGAGATTTTTAGACTCTCTTCAATAAATCTCTGCGCCTCTTTGGTTCGATCCAGCGCTACAGATACCAGAGCATTAAGGTAATAGAGTTCCTCTTTGCGGAGCCAGGACATGGCTCCCTTTTTAAGAATCGCGTCAGCAGTTGCAAACTGCTTTGTTTCGGATAGAGCAAGAGTCAAGAGCAACATAGTCTCCCGCCAGGCCGGGCTACCTTCAGGCAAAGAACGGAGGGCTGATAGTAACAAATTTATAACCATATCCAGTTTCCCACTTTGATACAGAGCGACAGCCTGTAGCAAAGACCTTCGTTCGTCAGTAAATTTCCCATAACGTTCCCAAAATCCCTTAGCGTACGGTTGATCCTTTTCCTTGTCCAACTGGCCTAAGATAAGATTCACAGTATCAATTCCGTTCCAGACGCCATAGAGTAGATCCAGAAAAATCTCATCTGCGCTCAATTTCTTCAGAGAGGAGGCATAATCTGGGGGAAAGGTATAACCGGCTTTTGCGTTCCCTCTTGGCAGTAATAGCGCCACAACCTTCCGATAGTAACGAATTTGCCGCAACTCTTTCTCCGTATGACCCAATATTGATAGTTTCAAAAGAAATGCAGCAATCTGTTCCCTCTGTTTCAGAGAGCCGGATTGAGGAAAAAAGAATAGAGAATTGATTCTCTCCGCCCCTAATAGGGTTAAATCGTCAATCCATGGTTTCAATCTGGTTTGCAGATACAAAAAGTAGTACTCTTTCGAGGTCGGTTCCGATGCGATCTTCTGCTCTAACTTCAGGAAGAATTCCGGCGAATAGGAATTCTGATTTTTCTGGCTGCTTTTCGCGTTTTTCCCAAGATCTTTAATAAACTCCTCAGGATTATCCTTCCAAAAATCAGCAACAATCGGGTAGTAATAGTAACTAGCATACCCTAAGCCACCAACAAGCAGGAAGATGAAAAAACGCTTCATCCGTCCTTTCTTTTTTCGTACGTAACGTTCGCCGTATAACATAACGCTTACTCTCTACTTCCCTGCTGCATGAGCTCTTTGAATTTGGAACGGAAAATCGAAAACTTATCCGGGAAAAAAATCTGCGCCACCTGGGAATCTCGGGGCAAAATAACCGTGCAGTTTTGATAAAAGACAACTTTTTCAACCCGTTGAAAATCAAAATGCATCAACTCTTTGTCTGACTGAAAACTGATTCCAGTCCTACTCAATGTGATCGTTCCTTCTCCGATGCGGAAAAACTTCTGATAGCTTTGTAAGGTTTCATCCACATCGATGTCGGAACCATCATAGCGAATCCTACCACCCTGATCCTGGTAGAGCAAAGAGCTGCTTTGAAAAAGAATATCTCCGTCGCCATGGAAAACTGGCACCTCATTTTTCTCATTCACTTTTTCAATGTGTAGCGGCTCATCTCGTTGCGAAACAGAGGGAATGAATGCTGGTTGAGCTGGTTGAGCAGGAATCGAACGAATCTGCGCGGAAGACTCCTCAACCACAGGAGGCTTTTCTTCGGCTCTTGTGATAGAGGAAGAATTGTTGACCGAATCTTGTTCTCTATTGGCACTGACGGGAGGCACTTCATGCTCAGCAGGATTCTTCTGCAAAAAAATAAAAAATGAATACAGGATTAAAAATGACCCCAATACGATAAAACCGAGCGCGATAAAAATCATGCTATTCCCTCCAAACAAACAATACCCTCTAAGCTATCCTTTCGGTCATTTCAAGAGATGGATTAACTACGCTTTTTCAATTTCCTTGATTTCCCTTATACACACTGTTTTTCATTTGACATCAAAAGCGCAAGACAAAACAAAAACCACCACATAGAATGATTCTGATGGTTCTGGTTTTATAACGCCAAGACGTTGCAATTTGCAATTTTGGGCGTAATGATCCCCATAGAATTGGCTTTTCGTGGCGGAGCCAGGGAAAAACCAATTTCTTTTGGGTAAAGCACCTCTTCAGGATTGTATATCAAAAAAATCTTATGGAATTCATTGAATGAAAACAGTCAGTACAATATTAGCCGGTTTTTTTGTTCTTCTACTGGCCGGTGGATTTATTCTGGGCGACACAAGCTTTGGCAGCCTGTTTGGCGCCAGCCAAACTACCATCGCAAAAATAAACGGTGAAGAGATCCCCTACTACCAATATCAGAAATTTTATAAATTTTTCCGGGAACAAAAAAGGGATGACAAGGAATTTGATGAGAAGGGTTTCCAGGATGAAGTAATGAATCGAATGATTGATCTTTACCGGTTTCGTCATATTCTGAGAAATTGGGGTTTTGAACCCACCAGCGAGGCTTTACGCGATTTTTACCTGCAACAGTTCAAGGTTGATGGTAAATTTGACAAAGATAGACTCCTTGCATACAGACGTTTTTTCAACCTAAATGATGATGATTTTACCCTGTTGCTGGAACAGAGCAATTTTACAGATCAGATCAATGATCTGGTTATGATTACCCCTGACGAAGCGCTGCAGGATCTCATCGCGGAAAAGACCAATATTCAGATTAATTATATCCATCTTGCCACTATTGAATGGAACCAGCGCATCGATAAAGGAATTAAAATTGATGCCACCAAATTAAATGAAGGTATTGCCAAGGAAAAGGCAAAGCGCATAGCGGATGCTCAATCTGATAAAACGAAGAAGGTACCTGACGATGCAGAGATCAAACGTATCGTAGAAAGCCGCCTGCGCAACGAAGAGCGCTCGAAAGAAAAAAACAAACTCCGCCTCAAACTGCAAGAGGAGATCAAAAAAAACGGCACTCTTGAGGCTCTAAGTAAAATCGCCGGATTCCCCGTGTACCAGAGTCAGCTCTTTCACCCTGGTGATAGAATTGCCCGTTTAGGATCAAAAACAGATTACGCAACTGGCCTGGATCAATCCCCGCTTTTCTTATCTAAGATCTTAACCCTGAAAAAGAACGAACTACTGGGTCCGATTCCCACCAATTCAGGCGAATATTTTGTGACACTGAAGCAGGTTCAGTATCCAGATGCCAAGTCCATCAAGCAAAACCAACCAAAAGAGGAAAAGCAGCGTAAACGGATGCTAGAATACTACCTCCGGAGTTCTATTGCCCAGGATATCTATATGAACTACCGCAATTCGATGAAAATTGAACGCTATGATGCAAAATTCTTTAAGGATTCAAATGCAGAGAACTCAAAAAAATAGGCCAGAATCGAAATATGTATTTACAAACTGCCAGAAAAAATCTTTGTTGATATTTTGAGGATAAAAAGTAAAGGATCTGCTCATCCATGATCAATGCAAATTTTGTAAATCCATTTCTCGAATCAGCAACCGGTGTTTTTAAAACCGTTCTCGGCGCAGATCTTCGCAGAGGGCGCATCGTTCTGAAGGAACAGACAGATCCAACACACCAGGTAGCCATTATCATTGGAATTGTAGGCGCTGTAACAGGTCAGGTCGTTTTTAATATGACTGAAGAGGCGGCTATAAAAATTTCCCGCCACCTGGCGCCGCAAATGACAGATTCCGAGTTAAAAACCGAGTTCCCCGATATTATCGGAGAGATTGCCAACATGATTGTCGGTAATGCGATGAACCTGTTTGCAGCAAAAGGAACCAGTCTTGATATGACCCCTCCCACCATTATTTCTGGTACCAATGTCCATGTCCGTTTTGTACGGCAGACGACTCTTGGAGTCAATTTGTATTCAATTTTTGGTCCCCTTGAGGTCAATATCGCCTTAAAATAACAAATCTTTCCTTACGGAAAAAGTGTCTCTATATATTTTTTAGCTTGCCTGTAGTAGGGGGAATAGGGTTTATTTTTTTCCTTCGCTCTTCCTTCCCCTTGAAACTCTGATACAATCTGTGAAAACATCGCTTTAGCCTGAATTGGATTCTGATAAAGGGTGCTTTCGCTGTAAATCTTTCCAAGGTAAAAAAGAGAATCGTCCCTTCGATCCCCTTTTGGGTATTCCTGTAAAATTTCCTGAAAAAGCTGAAAGGCTGCTACACTATTCTCTTGACGCAGATAAAGCCTACCCGCCTGAACCAAAGCATCATCGCTAAATTCATGGCCTGGAAATTGCCGGGCTACTCGAGTAAACTGTTCTATAGCCTCATTATATTTATGGAGATATGCATAGGTCTGACCCAGCAGATAGAGCTGTTCAGGAGAGGGCGGCGTCATTCCCTGTAGAGCTTTGACCGCTTCTTCGTAGTTGCCATTCTTTAACTGGGCTCTAATGGCTAAAAGAGGTTCGGCCCTGTTTTCCTTCTGCAGAATTCCATGAGACCTCTGTAGAAGAGAACTTTGATTCGGGTTCAGATCATACAGATCCTCGCCAGTACTCACGATCCGCTTGGAATTTGGTTGGTTAGGCTCAGAATCTTTCGAGTCGTCCAACTCTCTGGTCTCGTTCGGCTTCGATACCTTTTTCTGCTGAGCGAGGTCGGAGCCAACACGATCGTTTGGTGCAAGCACCGTTTTCTTCTGCTTTAGGGGCAGAGTACTTGGTGGTTCCTTTCCAGAGATTATGGACGAAGTTGCCCAGCGGTAATCCAGCAGATCTGGCTGCAATGAGAAATCAGGATCCTTTTTTTGCAAAGGAAGTTCAGGAAAAATTTCTGAAAAAGTCACATCCGAAAAATCCGCAGAGTTCTTAGTTGTCGCTTTTTTCGCCCTAGGGAGAGCCGTTTTTTTCTGCTGCCCTTTTATTACCGCTGTTGATGTATTTTTACGCTGCAGTAAGGGTTGAACAGTGCTCTCGGTTACCTTAGTACGAAGATCCGGTCTGATTTTATCAAAAAATTTCTCTTCCAGCAGTGGTCTTATCCTTTGATTCCCCCATTTCTCCAGTTGTATATCTTCAGCCCGAAACCGGACAAAACTTTGAGCCTCTATCCAGCCAGGTGAGAGTAGTAATAGAAAAGGGGTTACCATCCCTAGGAGTGTGGCAAATCTGTTCATGGCTTGGTATCCCGAAAAATCGGTTCCATTGGCTGAGGCTCTCTAGAACCACCTAATAGAGATTTGGCGGGCTCTTTCTTTTTGGGTCGTCCAACATCCTTACTGGTATCGATGGGGCCTACCTCTAAATCACGAATATCACCACCTGGTTCGAATGGTCTGGTATGATCTATTTTTTTCTTTTTCACTCTTCTTGACTCCAGAATCACATCCTCTTTGCCCCGGATATCCTGTCCGCTTAATTTTGGGTGAAGGGGTTCAGGAGAGATCGCCCGTTTTTTCCCCTCCTCGCGCGCATCTTTGGTATAGGACTCAACCCTGCGCGGTTCCAGATCCAAAGGCACCAGAGATAAATCTGCTTTCGACGTTCCCAGAGCCTTATCAATACCTCGAACCTGTGGCGATGTTAGGGTTTGCTTATCAATAGTCGGCTGGTAAGATGCACTCTCCACCCTCTCTTTGCGTTCATAAGCCTGGGAATCAAGATGGATCATCGGATTTCCATCAATGACGAGGTGATCCCCAGCCTTATTCCCTTGCTCCTTTAATCGATGGCGGAGAGCGTCATTTGTTGCCTTCACAAGGGGATCACCGGGAATCTGGCTAGCCTGCTTACCAGATCGATATCCAATATAGATGGCCAAAAAACCCATAAGAACGAGAACAAAGATAGAGATATTGCGAATTATGCCAGAAACATGAGCTGGAATTTTTTCCAGAATACCATCAATTTGGTTAATAATTTTATAAAAAATAAACATAAAAAATACCCTATATATTAATACAACCTGAAGATGGAATCGAGTAAATAACCCTCATTTTTCATCATCGTAAAAAAGGGATAGATCACTACGGAAATGATTATGTCACATCCAGTTCTGATTGTCGGCAAGGAGATGTGAATACCTAAAAGAAATTGCTGTTCATCCTAACAAATAAGTGGCAATACCCCAAGAAGTACCTCTATCTTCACCTCCTGAAATAGTCGAACACCCCCTTCCGCATCCTTTATCACCTCCCCATCGACCTGTAGAGGAAAACCAGCTTCCTTCTTCATTGAAAAAGAGGGTTCCTGCACCGAAAATACCCCCTTGTGGGCGAGATGATTCCCATGCGCTGAGGCCAAAATCAGACGAATCATGGAGAGCAGAGATCGCCTTCGAACCAAAATAGCATGGATTTTTCCATCCTGGGCGTTAGCCTCAGGAGCAAACAGCTTTCCTGACGCCCAGAAAGAAATTTTTGAGAACAAAGCTATATCATACTCCTCAGACGGCTGCCCCCAAACCTCTCTATTTCGAAAAATTTCCAATTTTTGCGCGATGCTTCTGCTGTGAGCATAGAGGTAGCCCTTGATAATGGCAAACAATCCTGATCCCGTCTGACCAAAGATAGAATATATGAGGGAATTTTTGAGGCGCTCGACCTCAAGATTGACATAAACCCCTAATCCGGTATTCACCTGTCCCATTGCCAAAAACTCCTCAGTACCACCTTGGATTCTGATCATATCCGTCTGGCATATCTGATACCGCTGCAAAGCTCTCACCGCGGCCTCCATTGTCTCCAGTCTGTAGTGACGCATGATGTCATTCGAAGAGCCAATACCGACCATTCCGACAGGTTTCTGTATCTGATTTCGGCGTAAGGAAGTGATGAGCATCAATAAAGTGGAATCACCGCCGGCTGCTACCAGGGCATCAAACTGATCTACTTTATCAAGAACAAGACTCTGAAAATGGGATGCACTCTGGCTGACAAAAAGCTGGTAGTTTATACCTTTCTGTTTTAATAATGTTTCCAGAGTCTCCTTTTTTTTTCCCGCTGCAAAATTACCTGAGCTGGGATTTAAAAAAATTGCTATCCTCGGCGGATTTTTCATACGATTCACAAGGCTTATTCCTTTTTGGGACAATGTAAATGAAAACAATTCCCCTTTTATCGATAATTCTGTTCAGTCTTCCTATGATCAGTGGCGGCGCAATGAATTTTCTGATCGGAAACTACTTATTGAAATACGCCACCGACGTGCTGTTGATCACTCCTGGCATCATGGGAACCATTTTTCTCATCTCCAGAATATGGGATGCTTTCAATGACCCCATCGTTGGACATCTGTCTGACAAGACAGAGACCCGACTGGGCGGCAGGCTACCTTGGATTTTAGGGTCGGCATTACCTGTCGCCATTAGCTTTGTCTTACTTTGGATCGCACCGCCACATTGGAAACCAGACTACCAGGCGATCTGGCTAGCTTTTTGGCTGCTTCTGTTTTTTACAGCAATCACCGCCCTCTATATTCCCCACTATTCTCTAGGCGCAGAATTAAGCGCCAATCCGTTCGAACGGAACCGAATCTTTGGCGTGCGTGCGATCTTTGAGAACATAGGTAATTTTATTGGCGTCGCGATGATGCTGTTTCTTACCAACCTTCCAGCAGATCGCCTTCGTATCTCGCATACAATTGATAGTATCATCCCTCTGATCGGTCTCCTATCACTTTTCTTCATTGGCTCGATTTTCTTGATTCGAAAGCGAGCATCGCAAAGCAGCCATCAAGCCTCGGATAAACCCTTTATCCAGAGCCTGATTTCCGCTTTTGCCAATCCCCGAGCGCGCCTTGTCTTTATTGTGGGGTTTCTCAGCCAATTGGGCGCAGCCTTTATCATGTCGATGACCTTATATTTTGCTGAATATGTTTTGCTTCAACGCGAACAAGGAGCCATTTATATCGGACTTTTTATGCTTTTCGCTACGATTGCCATCCCCATCTGGATCCATATATCCAAACGAATCGACAAACGAAGCCTCTGGATTGGAGCCAAACTCATCTTAGGCCTCGGTTTCAGCCTCACCTTTTTTATCGGACCACAGCAACATATCTGGATGCAAATTCTCAGTAGCACGCTCGGAGCGTTTGCTGGCGCAGTTCTTATTGTGCATCCCTCCATGCTAGCAGATAGCCTCAATCCAAAGGAGGGATCTTTGGAAGGGATCTACTTTTCCCTATTTACATTTATTAATAAATCTGCCATGGCTCTGGCGCCCGCTCTGACTGGCTGGTTATTGGCTTTTGCATCCTTTGTACCCAATGAACTGCAACAGCCACAAACAGTTTTCTGCATACGCATTGGCTATGCTTTTTTACCAGCACTATTTTTTGTATCGGGTGCTTTGATCCTGATTACATATCAGAGAGGTTCCAGAAAGAATAACCAGTTGGATGTATACTAAAGGGTGATTGAAAGGAGAGGTAGATTCAGACCATGTACGCCAGAAGGGATTCGAACCCCTGACCCACAGCTTAGAAGGCTGTTGCTCTATCCAACTGAGCTACTGGCGCAGATCACGGAAAGGTCAAAATCAGAGAAAAGATTGCGTTGTCAATAGGAAATTTAATCCTTCCCCATTGGACACAACCATTTTGATCTTTTTACTTTTCCATCATTTTCTTACGCCTGCTCATAATCTGGCGGCGGAAATCCGCAGTATTCTTTAATACAATGTGATCATGAAAAAGCTCAATCTTACCGGCTCTATTAAAATTGTTGAGAATGTTCTGAACTTCGAGCTCTGATAGAGCGCACCAGTGCGCCACTTCGTCAATTTTTGTGCGGATTTCAATCTCATTTAATTGACCATAACTTGGATTCTTTTCTGCCAGCATATTCAGGGTATCAATAACCCGTAAATTTGGCTCTTTTAGTAAAAGAATCATAAGCCTGCGTTTAGCGTCATAAATCCTCTTTGAAAAAACAACAAGAAGCTTCATGGCCAATGGCGGATTCCCCTTCAACAATATCTCAAAGTTTTCCTTATTAAAATGCAGTACCTTGATGTCCTCTAATGCAAAAGCGCTGGCAGAGCGAGGTTGCTGTTCCAGGATTGCCATCTCCCCAAAGATATCGCCTGGTTCCAAGATATCGATAATCTTTTCCCGCCCCTGTATAATCTTCGTGATCTTCACCCGACCTGACTGAATCAGATAAAAATCATTACCGGGTTCAAATTCAGAAAAGATGATCGCTCCCTCTTTGAATCCTTTACCGAACTTATCAAACATGGCATCATTCAGCATGATGCATTCTCCTTTTTCTTTGGTTCAGGGGAAATTTCTGGGAAACCATGGTATATCGTAACATCAAAAAAACCAAATTGTGACACCAACTTAAAATTGAAAATCGATTTCAGATGACTCCAAGGCCACATTCGCCTGAGGTGTATCCAGAACGGTTATAGGCGCACCTGGAGCAGGTTTTGAAATGCCACCAAAACTATCATCCAGCAAATTGTTGGAGCTCTTCTTGGTTGCAGCAGGATAATCTGGAATCGGAGTCTCAATTTTCGCGGATTCATCCGTATCTGCCTGATATAGCGCCTGGAACTTGCCTGGAAACGGCTGTTTCATCTCCAGGGATTTGAGCATTAACTCGGCTCTATCGCGAAATCTGCTTTCTGGGTACAATTTCAAAAACTTTTCATACACAAATCGGGCGTAATCCAATTTGTTATGCTCGTAATAATATTCGGCTAATTTTAGCAACTCGGTAGAGGGAATCTTCAGGTCTGTATCTCCTAAAATATCCCTAACACGCTTGCCCACGCTGCGCAGTTGGTTGGAGAAAACTTTGAGCATTTTCATTACAAGACGAAAATTTTTACTCATTAACAGTTCAAATTCGGCGGGCTTCATAACCAGTACTTCAGCATCCGTAAGGGTTTGCGCAGTCTCCTCTCGGGGGAAATGCCCCAGACTCGATTTGACCCCGAAAAACTCTCCAGGTTTTAACTCTTCGCTTGTTTCCATTCCCGTTTCCACGATAAGGGAGATGAGTATAACCTTGCCGCCTTTTAAAATGAAAATCTCATCGCTGATATCACCCTCAAAATAGATAATAGAGCCTTTTTTGTATTTTCTTGCTACTGGTCCGCTCATTTATTTGTCTCAATCTTTCGATATCCAATCAGGCAACGAATTTCGATATGAAGTGACAGAAAGATATTCCGTAAAAAAAAATGGTGGAACCCAGCTTACCGCCAAAACCCAGGGTTGACCAATTCTGAACCCATAAAAACCTGGCCCAAAGTTAGCCAAGCCTGCCGGATTTCGCGCGAACGTAAAATTCGACAATTAGGATCATTACGCCATTTTTCATAGTATAACTTAATTTGTTCCACTGTCATGGCAAGAAAATAAATCCTGATATGGGAGATTTTGTAATCCGCATCAATAAGGTTCAATCGGTAAAAAAGCCAACTCTTTTTTGTATCCAACTGCATTTCTGATGCGTTTCAGAAGGGCCCAAGGATCTCCTATGACAACCTTAGGTACTCCGCTCACAACAATTTTTGTATAGTCTATCTTAAAGTAGTCAAATATTTCAATAAAATCTAAATCGCCGTAAACAGGTCTGCCCTGGTATATCACAAGTCTGACATCCTTAAGATCAGCCTGGACCATAGCTGTATAGGCTCGATCGGACTCTCCGCGCAGCAGAAGCAAATCAGCAGTTTTCCCTTTCTCAATCGACCCCAGTGAAGGCAATCTCAATGCTTTGGCCGCATTGACGGTAAACATTTGCACCAGCCGCTTGTCATCAATATGCTCATGGTACATCTCATAATAGGTTTTTTTCGCAAACTGGATCTCATCAAAACAGTGGACACCCCCGGACATGGGGGAATCTGTTCCAAGGGAGACATTGATTCCATTTTCGAGGCAGCTACGGATATCGACGGTTTTATGAAACATGAACATATTGGAATTTGGACACCAGACAATATTACTTTTACGTTTCGCGTGATTTTTGATATCTTCCGGCCCCAAACCGATGCAATGAATCAACACTGAGTGCTCGCCAAGACAATCTTTTTCCAGCAAAGTCTGTGTATCCCGCAATGTTTCCGGATCAAAACCCTCCTGACAATGGGTAATAAATGGAAAATTATTTTCTACTGCACGCTGATACTCTTTTTCGATGCCATCACCCCATTTTAAGGCAAAACTTGCGACCGCATGAGCCAAAGTATAGTTACGCAAAATACGGATAGGCATCTTATCGATCCATGGGTCGTTGACAAAATGCGGGATATGGTCAGATACTGTCGTCGCCCCTGATAATAAATTTCTATAAGATCCAAGAAGATAAGAGTCATGAATATCAATCTGCTGCCTTTCGACATAAACGTCTGCGCTTTTCAGATCATTGTCCCAGGGTAACCAATTCTGGTAAGGTCCTTTCCCAACGCGCGGTAAATAATTTCCAAGGATATGGTCGTGTGCATTGATGATACCCGGAAAGACAATGGATTGATCCACATCCAATGATATCTCAGGTAACTCCTTCTCCTTGACATCCAGATCCACGATTTTTCCCTGGTTCATAACCACATTACTATTGGTTATTACTTTTGCAGGAGTAACCAAATGAGCGTTTTCAATCGACCAATGTGTCACAATCTGCTCCTTTTTGATATAATTCCATTTTTCTTTATAAACATAAAACTCTTGTCTAATATAACATAGGATTCTTTGCCTTGCCACGATCCAGTACCATAATAGAAAAAGTGGAGCCGTGGTTACTCTGCTCTCTCCTGGAACAAGATCCTAGGGGATACCCCCTAACAATTGGATCTCCTCTCTTGACGTTTCTTTCCGCAAATCCAGAATACATAATCTGCAAATCCGGCCTATATCGTATCACAACATATTCGCCAAAACCGGGGAGACGCCCCACCCTCTCCGTTATACCCTTGCTGTACCCTGCTACCATTCTGCGACGTTCGCATTGAAATGTGACCATAGGCTGGTATTCACGCTTGCCGATTTGAAATTTTTTGATCATTTTTGGCGGATGAGCCCCGAATGTCAGCGCAAGTAAATCTTTATTTTTATTGCCGCTTCGCTCTTCCTTTTTTCCTCTTTCCGTGATAACCAGCCTTGTTCCCTGAATTAAACGCCCGGTTTTCCCTAACGCGTTCCAATTTCGCAATTCATGCACCTCGACTCCAAAGCGCCTGGCTATGGAAAACAGGGTATCTCCTTTTTTTACGACATAATATTTACGGTTTCCGATCGTTGTAGCGTGCCCAATGGTAGAATTTTCTCCTCCAGCCAGGAGAAAAATAGAAGTTATACCTATGATACAAAGTGCTCTCAAAAACCATCCTCGATACAAAAAATCTGTTTTCCCGGTTACGATTATCGGATGCTCTACCTTTAAAAAAAAGTACTTTTCAAAGAAAAAGGGATTTGCGTTATAGTCACCTATATGAAAAGAAAACAAACCAAATATGATACACCCTGGCGGCGTATGGCCAGTGCCATATACCGGCCTGCAACAGATGGCCGCACCTATGGAACCTATGAAGTTGATATTACCAATGTTCTGAAGTACATTGAAAAACAGCGGAAAAAAGGGATACGGCTTACCATTACCCAGGTTGTTGCCTCAGCACTAGGACGCTCTCTTAGCGTAGATATTCCTGAACTAAACGCCTATGTTAAGCGCGGTCGGATCGTTCCGCGGGATAGCGCTGATATCTTTATTGCGGTTAGCGTTGGCGGCGGCGCGGAGATGACGGGTTTTCCTGTGCGCAGAATTGATGAAAAATCCCTGGAGCAGATCTCACAGGAGATGCAGGAAAAGGTGGATCGATACAGAATGGATCGAGGCGCTGGTCCTGTAAAAAATAAATATTTTTTAGCAAAAGTACCGTGGCCTTTCCGCAATTGGCTTTTTCGCTTGATTCGCTTTTTGAGCGTAGAACTAAGCATTCCGCTTGGGTTTATTGGCGTGAATCCAGGAACATTTGGCAGCGCAATGCTCTCGAATATCGGTTCTCACGGACTTCAATTTGGTTTTGCCGCGTTAATGCCAGCATCAAATCTCCCTATCGTTATCGTGATGGGTTCTGTAGAGAAAAAGCCAGTCGTGCGAAACAATAAAATCGTCATTCGCGACATACTTCCCATCGGAGGAGTCTTTGACCATCGTATCGTAGATGGGGCTCAGGGCGGCAAACTCGCTAAGGCAGTGACCAAATATCTGTCAGAGCCTGAACTGCTGGAACAAGGAGTTGTTTGGGACGAGGACGATAAGGAAAACCCTGAGTCCAAACATTAATTCTTCCCCTATTGGCAGTTTACCTCCAAGGAGAATGAGTATGAATCAAAAACCATGGCTGCGTTTTTACGGTGATAAACCAGAAACGCTCAATTATCCTGATGGCACCATGTATCGGGTTGTGGTAGAAGCGGCAAGCAAATATCCTAACCATACCGCTTATAGTTTTTTGGGCCGGCGCAAATCATATTCGCAATTTATCCTGGATATTGAATGCGCAGCAAAAGGCCTAACAGCATTAGGTGTACAAAAGGGTGATATATGCACAATTTGTATGCCCAATGTCCCCAGTGCTGTAACAGCATTCTATGCCCTTAACAAAATCGGTGCCATTGCCAGTATGATTCACCCCCTTTCCACATCGAAAGAGATTGAATACTATCTTAATCAGAGTCGCTCTACCTGGGCAATGACATTAAATGCCTTTTATCCAAATTTCGAAGCCATCCTGAAACATACCGGCGTGCGCAAAGTCATAATTGCTACATTACCTGATGACCTCCCCTCGCTGAAAGGATTCCTCTTTCGTCTTACCAATGGGAGAAAAATTCCTGCGATAAAAAAAAGCTCGCAAATCTTTCCCTGGAAAAGGATTCTTCAAAATTGCGATACTGCAATCCCTATTCCTTACGATACAAAGCAAAATGGTGACTCTTTGGCTGCCATTCTCTACAGCGGTGGCACCACAGGACATCCCAAAGGGATCATGCTCACCAGCAAAAACTTCAACGCCTTCGGTATGCAGACTGCCACCATGGGAGGAATGAATGATGGAGATAAGATGCTTTCTATACTTCCCATGTTTCACGGTTTCGGCCTGGGAATTGGCATCCATGCTATATTGATGCAAGGCGGTACCTGTGTTCTCATTCCAAAATTCGAAGCAGCCACCCTGGCAGCGCTCATCGATTCCGAAAAACCGCAATTTATGGCTGGAGTTCCTACCCTGTTTGAGGCTCTGCTTCGGGAAAAAAAAGCACAGAAGGCCAGCTTTTCCTCCTTTAAGCTAATCGCTTCAGGGGGCGACACCCTGCCCCTGGCTACCAAAAGACGTTTTGATGACTTTATCAAAGCAAGGGGAGCAAAAATCGAACTGTTGGAGGGTTACGGTCTAACGGAATCTGTGACTGCAAACTGTTTGATGCCAGCAAATTTCTTTCGCGAGGGTACAGTTGGTATCCCGTTTCCGGATATGAAGATTAAGATCTGCAAACTCAACTCAACAGAGGTCGCTGCAATCGGTGAGGAGGGCGAAATCTGCGTTCACGGACCTACCGTTATGCTTGGTTACCTCAATGACCCAGAGGAGACGGATAAAGTTTTACGCCGTCATTCCGATGGAGAGATCTGGCTTCATACAGGCGACCTGGGAAAAATGGACAGCGATGGGTATCTCACTTTTATACTGCGCATGAAGCGTATGTTAAAGGTATCCGGTATGGGTGTTTACCCTCCCCAGATTGAAGAAGTTCTTACCTCTCATCCCCAGGTCGCATTAGCCTGTGCCATTGGAGTCCCGGATGAGTATAAAATGCACACAGTAAAAGCTTTTGTGGTGCCTAAGGAACCTAGCCTGAATCAAATGGGCCTAATTCAAGAATTGAAGGATCTATGCAGCCGCGAGTTGAACCGATGGAGTATTCCCTCTGAAATCGAAATCCGCGAATCCCTGCCGCTGACAAAAATCGGTAAAGTGGCCTTTACTGAACTAGAGAAGGAAGAACTGGCAAAACGTGAAATTTAATCTGATTCAGAATTTTTTTGAGAGAAATCTCTACCACTGGGGGAAATTTATTTATGCCCATCGGTTTACAGCCTTAGCAATAGGAATTTTATTAACCGTAGCAGCCGCTACACAGATATCAAAAATCAGACTTGACTCGAACCTTTCCGCGCTTCTGCCCCACGAAAACAACATCGTAAAAAATCTTGATGAGGTGTCAGAAATCTACGGAGGTCTGGGATATCTTGTAACTGTGATACGGAGCAAGGATGCAGAAAAGGCTGCCTCTTTTGTTCTCAACGCCGGAAAAGAGATTTCCAAGCATCCAGATGTTCGCTATGTCGAATATAGCAAACCTTTTGATTTTTTCGAAAAAAATATGCTGTTGTATGCAGATCTGGCAGACTTAAAAACAATCTACTATAGAATCCATCGCAAATTTGATTATGAACGAAATAAAAATAATCCACTTATGATAGACCTTGGCTCTGAAAAAGACCCAGGTCTATACTACCAGGATCTCATTGATAAGTACCAGAAAAAATATGATTTTATCAGTTCGGACAAACGTAGTCCTTACGATAGATTCCTCCACAAATTTGAGGAAAAAACAGGACTTCATACTTTTTTAATTTTAATCAAACCAGCACATAGCGCTGTTAATATTAAATTTACGCATAATTTTATCGCGCGTATGGACGCTCTATTTCACAAATTACATGAAGGAAAAAATGGCATAATCATTGAATACGGAGGACGTTACAAAAAAAGTTCTGACAATTTTTTCTCCATGCAAAAAGATTTTTCAAGAATAACCATAATGTCTTTCGGGGGAATGCTTGTTGTTCTCCTAATCTTTTTTCATAGTTTCTGGCCTATCGTGGTCATCCTTATTCCCTTGCTCTTTGGCATCTCCTGGACAATGGGTTTTGTCGGCGCTTACTATGGCACGCTCAACCTAATCACCAGTTTTCTGGCTGCAATTTTACTTGGCCTCGGTATAGATTATGGCATCCATTTTATCATCCGGTTTGAAGAGGAAAAAAGAGCCAGACCTGACATGAAAGAAAATTTTTTGATAATGCTTTCCCAGACGGGAGCTGCAAATACTGCCTCTGCGCTAACAACTGCTCTTGCTTTTTTTGTTTTAAGTTTTACTGAATTTCGGGCGTTTCAAGAGTTTGGAGTGATCGCCGGAATTGGCATCCTGTCATTACTCCTGGCCATGCTAGTTATCTTGCCTGCACTATTGCTAATCCTCGAGGAGAACTTTCATATTCATCTGCATAAAAAAAACTGGGGCGTCCCCCGTTTTCTCTGGAGCCGACCCAAATTGATCTTGATTGGATCTGCGTTTATCACCATTCTTTCTCTTGCCATGATTCCAAAATTGTGGTTTGATTATGATTTTTCAAAAATTCAGGTAAAAACCATGCGATCCTTTCAATTGGATCCAGAAATCAATTCTTTATTAAATCGTTATCAAAACCCAACAGTTATCCTTCCAGAATCTATGGATCATGAACGCAAATTGATTCATCTTATAGAAGAGAATATTCGAAAAAATGCAAACAAACCTAAATTTATGCTCGAAAAAGTATTTGGCAGTACACAATTTTTGCCGCTGGAGCAGGATCAAAAAATTGCAATTATCAAACGGATAAGAGAGTTGCTGGCAAGAAATGTCAAATACAAGAAAAAGCTCTCCTCTGAAAACCAAAAAAAATGGAATCTTTTATACGACAAACTATCTGTGACTCCATTAACCAAAGAGAATCTACCCTTAACACTTAGGCATACATTCTTTAGCTTTGATACACATAATCATCGCAATATCATTTTAGTATTTCCTAAGCCTTCCATGGTACTGGGACTTGACTGGCTACTTTTCGCTGAAAATCTGGCCGAACTCAAGGATGGCGAAAAACAGCTAAAGGCAGCCTCGGATGAACTCATCTTTTCTGAAATCTTAACAATGATACGCCGGGAAGGTCCCTGGATCTTACTTCTGGCCTTTCTCGCAGTGATCGCGGTTGTTTCTATTAATTTCTCAAGTTTGCGCGAGGGGTTGTTTACGGTGCTGCCGCTCATTGCCAGCATGATATGGATATTAGGAGCCATGGCAATTATGGATATTCCTGTGGATTTTTTTAATGCCATTATGTTTCCTATCATTATTGGAATTGGCATCGATTCCAGCATCCATATCTATCACCGATATAAGGAGTGCGGCAACATAGTGCACGCAGCCGAACACTCCTTTGTCGCTATATTTTTATCTTCCTTTACGACGGTTATAGGTTTTGGCGTACTGGTATTCGCGCAGACGAAAGCGATGAATAGTATCGGTATCGTTGCCGCTCTGGGAACAACCTTTACCTTCCTGGTCTCTGTTTTTGTACTGGCATCTATGATCCTAATTTTTAAGAAAAAGAAACCTTTATGAAAAGCATCTCGTTTCGTATCTTTTTTACAATTTTAGGCATTTTTCTTTTCGCTACGCTTGACCGCGAGTTGGTTGCATGCTCTCCTCTCAATGCCTATGTACGCCAGACAACGGAGGGGAAAATGAATATTCTCACCGCTGTCGCCTGCTTAGACGCGAAAGATTCAGCAGTTTGGTCAGCGCTGGCAGATTATGAAAATCACGCCACTTTTATGCCCAACACAATCCAAAGCAAAATTCTTGGCAAAAACGGGAACACGCTTTCAGTATATAAGCAGATCAAGATGACATGGAAATACATTGACTTATACACCAATGTCCAGATTTATCCGGAACAAAAACGGCTAACCTGGATTCAAACCAAAGGATTATTTAAAACCAATGAAGGTTACTGGCAGGTTCGCAAAAAAGGTTCCCAGCAATGTGAAGTCACGTATCATATCCGTATGGAGCCTGATTTTATCATACCGGATTGGATCATGAAAAAAATCAGCAAAGAATCCCTTTTTGAACTGCTTGTATCTATTGAGAAAGAAGCCAGGAAACGATCCTGATCCAAAGAGAAAGTATGGTAATGACATGTTAGAACAAATTGATAGTATTCGTATTAATTTTAACTCAGGCAGTCTGTTTCTATTAAATTTGACTCTTGCCTTTATCATGTTTGGAATCGCTCTGCAACTCAGATTGGATAGTTTTCGCCATATCTTTCGTCATCCAAAACCGATCATCATTGGCCTTGTGTCGCAATTTCTACTATTACCGGCAGCTACCTATGGATTAGTCTGGTTGATAGACCCTATTCCCAGCATGGCACTAGGTATGATGCTTGTGGCAGCCTGTCCCGGTGGAAATATTTCAAATTTTTTGTCAGCATTATCAAAAAGTAATGTGGCGCTCTCGATTAGTTTAACCACATTTTCCAGCGTTTTCGCTTTTCTTTTAACGCCGCTGAATTTAGGCATTTGGGCAAGCCTTCATCCCAAAACATCGGCATTATTACAGGAGATCCACATCGATCCCATTGAGATGCTTTTGACAGTGCTGTTTATCCTGGGATTGCCCTTGATTGCTGGAATCTTGTTTCATTATAAATTTCCCAAAACCTCCTCGCGTATGATCAAACCCATCACAGCAATATCCCTGGTGATTTTTATAGGTTTCGTTGTCGCCGCATTTGCCAGCAATTATTCCATATTTCTGCAAACTATTGAATTTATAGCTCTTATTGTCTTTCTCCACAATCTTTTGGCCTTAACCATTGGTTACGGATTTTCTCGGATATTTAACCTCTCGGAAATCGATTCCCGCACTATTTCCATCGAGACCGGTATCCAGAATTCTGGACTGGGTCTGGCTCTCATCTTTACATTTTTTCAGGGGATGGGAGGAATGGCATTAATTGCCGCCCTGTGGGGAATTTGGCACTTGATTTCAGGTCTTACCATCTCACTGTACTGGGCAAGAAATCCTGTTGCGGTAGAAACAGACAACGCTTTATCTAACATTAACCGTTAGATAACAAATTCCAATCAAAGAGATTAATTATATTGAGGGGGATAATCCTCTTTGGTTAATTTTTCTCCTGTCTCGTTTTCATAAGCGCTGATCAGCACATCTGTTATCAGATCTCTGGCTTCCTGTCGTATAGGAAAAAAAATATCTCTGTATTGGCCGTCGTTGCGCTTTAAGGATGGCATACCAATAAATACACCTTTATTTCCCTTGACTATACGCAGGTTTTTAACCACAAAAATGTCCAATATTGTTATATTGGCATAAGCGAGGGTTTTGCTGTTTTTTCCCCCCTGGAAAATTTTGACTTCTGTAATGATTTCCTGCGGCTTCAGACCTTTTAGAAACTGATAATCACCCTGGGCCATAGTCGAGTTCCTTATATTTGGAAAGGTAGCATTTGGTATTTCTTTTAGTATATAGTTTATCTAAAAAATTTCAAGGATAATTTCTTGCTATTAATAACTTCCTACTGTTTATCGTCCTGGTTTTCCAGCATGCGGCGAAACTCATTTAGGGCGTCCTGTGGCACATTCTGCTTGCTAGCAGCCAAATTTTCCTTTTGAATATCTTCATAGACCTCTTTTCTATGAATGGAGATTGATTTTGGTGCCTTGATCCCAATTTTCACCTGATCGCCCCTGATTTCGACGACAACGATCTCAATTTGGTCGCCAATCATAAAGCTCTCATTTAGTCTACGAGCCAATACCAGCATTACTTGCCTCCTTCCTGATCTCCGTCGTCCTGGGATAGAAGGAAATGTTTCACCTTATGATTGTCATCATTCGAAATAGCCTGAATCCCCAATAATCCTTTCTTGTTGATGAGAACTGGTCCCTGCAAATTCGCTGTTATTAGACGCGGATTGTCTGGAACAGTCACAATCGCCAAAACGATACACTCGCTAAGATGGGAGACACGAAGCTTTTTTAAGTCCTCATCCGTGATTTTTGGTTTGTACTCGTGGTAAAAAATATCGGGATCAATCGTAATAAAGGCCAAATCTTCATCCTGCAAACTCTGGAGCCACTGAAATGGTGAATCATCACCGGATGCGATAAGTGCGTATTTTTTATAATTGGCAAAACCAAAAATACCATCGGGAAATTCAATGACTTGAAAGGGCTCCACATCAACAACACCGAGAGCCTTGGTCTGAATCTGCATGCATACACCTCTACAACTAATGATCGAAAATGAACAATTCCGAACGAAAGAAATCAAGGAAATAAAAGAAAACTACCGGAGAAAATCCATCAAAGTAGGCCGAATTGTCCTTGCACCCACATTCAAAGCGTAATTGCGCACACTTTCCAGCCATTTCATATCCATGACTGTTTCCGGCAAATCAATCCCTTCGGTCTTTGCCAGCAGCTCTTTGACGTAGGATACATCTGTCTCGGTACGCCGATTGAGTTCTTCAAAGCGATTTTGCCTGGCACCCACCAAGGAAAGATTCTTCAGGATATTATCCAGCGCAGTGTCAAGATGCTGTAAGTCGCTTCCGCCCACCTGGATAACATCTCCCCGAACCAAATCATTGCGAAGTTTTATCGCCAATTCAAAAATACTATAACCGGTGATGGTAGCCGTATCTGCATAATTATTGGGCGGTTCGGGAAGTTCCGGATTGATCAATCCCAGATTTTTCAGAACATCTCCTGTGCCAACATCCTCCAGCCAGATCTGGTGCGGCGTGGTGGTCGTCAGAACGATATTATTCAAACCCCCTTTAGAGGCCCTAACCTCAACAGGTGCCGCATTTATTTTCTCTATGATGACATCCAGGTTGTCTCCTGCAGAAATATTAATTTCTGTCCCATCAATCTTGAACTGCATATTCTGGGGTGCACTGTAAGTTCCCGAATTTGTATTCGTTTCAATAACCTGGTTTGTAGCCCAAAAAGCACGATTGCCTGGTATGGAGGTTGGGATGTACTCTTTTATTTCCACCTCGATTTTCAGGTCGCCGATATTTCCACGGTACTCCACCCCGATCATCGCATCACCCTGACGGCCTGCGGTCAGAGTCTGGTAAATTGGTTCAAAGGGTTTAATATCGGTTCTATGACCGCTAAAAAGAAATCGTCCTGTCGCATCCTTTTTATTGGCAATGGCTACCAATTCGCCGAGAAGCTGGTTTATTTCTGTTGCGGCGGCCTCTTTCCTCTCAAATCCTGTATAGATACCATTTGACCCTTGAACCGCGAGTACCCTGAACCTCTGAAAAATCCGGGTAATGGATTGAAGAGAACTATCAATCTCTTTCAGACGCTCGCTCCCTTCATTAATATTATCACGAAATTTTACCATATGTTTCAGCCGGGACTGCAGCATCATCTGTGTTGTGGTCGCAACTGGATCATCTTCCGGAAGCTGGACTCTCTTGCCTGTGGACATTTTTTTCTGAATCTGATCCATATCGCGATTCTGGCGTTGCAATGTTTGTACAAGATTATTCGTTAACGCTAAATTTGTTACGCGTGTCATAAGAACCTCCGTGTTCTCCTATTATGGCTCAGGAGCCAAGTTTTAAGATTGTATCCATCATCTGGTTTAGGGTAGAAATAAAACGCGCCGAAGCGTTGTAGCTATTCTGAAATTGAATCATATTGGCCATCTCCTCGTCAATATTCACTCCGGAAATAGACTGGCGAAGTTTGAGAAGATTATCGAGCAACTTTTCCTTGTTGTCCGCGTGATCCCTTGATTCTGCCGATTCCGCGCCAGATCGCGCGATTATTCCCGTTAAAAAATCGTCAAACGAGGCATTCGCTTCGATCATTATACTTTTATCTCCACGAATCGACGAAAGCATCAATGCGTTGCTACCATCCCCTTTTCCATTTGTTTTGTTTGGATCTCCAGTACCGCCGATATCTTTACCCTTGGCAGCGGCAATATTATCAGGATTGCGGATAATGCTATCATTCACGGAAATATGTTGGGAAGGATGGAAATGAGGCGTTAGCTCATAATGGATTGGCCCACCTTGCAATTTATTTACTTCCTGAACTCTTTGCCAATCATAAGCACCTGCAGCTCCGCTATTACGCAAAACCCCTGCCAGTCCAACAAGAAATTGACCAGAATCCTCTATGTGTCGAATCATAAAATTATTCTGATGATGATCATCAGCAAGTTTAGATCGAAATGCAAGCTGCTGATGATGATTCAAATAAGCCACCACACCGGCGCCGGATATATTGATTTTATGAATAACATCTTTTATCTTATCTGTTGCCTGGTATTCTATAAATACAGGCGTACTCTTTGCGTCATTTTTTGCCAGCGTCAATGTTCCGGAGATACCAATTTCAGCGTCCTGCTGTAGCGCATTCACTCCAGATATTTTAAAAAGAGCGCTTCTATCTGCCTGACCATCTCCATCGGCATCCCAGTTTCCTGCAATATCCTCCGCCAAGGATTGAATAGTAAAAAAATTGATATTGGTTCTCTCGTTCAAACCAAAACCATCGCGGTGAATTTCATTTATCAAAGAGGCCATATTCAACGTCATCGAATCGATCTCATTGATATTTCGCCGCAGAATTGTGTCGCGTATCTCCAATAGACCTTTTAATTCACCGCCCAAAATTGCTGGAACCTCCTGGCTTGTCTGCCAGGAGACCTTATAAAATCCGTCATTGCGTGGATCTCCATCCAGTCGTAGGGGTTGAACTTTGCTCCCCTGGATTAAGTTCTCGGAACCAATGAATATCATCATCTCATCTTTATCATTTCGAGAAACCTGAATATTCACCATTTTAGCAAGATCATTGATCATTTTATCGCGACGGTCAAGGAGATCGTTCGGATTGTCCTCAAGATTTTCGGCTTTTAAAATCGCCTGGTTGATATCCCTGATCTGCACAGCTAACTGGTTGATTTTATCAACCCTATCCTTTACAAGGATATTCGCCTGCTTTTGCAATTCATGCAATTTACTATGCACATGACGCAACTCGCTGGTGAGGCTATTTCCAGTCTCAATGAGGACATTGCGGACAGCTCCCTCCTGGGGATACTTTGACAGCTCCTGCCAGGAATTCCAGAACTTATCAAATCTGGTACGCAATGAATTATCCGATGGTTCATTAAAAACTACCTGAACCTGATAAAGATAATCATGCTTTGTTTGCCAATATTGGAAAGAGTTCGTTTCCAGATTCACGCGATCTTCAATAAAATTTGAACGCATCCTTTCGACCTGTGATACAATAACCCCCTGTCCTAGCATTCCTGGTCCGCTGGCTCTATTGAATGCTGGCATATAAATAGGATCAGCGCTTTCCATAACAACTCGCTGCCGGGAATAATTTTTATTATCAGCGTTGGAAATATTGTGTCCCGTCACCTCCAGAGCTTTTTGATGAGCGGAAAGACCTCTCTTTGCCAGTTCAAGACCCATAAATGTAGATTTCATATCTTTACCTTTTAGATAACCTGGTTTACTAAAAATGGTTGTTGAACATTAGAAGTCGTTCTTCCGGGACGATAGGTGGTGAATTGCTCTTCCTCTTGAGGCCGAATACCCGCAAAAAAGGTATGGATCCGATCCGACATCATCTGCTGATTACCCTGTTCCGCGAGCTCCAAACCGGTCATTGTAATTCTATATTTATGGAAAAGAGTTTGTAGTTGCAATCCGCTTGCTTCGTTCAACAAGCGATACCCATCCTGCAATGCCTGACTTGGTACACGTTTCATAACCGCTGGCGAATCCGAAACAAAACTGTTACCATACTCCGTAAGTAAATCGGCAAGTTCCCGGTTTTTCAGCTCCAATTCTTGAAATAATCGGCTTTCCAGAAGGTCGACTTCTTTAACATCTTTTATATCGCCGTTCACTATGGATCTCTTCTTTCTATCTGCCAGTTGTCGCAACTCTCCGGCTTTTTGAATAGAAGCTCGCAATAGCTCCTTAGATCGCTCAATTCCTACAGCATCAAAATCCATTGCCTTTAACCTATTGTACAAGAATTCTTTTCTTATCCCTGTATTCGGCTCTTTTGATTATTTGCATAAGGATTTTTTTGAGATAGCACATAGGTGTATACTAAAGGCATTTTGGTTTTCGGATATCGCAAGGCAATGCCAGCGATG
>DYNZ01000358.1 GCA_020720805.1 Leptospira biflexa | reverse complement strand
GCGATGGTTATACCAGTAACGAGGCCAGGGGGTATGCTGAAAAATTGAGTAATTCGGAGGCTTCCGGTTGGGATAGGGTTATCAACGACAAATCCGGCTTTTCCCGTAGTTTGGGTATTGACCAGCAAGAACAACTCGCGGCTTTTACAGGACTTCATGGTGGCATAGGGGTAGAGGTCTTAGGAACCGGAGGTGGGGCAAGCGCAGGTGCTGATTTTAGGGCTACCGTAACAGGCAAAGATGGCAGAACTTTATCTTTTACCGTGGATGAGAACACTGCCAATTCAATCAAAGAAGCGGAAACGGATATTCGCGAAAAGGCTTTCGCCGAGACATTTGGTCGTGGCCAGGGGATTCAGTATGCAACAAGTCTGGCAAATAAGGTGGGCGCGACCGAGGCAGCTTCGTACATGAAAGATGCCAGCAATATGAGCCGCACAACTGAAACTACGGGAGCAGATGCGACCACAGCCTTTGTAGATTGGTATGCAAAAGACCGTTACGGCTCAAATAGTCTTGAAAATATTGACAGGGCTGGCACTGCTCTCAATCACATGGCTATAAGTGGTGATACAGGGATGGCCCAATTACAGGATCATCAGCAAAGATTCCTCAGAACCGGAAATTATACTTGGGGTGTCGGAAAAGCTCAGGCGGAAGCCGAAATCAGAGCAACAAGGAGCGAGGTTGGGGTAGAAACAGGGAATCTCCAGAGTCAGGTGATGCCAGCGGTAAATGCAGCAAGTGGAAGAACGGAAAACATAGTCCCTGAAGATTTTAATGGTCACCCGGCTGATCGGCATCCGGGTTTGGTTTCACCAAAATCGGAAGGTCAGAAAACACTTGATGAGGCAGAGGTAATACGGGACAAAAACGAACAGGATAAATCCTCAGTTCACAGACCGATGGATGTCGTGAACATGGGGGAAAACAAACCGCCTTTGGTTACTGAATTGGAATCAATTGTCGAAAAAATCAAGAAATAAGGCGGAAGTGAATCCGCCTTCAGGAAAGATCTCGTTTAATCTGTGTGATCAGTGTGGAAAGTATTGCACGAATAAACAGAGAAGGATGGGTCTGTATAGACACGACTATTAAAATCATCCAAATAGTCAAATTCAGGGGGGGGACTGGAACCTTTGAGTTTTTTGCAAGTATTATACAAGGCATACATAA
>DYNZ01000357.1 GCA_020720805.1 Leptospira biflexa | reverse complement strand
TGATAGTTGATAGTTTTGGTTTTTTTTCTGAACACCCGGGGAGTCCGGGGAGTTTTGGAATGTGCCTTAAGACTCAGAAGTTGGAACCCCAGGACTCCACGGGGGTATATATTTCCGGAGATTGCCACGCTGTCGTTTCACTCTGCTAGTCTGTGCAAGGAGGGGTTCCTCCCTTCGGGGGAGGAAAAACAAAGGAGGGGACATGGAGGAATGTCCCAGAGATTGCCACGCTTTCACTTCGTTTTGCTCGCAATGACCGGTTCTGTGCAAGGAGGGTCACCCTCCCCCTCGGGGGGAGGGAAGGGGTGGGGGATGGGTCTATATCCCCTCCAGCATTTCGTCCAGCGAGGTTTTGGTCTCTTCGTGAGTAGATTCCTCGAGGCTTCTGACTTTTTGGAGATAGGCGAGGCCTTTTTCAAACTTCTCGTGCTTATGCTTGACCGCGACATCATGTACCACCGACTCAAAAATCTTCGCCAAGCCCTCGAGCATCTTGTCGTCCATATTTCCGGATTCGACTAAAATCTTGAGGCCTTTTGCCAAGGGTCGATCCTCCAAGAATGCGTCTAGGAGTGCTAAAACATAGTCTTTTGCGCTTGTGGGTGCTGTCATTGTCGTGAGATGTGGACTAAAAAACTCTTTGTTGTAATTTTAACTAGAATGTGACTTTGTAGCAAAAAATGTGGGTGTGAGAAGAAAATAGCAGTTGACATTTTGTGTGTTTGTGATTTATGCAATTCTTCTTGCTGTGAGATTTTGGACTTTAAGGACTTTTAAGTTTTAGAAAGAAAAACAACAAAAAAACCAGCTATCATTTGACGCTGGCTGTGAAAACTATTTTTTAATCTATATCGTTGTGTTTGGTGAGGGCTCTTGTTTTGGGAACTCCTGGGATGGTACTGTAACCTGCGCTACAACTGGTGCGGTCTGTTCTTGAGCGACCACTGCCTGTATCATCGGAGCCGGTACCGCTTGAGCTGGAGCCATTTGTGGCGCTGGAGCTTGCTGCACTGGTGGAGTGTATATAGCTGGCGCTACAGGATTTACAGCTTGTGTGGCTTGCACCACCTGTGGAGCTACCTGGTATTGAGGCGCAGTATTTTGTGCGTTTCGCATATTTGGATCCTGCTGTGGTATTTGTGGAGGGAATTGCGGTGCTTGGTAAAACTGTGCCGGCATC
>DYNZ01000356.1 GCA_020720805.1 Leptospira biflexa | reverse complement strand
TCGTTTGGCGGATTACCGGTGCCCGCGGTGGCACCATTGATGTCCCAGGCTGCATTTCCAGAGCCCGGAGTATATGTTATTGAATTATTAAAATTCTGGTCAGAGCGGAGTGCCCTCGCCAAAATTGAAATTTCAACAGAGCGAATATTTGACAGTTGCGCAACAGTGGGAGCTGTTGTTTCTGACGCATCATCAAGAATATAATTAAATTCAATGCTCTCAATCTGCTCTGCGATAGTCTGCCATTCAATTACCCCTGAAACAGTCGAATAACGTTGCCAATCTGTTCCGTTGAGCCTATATGAGATCTGCTCCATATCCGTCATCTCTGTAGTCCCGCTACCATCAGTGTCTTCTGCAGCTTGATCTATAACACCATCACCATCAAGATCAGCGGCAAAAGAAATTTGCGTTGATGAAGTGAAAACTGTCTCCAGCAAAAGAGTGGCCGAACCATTAGAAAAATTATCATTATCTACAAACCCTATGCCCCCAGCTTGCCCTGGATCATAACCAGCCATTCTTATATCTTTTGTTAACAGTGATAATGAAGCTCTCACATTCTGTTGCATCTCTACAACTTGCTCCTGGGCAAGATATGTGCGTTGTTGTGAGATGTAGGCAGAATAGACAGCAGCCATGATTATCCCGGAAATTGCCAGGGTTATCATGATTTCAACAAGAGTGAATCCCGACATTTGTGCTGTTTTCTTCTTTGAAATCATTTCAAGGGCTCCAAGTTATGCCATCACTGCTGCTTTCTAAGCGTACCCCACCGGCGGCGACAACAGTTATTCTATACCACCGCAATTGATTGCGTAATCGTATGTTTCCAGATTGGCTGGTGCGAGTTATCCCTTTACCAGTAAAACAAACTGTTGAAGGCCCTCCAATATTGGATGCGCCAACAATGGAGATTTCATCATTGTAGGTTGTATTGTGTAGTGGGGGGTCGCCTTCATCGTGAACGCCATTACAAGCCACCCCAGCAGATCCTGGAGGAACCACAGTATTATCCAGCCCATCATCAACAAAAAGATTATAACTGCCGCCTGTAGCTGGAAATGCAACTGTTGTAAAAGCCAGCCCTGTGCAGGTATTGCGTTTGACTGCTTCTGTTTTAGCTTTTTGAATATGTGAATATATGTCTCTTGCGGCCGCCTTTAATCGCATATTCGGCAGCCA
>DYNZ01000123.1:3535-6152 GCA_020720805.1 Leptospira biflexa | reverse complement strand
GAAGCGGCCTTAAACATTGACTGGCTTTTCAAAGGAAAACAGATGAAAGGATTTTGATAGCAAGGGGTATCATGGACAAAAAAATACTAAAAGCCATATCAATCGCAGGTATGTTTCACGATCTCGGCAAGTTTGCTGAACGGGCTTATGCAGTGGAATCTGGTGACAAAGATAAGGTGCAACAGGATTATCGCTATGAACACGCATATAATACTGAACTTGCTCTGAAGCAGCTTTTTTCTGATGAGAGGTTAAGTCAATCACATGGGGGTGACCGTGAGTGTACGATCCTCAACATGGCCACGCGACACCACAAGCCCCGCAAAGGTAATATTTACGAAACAATTATTGCTGAGGCTGACCGGATTTCCTCCGGCCATGAGCGGGCAAAAGGTGATGATGCGTCTACCTATGATACTCACGGTAGAGAAAAAAAGAGCAAAACTCCACTTATCAGTATCATGTCCAGGGTTTGTCTTAAAAAATATGCTGATGATCCTGTGGAAGATTGGCGATTTCGCATCAGAGAAGAAGGATATCTTTATGGTGTCGATGCCCAACAACACATTCCTCCAATTCCAGCAGATGAGTATGTTGCTGAACAGGTCCAAGCTGACTATCGGCAACATTGGGACGGGTTTGTCAAAGCGATTCGGCCGAATCAGGAATTCGGTTTGGATATTGTTGACCAATTTCCAACTCTCCTGGAGATTTGCCGTGCCTGGCAATGGTGCCTTCCGGCATCTACAAGAAAAGAGGAAATGCCGGATGTTTCGCTCTTTGACCATCAAAAGGCCACAGCCGCCCTGGCGGCTTGCATGTATTATTATCATGCGGCAACGGACACCCTTTCGTTGAACAAAGTGGAAGACAGAAGGCCCCCAAAATTTCTTCTCTTCTGTGGTGATCTGAGTGGCATCCAGAACTTCATTTATCAAATTTCGTCAAAGGGAGCATACAAGGCCCTGAAAGGGCGATCGTTTTACATTCAACTGCTCGCAGATTTGCTTGCCAGGGAGTTTGTCGATATTTTTGGCCTAACGCCTGCCAATATCCTCTATGCAAGCGGTGGAAAGTTTTATCTCCTACTGCCCAACCATGAGGATGTCGTCAGATCGCTGAAGGAACTAACTGACGAAGTCAACAAGTGGCTATTTTTAGAATTTGGCGGCGATATCTTTGTAAGAATGGGGCACATGCCGATTTCGGGAGATGACCTCACCCGGCAAAACGGCCGAACATTGTATCAGATATGGGATGATTTGACCCGGCAACTTGTATATCAGGACAGACAGCGCTACGCCAGCCTTGCTATCGAAAATTACGACCTGTTGTTTGCGGTGAAGAACGGTGATGCAGGAACCTGTGAGGTATGTCACAGGTCTGTTCCCAAAGAAACTGGCCATTGCGTTACATGTAAACGAATGGAAGAGGCTGGGCGAAAGTTAGCAAGCTCACGATTCATTCTTCTTGCTGATGCGGATACGGCGGCGAACGGGGAGCGGGCCACCTTCCATCTGCATCTTAAATTACAGAACAGGAAGATCAATCGGTATATCTGGTTTTTGGAAGAATTGCCTTTCTCCGTATCCGGTTCCAGAGTGCATCTTTGGTCTCTTAATGATCCGGATTTTCATTCCATTCCACGGAATATGAATACAGCTACTGTCAATTCCGCGCCCTATCATGTCGCCTCCACACATACCTTTTATGATCGTACTTTCGATGAAATTGCCGACCTTTCCAAAGGGGTCAAGCGGCTCGGCATTTTGCGCATGGATGTGGACAATCTTGGAAAGATATTTAGCGAAGGGTTAACGAATTACCGGCATGAAATTAAGAAATCCAAGCGATCTCAAACGAATTCCCAGCATGAAACTGAGCATTCCCAGCGATTTCACTCTTTAGGCAGGATCACGACGCTCAGTTGGCAACTCAACCTTTTTTTCAGCGGTCTCCTGTCTGGCATAATCCGGAATAATCCGGAGTGGGCAGAGCGGGTCACGGTAGTGTACGCCGGAGGGGACGATCTGTTTTTGTTTGGAGCCTGGGATGCTTTGCCGAAAATCGCCCTTACCATCCATGAACGATTCAAACAGTTTACCTGCAACAACAGATCGTTCTCGCTTTCCGGCGGCATGGTCATGACTGGCGGTAAGTTTCCTATCTATAAGAGCGCCGAAATGGCTGGGGAGGCTGAGCACAAGGCAAAGCATCATGAAACCAGCTTTAATGGTCAAGCCAAAGTGCGAAAGTCCTCGTTCACCTTCCTTGACACTCCGATGCACTGGAAGGAGTTTCAAGAGGTCGCAAACCAATTTGACAAAATAACGGACATGCTTCAAAAGCCGGAAAATGCCCCCCTCCTACGACGGCTTCTCGATATTGCCGCCTCATGGCAGGAAAGCAGGGAGCGTCTGAAACAAACCGGGACACTGAGCATAGATGATATCGAAAGGCAACTGGAGGGTGAAAGATGGCGCTGGCAGATGGTTTATAGTCTGGCCAGGTTTGGGGATCGTAACAAAGAAATCAAAGATGAAATCACGTCAATCCAGCAATTTATTCTTGGCAAGGTGGCAAACAGCGACAGAACCGGCATTGCACTGCTCGGCTT
>DYNZ01000123.1:0-3435 GCA_020720805.1 Leptospira biflexa | reverse complement strand
GCTATCGACGCTGTCTTTGACGGCGATAAAGAGGCCGAATCTGTCCGTTTCAACAATTTCTGTAAGCTTTTTGAAGCAATTCTTGCCTATCATCGCGCCCATGGCGGAAAATAAGGGGAATAGTCATGACTGAAAACACACTGAAACTTGAAAAAAAAGTTTTTATCGAAGGTGAAATCGTCTTGCTCACCGGTATGCATGTGGGCGGCTCATCACTCGGTCTTTCCATAGGCGGCGCCGACAAGGTGGTTGTCCGTAATCCTCTGACCAATCTCCCCTATATCCCCGGCTCGTCAATTAAAGGGAAAATGCGTTCGCTACTGGAAAAAAGCCTTGGTCTGATCAGACCGGAACAGGATAAAAATGGTAACTGGGAAGGCAGGCTCTGCGAAAACCCTGAAGAGGATGTTGTGCAACTGTTTGGTTTCGCTGCCGACAAGGGCGGAGCAAGCATCGACTATGCACCAACTCGCCTCACAGTACGCGATGGTTCACTGATCAATGTGGACGAATTGGCCAACTCGGAAAACACCGATATGCATTGCACTGAGGTCAAGACTGAGGTTTCCGTCGACAGACTGACCTCCCAGGCAAATCCACGGATTTTTGAACGAGTTCCTGCCGGGGCACGCTTCAAGCTCGACATGGTTCTTGATATTTACAATGTTGATGTAAAAAATGGCAACGGTAGCACACGGGCAGACAATTTTATTGCCTTGCTTCGTCAAGGTCTGATGTTAATCGAGGATGACTATATCGGCGGCCAGGGAACCAGAGGGTACGGTCAGGTACAATTTCACCTTAAAACCATAACCGATCGTACTGCTGAAGCCTACCGCGCCAACAAGGATAGGGAGATTTCCAGTTTTTCAAATCAATTCAGTCAGTTTTTCCGAGTAACTGGAGAGGTCGCATAATGTGGGCATATCAACTCACTTTTTCAACACCCGTTCATTTTGGCATTGAAGGAATAGGGCAAGAACGGGTTGATCAGATGGTGCGCTCCGACACCCTGTGGGCTGCTGTAGTGCAGAAGCTCATGCTTCTCTATGACGATGAACCTGAGAGTTTGTGCCGGGAATCTGGCTTTGCAGTAAGTAGCAGCTTTCCTGTCATTGCTGGCCGTCGCTTCTTCCCAGTTCCAATCGGTTCTCTCGACAAGATTATGGATACAATCGCCCATATGGATTCCGGACAACTACCGTTTGACCTGAAAGACCTAAAGAAAATTCGGTTCTTATCGGAACCGTTATTTAAAAAAATCGCTGCGGGTAAGGAATTGGCTCTTGCTGACATAAATAAAAACTCAGTTTTTCCACCTCCGGCCAACGAATTAAACGCCTCCAAGGATGACAGCATAACTTTGCTGAAGACAACGCAACGGCCCCGCGTGGCAGTGGATCAAGTGTACGGCGGCGTGCGTGAAGGAGCGTTCTTTTACTGCACAGACCAGTTTTTCGACAATACCTCAGGTCTTTTTTTTCTGGCGTCCTTTGACAGTACAGAAAAACAGGCACGCTTTGAGGCCGCCCTGCGACTGCTTGGTGATTCAGGCGTTGGCGCAGACCGCTCCATTGGCCGAGGTTGCTTTTCCTTCACAAAAGAACCTTTTGAATTTCAATCACCTTCTGGAAGCACAGCCCATGTTCTCCTTTCTCTGTACCATCCAACAAGACAGGAAGTGGATCAAGGCATTTTGGCCGGGAAACAAAGCGCCTACTCTTTGACGCGTCGCTCCGGCCATGCCGGAAGTCACGGTGCACATCAATTCCGCCGCGCTGATTGTTGGATGCTGGCCGAGGGGGCAGTTTTACCCTTTGCGCCTGAAGGGCAAATCCCCTGTGTACTGGAGCGCTCTGACCACATCCCCCATAATGTCTATCGGTACGGAAAAGCCTTCTGTCTGCCGATGGCTACTGGAGGTGCCTCATGAATTTCCAAAATATTCGAACCACCTTTCATTGTGAAATACAGATTCTCACCCCCGTCCATATCGGTAACGGAGAGAAATTTATCAACAATTTTGACTTTCTCTGCGAGGGAAATAAAGGCAGAGTTTTCGACCATAAGCGTCTCTTTGCCATAGTGGAACAGCTCGGTGGCAACGATATAACATCGTTTACAGCAGCAATAGAAGATGGGCAACTTGCCAATTGGTTACGAAACAATAATGTCAATATCAATGAGGCTGTCGTCCATTCCTTCAATTGGCCAGGGCATAATGCGCCTCGTGACATCAACAGACAAATACGGGATGGTCTTGGTCATCCTATCATTCCTGGCTCATCGCTTAAGGGTGTTTTTCGCACGGCAATACTTGCCCAGCTCGTAGATAACGACCAAACTAATCCAGTGTATAAAGTTCTCGAAAATTTAAAAAAACAAAAGGATGTGAATCTCAAGTTTGCCGACAGCACCCTGTGCTCGAACCTGTTGGGGAAGAATGCGAATGTAAACCTGATGCGCTCCCTTACTGTGGCAGATTTTACCTTTACACCGTTGGATGTACAGATACAGGCCGCCAATGTGACACGATTAACCTGTGATACAAGCTTTGTTCGTAAACACTGGAATATCTGGATGGAAAAACTCAATCGAGGGGCTACAGCTACCGGCCAGATTTCCTTTGATGATTTCCTCATAGCACAGGCCAATGGGAAGGAATCTTTTAATTTCAAAGCAGATTTGACTCTCACTTGGCTTATTGAGGCGCTGAGAAAGAGAACTGACAACACCATAGACAGCGAACTGAATTTTCTCCGCAATAAAAACGGAGACAGCATCGACGACATGAGGATATTTTATACGAAACTGAAGCAAGATCATCAGGGGCTGCAAGATAATGAAGCCATTGTCCAATTTGCCTGGGGTAGCGGCTGGAAAGGCATGACCGGTGAGTTGATAGTACCAGAACTGTTGACCTACGAGGTTCGTGAGAAACTCAGATTAGCGCCTAAATATCTTCAGTTTCCTTTTCCCAAAAGCCGCCGCGTCGCAGTAACAGGAGATGCCGCACTACCCATGGGCTGGATTCGGCTCAAATTTACCAGCAAGGAGGAAATTCGCCGCGCCGAAGCCATCAAGGTGCAAGAAGATAAACAAGCCTTGCAAATCAAACTTAATCAAGAGCAGCAGCAAAAAGAAGAACAGGAAGTTTGGGGGAGAATGAGTGAACTTGAACGGTGCGTTGCCATTATCCGAGGTGATGAAATTGCAAGTTCACAAGCAACCGGCCAGGATCCTGTCTCATCTTGCTGGAAGAAATTAGAAACAGGACTTCCAGAGGATCAAAAAGTTCTGGCACAAGCTTTCAGAGACATGTGGATAAATGATCCAAAGACATGGACAAGAAATCAATGTACACCGGCACAATGGGAAAAAGTCAAATTGATAAAGGCAATCCTGGAGCCAATGCAGAAGGAGACTGAGCTTTCC
>DYNZ01000355.1 GCA_020720805.1 Leptospira biflexa | reverse complement strand
ATGTGAATTCAACTCTTAAGTGCAACAGAGATATTTTAACATTACTGTAGACGGTGATTCAAAGTTCAAGCATTTTCTCGGTCGATGGTTCAAGCGATTTATTGCAAACTCAATCTCCTGATTGGTTATATTAGAGAAATCACTTTCTTTCGGGAAATATTGGCGAATTAACCCATTGGTGTTTTCATTGGTACCCCTCTCCCAGGCTGAATTGGGATGGGCAAAATAGACATCTGCCTGCAAAGCCTGCGCCACCCGTTGATGTTCCATGAACTCCTTGCCATTGTCCACCGTGAGGGTCAATACCGGATAGGGCTGTAGCAATTCGATCAGGGCATCTCCCACTTCCTGGCTGGTCTTTCGCGTCACTTTTTGCATCAAGGTGAAGCGGCTCTTGCGTTCAGTGACCGTCACAATGGCTTGATGTTTCCTGCACCCAAAAACAGTATCCGCTTCCCAATCTCCCAGCCTGGAACGCTCATCGACCACTTCCGGACGCTGTTCTATGCCCACCCGGTCAGGAATACGGCCGCGAAACTCATATTTTCCGTATCTTTTATGCCTTTTCTTCTGGCAACGCAAGTGCTGATACAGTTTTCCACCCATTTGCTTATCCTGCAGCACATGCTGATAGATCCATTCATGACTGATGCTCCACTCATGCAATATCTGCATTTGATCGTGAATCTGTTGTGGACTCCAATCCAGCCGCAGCCATTGATCCACCTGTTCCCATTGTTCCCGGCTGATATGTACCTTGCTCTTGTACTTGCAGGCTTGTGCCTTTGCATCAGCTTGTTTGGGACGGTACCCTCTTCTCCCCTTATTGCGCTTCAGTTCCCGGCTTATGGTGGATTTGTCCACGCCAATCACCTTGGCTATCTGTGTTTGACTTTGTCCCGTTTTCAAAAGCGCAGAAATCTGGTATCTTTGTTCTTTGGTAAGCTGTGTGTAGTTCCTCATCAGTGCTCCTTTGACCAGGATTCAGGTGCTGATGATACTACCTCAGCTTACCTTCTTCCTGCCATTATCGTTGCACTAATGAGTTGAATCTAAGAGATTAGATATATTAATATTTATCAAATATTATTTTGCTCGAAGTTCTTTTATCATTTCACTGATTATGTATCAGTTTTTCTGTAAATTCAGTCACAGATCCTTTCTATATAATTGATAATACCCTAACC
>DYNZ01000122.1 GCA_020720805.1 Leptospira biflexa | reverse complement strand
TGGCGGCTCGTGCTGAGCTTTGTCGAAGCAGCCCAACCGGTCAAATCTTGTGCTGTGGTTCGACATCTCGACAAGCTCGATGCATCGCAGGCTCACCATACAAGTTTATCGAAGCATCGATGCTTATTGGTATAAAACCCGAGAACCAAAGTGTTTCGAGTATATATTTGGTAGAAATTTATTGAAATGAGAGACAAATGAAATTTAGCGACTTTTCTTTACACCATCAAATTTTGACAGCCGTCGAAAAAGCCGGCTACGACAATCCCACACCGATTCAATCCAAAGCGATTCCGGAAGTGCTATCCGGTAAAGATCTCCTCGGTCTGGCTCAAACAGGCACTGGAAAAACTGCCGCGTTTGCTCTGCCCATCCTAAACCGCTTTCTTGGCAGTAACACAAAAGGCATCAAGGCATTGATTCTGGCTCCTACCCGTGAACTGGCAGACCAGATCCACACCAGCTTTGAAATCCTGGGAAAGCAGACCCGGTTACGCAGCACGACCATCTATGGTGGAGTGAATATCCAAACCCAGATACGTAACCTTAAAAATGGCGTGGATATCGTCGTGGCCTGCCCCGGTAGACTACTCGACCATATCCGCCAGAGCACGATTTATCTCAAAAATCTAGAGGTTCTGGTTCTGGATGAAGCGGACCGAATGTTTGACATGGGCTTTTTACCCGATATTCGCAGAATACTTCAAGCTGTTCCCGCAAAAAGACAAACCTTGCTATTTTCCGCGACCATGCCTAACGATATCCGTAAACTAGCTCAGGATATTTTACAAAATCCTGTAACCGTACAAATCAACCAGAGCCGCCCCGCTGCTACGGTCACAACCGAGCTTTTTCCCGTTGCTACACATCTGAAAACCAAACTGCTGATAGAGCTTCTTAAAAAAACGGACGCAGGCAGCGTCCTTATTTTTACCAAAACCAAGCACAAGGCCAAAAGAATCGGTGAGCAGTTGCAAAGCGCAGGGTTCAAAGCAACCTCTTTACAAGGCAACCTGTCGCAGAACCGGCGCAAAGAGGCTCTGGACGGATTCCGCTGCGGCAACTACCAGATTATGGTGGCTACAGATATTGCCGCCAGGGGTATCGATGTTTCCACCATTTCCCACGTGATCAATTATGATATGCCCGACACCGTGGATGCCTTTATCCACCGCATCGGACGCACCGGTCGGGCTGAGCGCCACGGCGATGCGTTTTCATTTATCACAAAGGAAGATGAACCCATGGTAAAGGCTATTGAAAAAGTATTGGGCGAACGGATGGAGCGCCGCCAATTGCAGGATTTTGACTATACCCAGAAAGCGACGCAGGCTGCGGATGCTCCGGGCGGCGAATTTGCCCGTCCCCCTCGCCAGCAAAATCATAGAAATAGCCATCAAAAAAGCACCCATATGTCAAGACCTGAAACAAAAACGAAGCAAAAAAATTTTTCCAGAATATAGCACAGTTTGAAATTACAGAATAGTCACTTGCGTGAACTCTTATTCTGTAATGAGAGTTTACGCAAAGGGACTTTCCTATTGCTCTACTATAGTATAGTCTGCACTTTTTTCAACCTAATCCAAGAGCCCATCATCACGGTCCGAAAGCTCATTGACCCAAAAAAAAGTTGATTTTTTTTGGGTCATTGGGTCATATTCACAAAAAGATGAGTTTTCGGATGACAACCAATTAATATTATTTTTTTTCTGATACTAGTGAAAATTTTACTTATTGTAAGCCATATTGAGAATCATTTCCTGAACCTAATTTGAATACGGCGTGGACTAGGATTATTTCATGAAAACAAATCGGTTTCCATCATTTAGAAATAATTTGCAGAACTTTTCCATATATCTGTTAATGCTCATTCTATACACTTTCAGCTTTTTTTCTCCTGCGCAGGCAACCGTCCCGAATTCGACGAAGGAGTCCACAGGCAATCCCCTGGACTTCCAGTTGTTGATCGATGTCTCAGCGGAGAGCTATTTTTTTAGTAGCGTGGACATTCGTTCCATCAAAGATCTGGAACCGCCTGCACCCGGCGAAGAGAAAAAGCTATCCTATGACCTCACAGGCAGTAAATACAAACTCGGCTACAAATTTCAGCCTGTAATTCTGGCCAGCATGAATGTATTCGCTTCATGGAAATTTTTTTCATTTGCTGGCGAATATAAAACAGACCGGGTCTATAAAAGCGGAGGCAGCATCGAAAAATCCGAAGAGATCGCATCCAAACTGAGCAAAGATGAAACTTTTTCCCAGATTTTAAAACTTGGCCTCGGTTATGCGGGCTTGAGTACTTCATTTCGCACTGTTCAGTTTCATTTTGGCAAGGTGCAGGTAGAAGATGTCAATGATGGCAGTATAGTCGGCCAGGGCAATCTAGAACTAAAAATGCAAAAGTTTGAACTGAAATATGATTTTGCCTACCAGAATAAAATTCGCATGGATCGCGGTAAAAAAGAGATACAGTGGTACCGTCCCTTTGTCGCCTATCGCTATTTGAATTATACATTACCGCGGATCGTTTATAAATTCGAAGATCAAAATCCAGAAGCGGATTTAGACAACTATATCTATATCCAGGAAAGCGAACCGCAGAATATCAAAACGACGCTACATATGCTTGGTATCGGACTGGAAGACATGGAACATAAAAACAGCAAACCCTTAAAATTTATTTACCAGGCATCCGTTTACGGCGGCGCAGGTTCGGCCCTTTTCTATATGGGCAATGAAAAAATAAATTCAGCGCTTTTGGGAGCTGTAGTCAGACTGCGTCCCGGTATTAGCTGGCAGTTTTCCTTTGCCGGTTTCAACAGCTCCTTTCAGCTACTTTACGAATGGAATGCCATCTATATGTTGATCCCTGATACTAAATCTCTGGACAAACTTTTTAGCAACGAAAATGACCTGGGAGCTAGACATTATAATTTTGGAACTGTGGACATCTACCACGGTATCCAGTTTGCCTTTGTAGCCAAGTTTTAAACCTAACAGGAAATTTGTAAAAAAAACCGTTTCTGCAAATGACAACAAGGACACACTGGAAGAAATTCTCATCGAAGCGGATCAGGCTCTGTATCAGGCCAAAAAAGAGGGTCGTAACAGAATCGTCGTCTTTGAAAAAGGTAATGACATGCCAGCAGCCCTCTCTTAAAACCTCCAGGAAAATTCCGCTTTTCCTGAATGAAATAAAACCACATAAAAGAATTGCAGGATAATGAAATGCCCATCAATTTCACAGAAATCATCGGTATTGTTGCAGGAACAGCCACAACAGCTTCTTTTATACCGCAGGCCTACCGGGTTTACAAAACACGTAAAACGGCGGACCTCTCTGCCGGAATGTTTATTCTGCTCAGCACCGGTCTTTGCCTGTGGATCATCTACGGAATTTATTTACTCTCCTTTCCCATCATTCTTGCCAACGGCATTACCCTGATCCTTGCCCTTTACATTCTGATTATGAAAATCCGTTACGGTTGATTCAATTTATTTTTTTTCTTGACTGCCTCCCCACTTTCAGTCTCTGATTAAGTATCAGACTTTTCCTGGAAGCCATCCCCGCATTCTGACAGGAAAAGCCTGCGTTCAGTCTGTCTTATGACTTTGGCTACCCGGGAGATTTCTATGATCCGATATCTTATTATCATTCTTGCAGCAGCTTTTCTTCTGGGTGGCTGCCGTTCCGATAAAACAGAACAGGGTGCGGCCGGCAGCAATCTTCCAGAGAATCAGGAGAGCAGCATATTCGAAAAACTGCTGAAAACAGATCATTATATTATTTACTACTCCTGGGATTTCAGTCAGGAAGTCATGGAGCGCCTGAAAAAATATGAACTCGTGATCATCCATCCTTACCGATTTGCAATGCCGAGAAGTTTAATCCGGGAAATCCAGAACGGACAGGACCCGAATGATCCATCGGATGATGTTCTTGTTTTTGCCTACATCTCGATTGGCGAAGATATCAGAACCTATGGTCTGTCCCCGGCGCAGATGTTGTCAAATCCGCGCTTTCAGGGCGACGGCAGCGGCCCCAGGGTAGATCCCCGCGCTGATGCAGCAACTTACCGGTACGGCAGCCTGGGGCATGGCCCCTTATCGAATATAGATACCACTGGAAAGGCCTCACCGGGCGGCAGCGGTTTTGCCTCCTACTATCTGGACGACAACGATCACGATGGCTTTCCAGATATCAACCCCTCCTTCAGCTGTGCCTATGTAAATGCCGGCGACCCTGCCTGGTTTACAGTACTCAACGAAATGACCTATGAAAAAGACGGCTTCCCTGGGATACGGGAACTGCTGGGTCCAGAATCATCGGGCGGCCTCGGCTTTGACGGACTGTTTCTGGATACAGTGGATACCTGCGCCCCTAACTATTTTTCCAGTCTCTCCCAGTTTGAATGGACTACTCCCGGATATCAGCAATTTATCAAAACCCTGAAAACTGCCTATCCGGACAAACTGATTCTGCAAAACAGAGGCCTCTTCTTTTTTAATCCGATTGTCCACCATTTTAAGTTTACAACCAGACAGTATATAGACGCCCTTTTTTTTGAAAGCTACCGCTTAAACAGCAACTCCTATGAGACATTTACTCCGTTATACTTTGATGATAACCGCTATAACTATACCACCAAGATCATGGCTGAAGCAAACAGACCAGACGGTTTTAAGGTCCTGTCCTTAGGCTATGCAGAGGGACCGGGCATTGCTCATGAGACCTTACTTGGTCTCTCCTCTGAAGGATTCAGCGATCTGATTTCAGATATCGAATTTACCCAGAATCAGGCCGGCTTCCGTCATTATATAACAGATGCCGCCATAATTTATCTGAACGACTTTGTAATGAATCATTCTATGATTTCTGACAGCCAGCCTCCGGTATGGACAAGTACCTACAATACCAGCCCCTGGCCTCCTCAAGAGCCTCTGCCGCGCACAGGAATCCAGGAGGTTGTCCAGGGGCCGAGGCCAGCTAGCGTCACGGTCAGGTGGGATGTCGCCCTCGATTACAGTAGACCCCGTTATACTCTCTATTACAGTAGCATCCCCTTTGATTTCCATTCCGTTCATCCTTTCGAAAATGCACAGAGACAGGAATTAAGCCCTGAGATGGGTGCTGGATATAACGCATGGAACGTAGAAGCCAATTCCTATTTTGCAGCAGTCTATCCCTATGAAGCCCATGTACATAACCTCAGTGCCGGGCAGACCTACTACTTTCTGATCAGAGCATCCGATGCATCCGGGAATGAAGAGGCCAATGAAACCGTCCTCTCTTTTACAGTGCCACAGTAAGCAGCAGGTAACGAACCCACAGGATGTCTGGGAAAAAAATCTCAGCCGAAAAAAATATATTCTTGAATCAGTCCCATTTGGAGCCGGATGATATGATAGAAGCCCGTGATATAATTTTTAATGCCATTGCTGAACATGGGATTCAAAATGAGTTCAACCGCGGGAAATTCCTCTACCGCGAAGAGAGCCCATCCCAGCATATCTATGCTATCAAAAGCGGTCTTGTCGGCCTTTATAAGGTTACCTCAGAGGGAAAGGAGATACTGCTGCGTGTTTTTGGTAATAAATTCTTTTTCGGCCACCGCAGCTTTCTGGCCGGAGAGGTCCATCATGCCTCAGCGCTGATACTCAACAGAAGCGAAATCTACCAGATCTCCGCAGATAAGTTTTTGTCTATTCTGGAAAAAAATAAATTATATCTTTTTGTAATGCAGGTACTCAGCAAGGAGCTCAGGGTCTGTGAAAACAGGTTTGTGAACATGCAGGAAAAAGATACCCTGCAGCGCGTCGCCCATACCCTGGTCTTTCTGAAATGCCGTGACCCGGAGCACCACTGGTCACGCAAGGAGATTGCCGACTATTGCGGCCTGACCATGGAAAGTGTGATACGCTCCTTGTCCCGCCTGGAGAAGGACGGATTTCTTTTTAAGGAGGGACGAAACCTAAAATTATCCATGTCACAGGAACATCTCTGTAAATATGGCATCACCATCAAAAACAGCTGAATCCAAAACCGCCGCTTTGTACAGAGAGAGGCGGAAAACCCTCCAGCCCCTCTCTGTAAATCATATACTCGAAACACTTTGGTTCTCGGGTTTTATACCAATAAGCATCGATGCTTC
>DYNZ01000121.1 GCA_020720805.1 Leptospira biflexa | reverse complement strand
GGGCCGAGGCTGTTGCCGTTCTGCTTCGGAAAAATGGCTATAAGGTGGTTTCGGTAGAAGGGAAAGGCATAGTTTACGGAAGTAACCCTGAAAGCCATAGGAAAGTTGAAATACGGCTTTCACGGCAATAAAAGGCACAATTTCGTGCGAAAAAGCAAAACAAAAGGAGCAACATCATGAAAAAAATCAACGTGGCAGTTTTCGCAGTTCTCACCATTTTGCTCATCCAGACCAGTGCCTACGCTATGGCAGTCCCTGCGGCAGGCTCGTTTGCCTTTGACCTGTATGACATTGCGGTTAATCAGATTTTACTAGGCCCTATTGGGTTTGTCGCAGGTGTTGCGTGTATGGCGGTAGCGGCAATCATGGCAATCCGGCAAATGTTAATTCAAGCAATTGGCGTCATCTGTGGTGGGGCATTTTTATTGGCTGCTGACACCGTTGTTCAAACACTCGGTACTACAATTATTTAAGACAACAAGAAATGGCTACCAGAAAATTTCCGCAATACCTCTCCAAGCCGTTTCAGGTTTTCTGGTTTGAGATGGATGAGATTTTGATTTTTTTCTTCTTTCTGACTATGGCGCTGATTTATGGCAAGTGGTTATGGCTGGTATTTTTGGTAGCGCAGTATTTTTACAGCAAAGTAAAACGCAATCAGGCGAGTGGATTCCTTAAGCACATCCTCTATGCCGCTGGACTGGTGCAGATGAAGAAGTATCCCGACTATTTTACCCAGGAGTTTCACGAGTGAAAACCGATATTTTTGTACAGAAATCCAGCAATCTGTTTATGGAAAACAGGTTGCTGAAATTTGTGGTTGGAGTAGTCGGGATAGCTGTCATGGTCAATTCGTTCTTGGTTTACCGTGCGGTCAAATATCAGCGGACGGTATTGATTCCACCCTCTATGACGGGAACAGTAGAATTTGTCCAAGGTAAGCCGACTGAAAATTATATCAGGGATCTCAGCCGGCGGGTTGTAAGTCTTGCTACCACTTATTCCCCGCCAACAGCGAGGAAACAGTTTGACGAACTGCTTGGGATGTATGCGCCTGAATCATATCCGAGCGCATCAAAAAGCTGGTATTCCCTGGCTGGTCGGATTGAAGAAACGCAAGTGAGTTCTGTGTTCTACATGGAAAAACTCTTTGTGGGCGAAGACACCATCGAAATGTTTGGCGACCTGTCACAATTCGCCGGAGACACCCAGCTTGAAAGGGCTTCCAAGACTTACGTTGTTTCATACCGGATACGTGACGGCAGGTTTGAGATTATGGAGTTCAAGGAAAAAAACATGAAGAAAGAGTCGAAAGAAGAAGCTGAAGACAAAATAACTCAGCCGAAGAAGGAGGAGAAAAAATGAGAAAAGCCTTGCGGTTGACTCTTTTGTTATGTCTGGCTATCTCTCCAGCACACGCGGAAGATATGGCCACACCCCAAGAATCCGCGCCGGTTCCAGACAATGTGCAGTCTGCTCCACCACAGATAACCGAGCAGATTAAGAAAAATCCTGTAGAACCGGCATTATCCGCTCCCATCGTCAAGAAGGAGGAACCACCTGATCTCAAAGATCAAACCTCCATTCTTCCGCCACAAAAAACAGTGATCGAGCCAAAGCCGATTACCAAAAGAGACGTGGCAGCAGTTTTTGATGCACCTATTCCAGTGAATATTATCCAACCGGAGATGCCAACATATATCCAGTTATCCAACAGAGACATTAATCGGATTATCTGTCCCGGCCCGATGACGGATTTGATTTTTTCGGAAGAAAAGGGGATTACCGGTCATTTTTCAGGTAACAACGCCTTTGTCAAATTCCGGGCCGAGGATCTCAATGGGGAATTATCCTATGCGGACGCTCCAAGTGAACTATTTGTGGTCTGTAACGGGGCGGTCTATACGCTGATTGCCGAACCACAGGAAATTCCATCCGTCACGATCAATCTTTCCGCACCCGCCAAAGAGAGCTACCAGAAAAATATTGAGCATTACAAAAATATGCCCCTGGAAAAGCAGGTATTACAGGTTATCCGGGAAGCGTATGAAGGTATTTATCCGCCAAGCTACAAGGTGATGAAGAATGAAGTTCCCATGCCTATGTGCGGTGATCTTGGAGTAACTCAAACCCTGACTTTGGACGTGGAAGGAGTTGGTCTCAGGCTGATGGAGTACAAGGCCACCAATACCACAGGAACAAAGATCGAGATTCGTGAGAAGGACTTTCTTAACATGGAAATCAGCGATTCCATTATAGCTGTGGCTATCGAAGATCATATCTTGCCATCCCAGGGGGCAACCAGGATTTTCGTGGTAGAAAATAGGGAGCAAGTGCAATGACTCTGCGCGAACGATTCAACAATTTGACCCCCAAGCAGAAAAAGGGGTTGGTATGGACGGTGGTGAGTTTGTTGGTGCTGGTGATTGCCGTGACTGGCTACAACCAACGATCCAATAAAAGGGATGGTCAGCAGCAGGAAACAGCTACCGGCAGGAATAGAAATAAGGAAATCTATCTTGACCCAGACCTAATTGAGAAGACCATGCTCAAGGAACAGGGACGCGAGATAGATGAGTTGCAAAAAAGTGTTGCTGAAATGAAAAAGCAGCAAAATGAGAAACTTCCTGAAAAAAAAGAGGATAACAATACTAAACTTCCAACGATTCCTAATGCTGAACAGATAACCGGCTCATCGACGACATTGTTGCCCGGAGGAAAACCGTTACTCGATGAGCAAGGCAAACAGCAATACAATGCGAACGGAACACCTTTATTCGACAACAGAGCGGCAGTCAGCGGCTCCAGAAATATGGGGCCAGATCCCCAAGGCCGGGGGGGGAGAGGACAACAGAATGAGAAGAAAATCGTGGGCAAAATTGCCGTGATTTCAAACCAACCCGCTGTGCCACTAAAAGACAAGGACGATAAAAAAAAAGGACGGACAGTTTATCTTCCCCCATCTTTTATGGAGGCGAGTCTTTTGACCGGTTTCGACGCTGCTACTTCCAGCGCGGGGAGAAACGGGACATCGGAACCCCTTTTGCTCCGTATCCAGACCCCGGCGGTGTTGCCCAATGACATCAAGGCCGATCTTGCCGGATGCTTTGTGATTGCCGAGGCCGTTGGCAGACTGGACAAGGAGCGGGCCGATGTGCGTCTGGTCTCTCTCTCCTGTCTGTCCAACGAGGGGAGTGCAGTGATAGACACCCCCATAAAAGGCTTTGTAACGGACTCAGATTCAAAGGTAGGTCTTTCCGGGCGTGTAGTGTCCCGGATGGGAGCAACGACAGCCAGGGCTATTATGGCCGGGTTTTTTGAGGGTGCTGGAGACGCATTGAAAGCAGCGGCGACGACTACGACAACATCGACTCTGACAGGTGGCACTACATCGTCGGTTGATACATCACAAATTGCCAAATACGCGATTGGTGGCGGATTTTCGGAAGGGGCGCATAGCCTGTCCGAGTTTTACATGAATTTAGCCAAGCAGACCACGCCGGTGATCGAGGTTGCGGCCACCAAAAAAGTAACAGTGATTGTTTCCGAAGGCAAAGAACTGGAAATCAAAGACAAGAGAGAAGAGGCATTATGAAATCATCAAAATCAATCTTTGCTTTATTGCTCATCTCTATGATGGCGACTGGATGCAGTGTCGTAAATCCCTATGAAGAAAATTTCCGGTGCCGCACTCGTGATGATGCGGGGAAGTGTATTGATACCCCGTCAGCGTATGAAGAGGCCAGGAATCCACCGGATATGTCATTTGCTACTTGCGAAAACAACAATGGTGAGACAGTTCCATGCCCGGAACAGAAGGACTCCAGTAATTGCTTAAACAGCAATGGCGACTCTGTTCCCTGTTCCTCTGATGAATCCATCAAAGTGGTTATGTCTCCACTCCAGACAAACCCTAACAAACTTTCTGCCCAGAACAGCCGGTATAAAACTCTTACGGAGCTTTTAGATGAACCGGACAAACCAATGCTGGAGCCGCCCAAGATCATGCGGGTTCTTCTTTTGCCGTACAAAGGGGAAGGCGATGAACTGTTTATGACCCGGTTCGTCTATCTGAAACTGAAAGAATCTCAATGGGTGTTGACGGACATCCGTGAAAAAGCCACCAGGGGGCGGCGATGAGAGCGTTTATACAAAGGTTGCTCTTTGGGGATACCTCATATCTGAAACACTCCGATCTTATCAAGTTGACCAGGCGGCATCCGTTTTCGGCATACCTGAATTATCTGGCGTATGATGAGACCGAGGAAATATATTGGAACCAGGATAGTAGTCTGGGGATGCTGTGGGAGTGCATTCCTTTGACTTTTGCGGGTGAAAAGACCATGACCTTGCTGGAGGGTATTTACCGGGCTGGAGTACCCAAGGATACGATCATTCAGTTCATCCTTCACGCCGATTCCCATATTGACCCAATCATAAAGGCGTATCGTAACAGCCGGACCAGACATGATGACATTATTGTCGAGAACACAAAACGGGTAACAGACTTTCTGAGTCAAGGAAAAAAGGGACTGGAACAATGCAGCGGAATCCCTGTCAGAAATTTCCGGTTGCTGGTGGCGGTGAAAATCCCTGGGAATGCGCCGGGTATGCCCAAACCGGAAGAGCTTGGCATCAAAGACAAGATTTTGCCATTACGAGACATCAAGCGCCATATCAATGAGACGTTGCGGTCCGCGAATCTGTATCCCAACTATATGGCTCCGGGCGCATTGCTGGATTGGACGCGACGTTTGTTCAATACCTACCCGGACGGGTATCCTGAAAAGAATATGGCATCGTATAGCATTGATATACCGATCAATAAGCAGATTGTCAATGCGGATACCACTATCAAGGAGAACGGAGATCATATGCAGATCGGGGAACGGTATTTTTGTTGTACCACCCCCAAGAGTTTCCCGCCCGAAGTGGACCCGTTTCAGACCAACACGCTGTTTGGAGGGGTATGGGGATTGATGTCTGATGCCGACCAGATCAGGACGCCGTTTCTCTACTGTCTCAACGTGGTCTTTGAAAAGGGGATGGAGGCTAAAATCCACACCAAAACCAATCTCATGCTCAACCAACAGGCTATTGGTTCCCTGTCAATACTACTCCGGCGGAAGCAGGCTGAACACATGGAAGCCACAAACGACATTGAGCATGGCATACAGTTTTTGAAGATTGTCCCCATTTTTTGGGTATGGGATGAAAATCTTGAGGTGGCCAGGGAATCGCTCACCAGGGTTCGGAGGTTGTGGGAGAACAATGGATATGTGATGCAGCGGGATAACTGGATTATGAAAATCCTCTTGATCTCATCCTTTCCCTTTTGTTTGTACACCGATGATCGCAACCTGGAGAATCTGGAACGGGATTTTTTGGCTCCCGCTCCCTCGATCACACCCCTATTGCCTGTGCAGGGTGATTTTGCCGGGTCAGGCGGAGTGCCAAACCTGATCTTTACCGGGCGTAAGGGGCAGCTTATCTCTTTGGACTTTTTTGCCAAGGGAGCCAATAACTTTAATTGTTTTTGTTGCGCCACTACCGGGTCCGGCAAATCGTTTCTGGTCAACTTTATAGCTTTCAACTATTACGCCTGCGGTTCCATTATCCGCATCATTGATATTGGTGGTTCCTATAAAAAAATGGCTGATATGCTGGGAGCAAGGTATCTGGATTTCAGTCCTGATACAAAAATATGCCTCAATCCCTTCACAAATATAGATGACCCCAAGAATGAGTTACCGGCAATTGTTCCCCTGATAATGCAGATGGCATATCTCGATGATTCGGACACCAAAGATCGCAAATCAATAGAAAAGCATGTCGTGCGGGACGCGATTGAGTGGGCCTTTGCCGACAAAGGCAACAATGCGGATATTGATGATGTGTACCATTATCTGGCAAAAATCCCCGACCTTCCCAATACCGTACCAGAGAAGGTGGACGCCAATCATGTCGAGAGCGCCAGAAAGCTGGCATCCTTAATTTACGACTTCACCTCAAAAGGGTCTTACGGCAAATTTTTCTGTGGCCGCAGCACCTTTGACATTCGTCACGACGAATTTGTTGTGCTGGAGCTTGAAAATCTGAAGGTACAGCCAGCGTTGTACAAAGTAGTCACCCTGCTGGTGATTGATGCGGTGACCAAAG
>DYNZ01000354.1 GCA_020720805.1 Leptospira biflexa | reverse complement strand
TGAAAACAAAAATTCTATTGTTAGTCAAAACTTTAAACCTGACAAAGTAGAACTAATGGGGAGATAAAAAAGGTTGCTACAATAGCCTGCTTCAAGGCAATGCTTAGGAAACTCGTATTATATCCTAAATTTATGCGACTTATTTCAGCCAGTCCCGTGGCATGCCAGAACTAGAGTTTTGGTTACGCCACTCGTTACTGTTGTTGCCATATGCAAACGAGAAACCCGCTAGGTCTTCAAGACCTGGCAGGTTTGTAGCACCCATCATAAAGGAGTTTTCTAACAAAACAACCATTCCTACCCAGGCAAAATAAACCTATTTTTCCAGCCGATGCCGAGGTCACGCCCATGAAACCGGAAAAGATCAATGACTGGATTACCCAGGAAGAGCAACGTAGCGGATATTACTATGTGATAGGCGATTCGCCATCCAGTATTTTTGGCTGCCGAATTCTAATTGCCACGCAGGAGCGCGCAATTTTGCTGGATGAGGGTATTTTCTGTTGCGCCCAAAAGAGCGACAGGCTCTGGCGTGAATTATACGAGACAACGCTCATACAAGGAAAATGGCTGGGAGATAGCCATTTATTCTTGAAATTCCATCAATTTTCTCTTTATTACCCCCATTATAGCGATTCTCAGGAAGAAGTCTCAAATAACCTAGAAGAATGGCGGATAGACTTCTCTCCACGTTGGCAAATCGCGCCGTTATACCAGTTTATCCAACGTAAGGCGCTGGAAGCCCGACAGCACCGGATTAAGGCACAACCACATTATTGGCTGACATAATCTCTTTTACATTTCCTCTCCCGCCTATCAACGCTGTTGTCTCGCCTTAAACGAGAGGCAAAATATTAGGAGGTTGGATAAAACTTGACCATAGACAGGATGTTATGCTTACTTTCCGTGGCATAATCCAACCTGTCCAGGCAGGTGGTCAACAGATAAAGTCCCCAGCCGTTTTCAGGCAGCGCGTGAACCTCGGTCTCGTCCACCGCTGGGCAGGCCACGGACGGCAGCATGTCTCCAGGCAGGCCGAGGCCCCAATCGTGAATCGCAATGCACAGACCGTCGTCGCGCAATTCCACTTCCAGGCGTATGGGCTGGCCTGGCTGATTGTCGTAACCGTGCTGAGGGTCTATACGAATTCCAATATATTGATTAATATATAAAACATGAATGCCACTTTGT
>DYNZ01000353.1 GCA_020720805.1 Leptospira biflexa | reverse complement strand
ACCCCAAACCCCAAACCCCAAACCCCAAACCCCAAACCCCAAACCCCAAGTTCTCAAAATTTTGTACTTGAGATTTTTGCTATAATATTTTAAATTCAACAATTCAGAATTATGGGAAATAACTGCTGTGTCGCTGATAACCGAGAGAATAGAAAAAATGAGATTGAAGAGGGTTCTCATGATATAAAGCTATTGAAAGAGCTTTCCCACAACTCTAGCGCAATTGACTTCTTTTTTGAGAACAAGGTTGAAGACGAGATCCCCTTTCCTGAGAAGATAATAGAAGAGACTAACCAGACCCCAGAACTTGTAGATGATCACTTTGAGGAGCCAACAAAAGTGAGAGAAATGAACAAAATCTCAGCTCCATGTGCCAAACTGCTTGCAGAGATCTTCAGTGTCTTACCAGATGACCTAAAAGAAAAAGTTGACAAATCTCCATTCATCTACAAGTGCTTTGAGCAGGGAACCTACAAGGGAGAAATCATAAATGGAAGGAGAGAAGGGCTTGGTCACTGCATCTGGCCTAACGGATCTAGCTACTATGGATACTGGGAGAATGATCAACAGTCTGGAAGAGGCATGTTTGTAGAACCCTCTGGAAATTATTATAAAGGCGAATGGAAGCATGGTCTCTATAATGGCTTCGGGCTTCTCTTTTCAAAGATCGATTCTTACAAATACCTCGGCCACTTCAAGAATGGTGTTAAGCACGGAAATGGAGAGGAAACATCTTCCACTGGCAGTGTATTCACAGGCACCTTTGTAAATGGACTGAAGGAGGGAAAAGGAAACTATGTCTGGCCTAACGGAGACCACTACGAAGGAGGGTTCAAAGACGACAATATCGAGGGATGGGGAAAGCATACCTCCTCAGGTGGCAAAATCTACGAGGGAGAATTCAAGAATAACCTAATGCACGGAGAAGGCCTCTTCAAATGGTCTGATGGTAGAAGCTACCGCGGTTACTACCGAAACGATCTTAAGGAAGGCCGCGGTGAGTATGTATTCAAGGATGGAACCAAGGTCATTGGAACCTGGAAAAAAGGCGCCCAGGAAGGCGAAGGAGAATTCTATGATCAATTTGGTAAAAAAAGGAGAGGAATTTGGCAGAACGGAAACAGAACGAAATGGATAGATTAGATTAAGCCTAATTAAATTCTGAATCTTAATATTTTTTTCCCAAATTTTTGTGATAGA
>DYNZ01000352.1 GCA_020720805.1 Leptospira biflexa | reverse complement strand
AACCAGGAGATGTGAGATGAGAAATGGGACCAGATATTCACCGGAATTCAAGAAAGAGACAATCCGGCTAGTGACTGAACTAGGACAAGATGTTCGGAAGGTAGCACAGGATATAGGAGTGCATGAAAACACAATCTACAAATGGATCCAGAAGTATCAGGAAAATCCAGAGGAACCATTTGTAGGGAGTGGACACCAACGCAGCGAAGAAGCCGAGTTGAGGAAAGCTAACAAACGTGTAGCAGATTTGGAGCAGGAAGTAGCCATCCTAAAAAAAGCAATAGCCATCTTCTCCAGACCACAGAAATGAAGTACGAATTCATGCAAAGACACAACCCGCAATTTGAAGTAAAGAAGATGGCAGAAGCCCTGCAAGTTGCACGGAGCGGGTATTATGCTTGGGAGAAGAGGAAAGATAGCCCGAAGAAAAAGATGGAACAGGAATTAGTGGAGCGAATCAAAGCCGTGTATTACGGTTCGAGATCGACATATGGCAGCCCACGAGTAACAGCTCAACTGCGTCGAGAAGGATTTTTATGTGGAAAGAACCGGGTAGCTCGGTTAATGCGGCTAAATCACCTGCGATCCCGGAAACAACGCAGATTCAAGGCTACTACCAATTCCAAACATTCCTATCCTGTGGCAAGCAATCTCTTACAGCAGAACTTTTCAGCCACAAGACCCAACGCTGTCTGGGTTTCTGATATCAGTTACATTGCAACCAGAGAAGGTTGGCTTTATGTGGCCGTAATCAAGGATATGTTCACCCAAAAGATTGTAGGCTGGGCGATGGATAAGACCATGACACGAAAGCTGGTCATTGATGCACTCAAAATGGCTTATAAAAGGCAGAGACCAGGTCGTGGATTGATAATCCACTCAGATCGAGGTATTCAGTATGCAAGTCTTGAATATCAAGCCATACTCAAAGAATATGGTTTCATTTGCAGTATGAGCCGTTCTGGAAACCCTTATGATAATGCACCCATGGAGTCTTTCTTTTCCGCACTAAAAACCGAATGGGTGCATCATTATGATTACAAAACAAGATTGGAGGCGAGATCAAGTCTTTTTGAATATATCGAAAGGTTTTATAATCCACACCGATTGAATTCTTCTATCGGGTATCGAACTCCTTGCGAGTTCGAGTATGATCATTTTTAGCCATTTCTCGTGTCTATTTTTCTAGGTAAAGCTCAAT
>DYNZ01000120.1 GCA_020720805.1 Leptospira biflexa | reverse complement strand
GTGAGTATGTGACATAATGCGGCATGCGCTTGGTAGGTACTAAACCGTGAGTATGAGACATAATGCGGGGCGCGGTTGGTAGGTACCAAACCGTGAGTATGTGACATAATGCAGCAGCTGCGTATAGTCCGATTTATCCGGTGAGGTCTTGTGCTCAAACAAAAGAGCTATTTGGGTGAGATTTCCGTGCTTTGTTGCAATCTCAAAAAGGAGATCGGTTCTGTGCTCCCGAAATTTGGGGTCGATATAATTCTCTGGCAGATAGGTTAGATTCTCCAGATCGAGAATTCCTGTGAGTTTTTCTGGCAGGTACGCCATAAAGAACGCGATGGCATCCTCTCTGTTTTTGAACAGATCCCACACTATTCTATCTGGCGAGGAAAAGTATGGCTCCAGATTTTCGAGCATGTGAGACACTCGAGGTACTGTTGGCTGTGTCAAGAAAATGATCTCGATACGCTTCGCTACTCGGTGTAAACTGAGCAACTGCGTCCATTTCATGTCAGGGTAAACTGCTCTGCTTTGCAGACTACTCAAGCTGAACTTGCAGCCTGAACTGACCCCAGGGGGGTCAGTTCAGAGGCCGGAAGATTAAATAGCGATTCCATGAGAACTGCCTGCTCAACCTGACGACTGATTCCATAGAATCGGCAGCCGCTTTGGCGACAAATTATTTTTTGTTTATTGAATGAGTCTTGAGTATACCAAACCAGAAGCATCATGGCAATCAACCGGACAGGAAAATCCATTGTCATTATTTCGTTAATTTGCAAATTACAGTTGACAATTTCATTCCAAAGCATTTTTTGAACAATAGTACTCTTTGGAGCTTTTTATGGACAAAATGGATCCGCCCAATTCTTTTTTAGTAATCAGAATCCCGCATAGCATTTTTTCCATGCTTGCATTAGGGCTGTATTTCTGGTGGTTGCCAGTCCATGCTAACGATCTGTTATCTTCGGAGAATTTCTCGACGGTATCTCAAGGTGCGGGTGGCAGCATGCATGCCGAGGCTGGAAATTTAACCAATCTCTCTCTGAACCCTGCCTCTATTACTGGAGCTCCTTTTCTGGCTGGATCTCTTTACCAGTCTGGTAACGACTATTCCTCCACTATCACTGGTCTGTCTTTGCTGGGCTCTTACCAGCAGTACTACGGTGCATTCGCACTGGCCACTTCCAGCCCTGTCGAAGTTTCTGAAGTAAACGATTACGGAAAATCCGTAAGCAATTTTTCTAATCAAGAGTTTCTTTTTTCTATAACAGGAGCCCGCTCTTTTCGGATGACCTCTGATAACGGTGGGATATGGGGCAGGATATTTTCTGGCCTGTACCATACTGGTGGTACTGTTCGCTATCTACGTTCTTCCATTGCAGAGTACCATGCTGATGTTTTTGCCCTGGATGCCGGAGGGATCTGGGAGAAGAATATAGACGCTATAAAACTGCTCCCCTACTCTGGTCCCTATAATATTGCTTTTAGCCTTGGACTGCGCAATCTGGGACCTGACTACAGCTATGCCCAGACTCCTGAGAAGCAACCTTTCGAAATTATTTCTGGCAGCCGCTACGGAATTCTTTCCAGCAGAACCCATAATCTTCAGGTATACCATAACATAAGCTATCACCTCTATCATTCCTTTGGTTTTTCCCAGGGAATTGCTTACACATTTCATGACATGCTTACCCTGCGGACGGGCTATGTATACAGAAACGATGTATTAAATCCTGCTGGCGGTTTTTCTGCAAGGTATGACTTTAATTCGCTCTACAACCTTCAAGGCGACTACTCTATTTCCATAGACCCCGAGTTGGGACTTAATCACACATTTTCTGTTCTTGTACAGTATAGACGCGGGAGTGTAGGTAAAAAACTTCAGACTTTAGCTGCAGAGACAAAAAAAATAGATTCAGAGATTGACGCCGAAAACCAGAAAATTCTCCAATCCTGCGTGAAGGAATACTACCTTACGGAAGAAAAATATCCAAAAGAACTCAGGGATACGGTACTTTGTTTATCTAAACTCGGTTTTCGCAGCATTCCTGCCGCTTTAACTGGAACCTGGGACTATAATAATAAAACAGGTAACATTCACCTTGCTCCTCCAGTCACTGCTCAGGCGAGCGATATAGTTATTCTAAACGACGGCACTCAATTGCGTGGGGAGATTCTGGGAGCAAACGAACACACTATTATTTTTGCATCTGCTGCCGGAACCTCTGAAATCAAACGCAGCATGGTTAAGCTTGCTAAAAGCAGTAAAATATCCAATCAAGACAAAAAGCTGATTGGTACTCTTGAAGAGACCGCAAATGGAGTCAAAGTTGCAACAGGTTTTTTCCCTGCGACTTTATCAGAGCTTCTAGAGTTCTATGCTGTTCAGTATCCTGGAATAGATCCTAAACCGGAAAAGGGCGAGATTGAATACAATGCACAGAACGGAAAGGTAGACATAATCAACAATTTTCCGGAGATGTAATCTATGATTAAGCGCCCATTATCGCACCTTAAAAATGTCCGTCAATTATTGGCACAAAGCTATATATGGATTTTGATTCTTGCTATTGCAGGTTTATGGTCCCACATTATCACCCAGAAAAGAATAGCGGAGTTTGAGCAAAGTGTTCAATCTCTGCAAAACTCTGAACTGCAGGCACAAATACAGAGTATTTCACAGAAGGTTGACGAACTGAACAGCAGGCTCGCCGCTTCTGTGAAACAGAATGCAGACACGGCCAAGCAGGGTTCTGGAGTTTCACAAATCCGCAATAATCTAAGCGAACCTCAGTCCATAGAGGAAATTAACGCTTCCCGCAGAAAACAGTACTTAATGAAAATTAAATTAAATAAATTTGCTCAGGAAAAAAATAGATACCCTGAAACCATGGAAGAACTTCAAAATACCCTGGGTACTGTCCCCGAGGAAGACATCAGCAGATCTCAACGCATCTCTTTTGATAAAGATAACAGAGGCGGCTGGTTTTACGATATGCACAAAGGAGAAATAAAGCCAAATGTTCAGTAAAAATATAATTTGGGTATTGTTACCAGTTTTAATTTTAGTAGGATGCACAAAGTCTCCTGATGAGTCATCTGCTCTATGGGAAATTTCGACCGGAGAAAAAACCCTGGCGCAATACAAGTCTCCCCAGAAACTTATAGCTGCTGTATTAGAAAGGAGTCTGGTGATTCAGCATGTGGAGAATCCGGATTTAATTACCTTGCGCATTTCACTTGAAAAAGGTCGGAAAATGCCCCGTAATATTAATCTCTCTTCTGATTTTGGTGGTAACAATATAACCATAAAACGAAACAACGATATTATTTTCCGATCTGTTTCGGGCCTCGTAGAGATAGATAATTTTCACTTTAGAAACAAAGAGAGACCGTTTGCCCGTGGACGTGTTGACGCTAAGGGATTATCGGGAGAAACATTCAAGGGAAGCTTTACTATACTTATTGACAAGGATTTATCATGGAAATAGCATTCAAAAGAATTTTGCAGCTTACAGGGATACTTTTGATCCTTTGGGGAACAGCATTTCCCCTTTTGGCAGAAACTGGGAAAATGGTTGCATCTCCCGCCAAAGACTACATTTTTTTGCGCTGGGAGCGAGCAAAAGAGCAAACGGATTCAGTTGATATCTATAGAAAAATGGCTGGCAACGAAAAATGGATAAAAATAAATGATAAGCCGGTAAGGAAGGTCCAAAACAGAGCAGCCTTTCTAAAGTCGCTGGGAGAAGACTATTTTAAGGACACGGCCCCGGAACAGCTTGAAACCAAAAAAAACGACCTTTACGATCAATTCCTGAATGAATCTACAGCTATTCGCTTCGCAAGTTTCTACTACTACCCACTTGCCGAAGCCCTCGGCATAGTCTACAAAGATAAGCACATTAAACCAAAGACCGAATATCACTACGAGGTAAGGTCAACCGATGGAAAAATAATTGCCTCTACATCTGTTTTTTCTTCTGATATTCCCCAAATTTCTCCTCCGGCAGAATTAAAAGCTGAATCTGCCAAAGAAATGATAGTACTTAAATTTCCTGTCACTAAGCAACAAGGAATTTTAGGGTACAATGTTTACAGAAATGAAAAAGAACAGGGAGAATATAAAAAAATCAATCCGCTCATTATCGCATATGCTGAATCTGAGGAAATTTCGGACTCCTCTGATTCTGACACATCAAAAAAAAAGAAAAAGAAGCAGGATAACCCGGGGCGAGGCATTGTAACGTATCAGGACCAGGTGCAGGAAGGCCAGGAATTCTGGTACACGGTGACGAGCGTTCATTTTTCTGGCCTTGAAAGTGAGTTCTCTAAAAAAGCCAAAGGAATTGCCATAAGCAAGGACAGGCCAACTCCTCTATTTATGATTGCCGCAGAACAGTCTAACGAGGGTGGCGTATTAATTCGATGGAAGCCCTCCGAAGGTGGCAATGTTGCATACTATGATGTTTATAAAGCCGGGCTGAATGAAAAAACCTTTATCAAAATAAATAATACCCCTATCCCGAAAAACGCAGACCGCTTTGTAGATATAAACATCTCTGAAAATGACATTGGCAAATCTTTCTGGTATAAAACGAAAATTATGACGAAAACAGGCGTTGAATCTGACTATTCCATCGCCATGTCCGTTGCCATTAAGCCGTTGAATAAGCCGCCTGCCGTAACAGGTGTCACAGCAAAACTTGAGGAAGAGTTCGTTAAAATTATTTGGCAGTCGCCAATCCATGAAAGAATAGATAGATATGAGGTTTTTCGCTCTCTGACCCAAAACGAAGGGTATGTTTCCATTGGCCATATTGAACCCAATCAAAACAGTTTTATTGATAAAGATGTTAAACCGGGTACTACGTATCACTATCGCGTTCATTACCGAGACGATTATGGCAATCTTTCAAAACCTTCAGAGGTTGCTGCCATAACAACGGAAGACTACAGACCACCCGTAGCTCCGGTTATGGTTAAAGCAACGGCGCAGCAAAACAAAGTTCTGGTTTCGTGGAAGCCGGTCGTAACTTCTGAGTTAGCCTCTTTTAATGTATACCGAAAAACAAATCTCCAACCAAAATTTGAAAAGGTTAATGCACAACCCGTAGCAGCATCTAATCCAATATTTTCAGAAGTGCTGGATACCGACGCCGAAGAAGTTGAATATTATGTAGTGGCTGTTTCTAAGAAAGGGAAAGTCAGTGGACCAAGTTTATCCAGTAAAACAAGCATATTCCCGCCGCCTCTCCCCGTGGTAAAAAACCTTCAAGCTTACCCAAGTTCCGTGGATCTAAATATCACCATAACCTGGACAAATCCTAAACAAAATACAATCGCAGGATATAAGGTTTTTCGAAGAGACATTGAAACTGGAAAAACAGAGGTTCTTAATACTGAACCAGTTGAAGCTGACGTTTTTTCTTTTTCTGACAACACGATTACTGCAGGAAAAAAATATCTGTATACAGTTAGAACAATATCTCGATCCGGAAAACTTGGTAACCCAAGTGCTGAAGTTCAGGCCTATGTTTCGAATCAGCCTCAGTCAGAATGAAGCCAAAATTACTGCATCTGCTTCTTCTGTTAGTTTTGCCTGTTTCGAACATTTTTGCAGAGGAGATTATTCACAGCCCCAGGCAGCTGGCTATTCCAGGTGAGGATATTGAAGTAGTTGCTGGTTCTAATAAGATAGGATCATTCGATAGAATGGAGCTTTACGTTAGAACAAACGGGAGCACAGCCTATATTATGGTTCCCATGATGAATAATGGGCGAAAATTTAATGCAAAAATCCCTGGACATTTTGTGAAAGATCTAGGAACAGAGTATTACCTCGCCGCTTACACGGCTGGCCAAAAGATTACTCTTCCCAAAACGAATCCTGATAGCAATCCTTTCAAAATTAAAATAGATAAAAGCCAGTTGAATAACGTAATCGATATTATTTCTCCAAAGCCAGACTCTAAACATACTGACCGCAGACCGAACATTGCCGTTTCAATATCAAAAATTTCCAATTCAATTGATGTTTCTTCTATTCAACTTGAACTTGACGGAAAAGATATATCTAACAGCATACAATATTCAGCTGGGCATATTGCTGTTATTCTACCTGTCGATTTAATCCCGGGAGAGCATAAACTTTTCCTTAAATTTAGGTCTAATTCTACAGTGGACTATTTTCAGGAGAGCTGGTCATTTACCATTCTTGAAGAAGATATCGAAGCAATGGGGGA
>DYNZ01000351.1 GCA_020720805.1 Leptospira biflexa | reverse complement strand
CCGAACAGAGAAGAAGGCCCTATCTCGGAGGCAAATGTCCCGACACCCCCATTCCAGACGAACATAGAAAAGAGCTCATCCAGCTCGGCAACGTTGACACCCAGAGCGTAGGCTTTCACCAATTCACGTGTCGCCTGCCGATATCTGCCCGCGCCCACGCCGTTGGCCAATGATAAAAGCAGTTTGGTTTTTTGATCAATGGCTGTGGTTTCTTTTCCCCAAACCAAATTCCAAAAGTTTACCACGATGTCAGCCAAAGAGTTGTCGATTTTCTTGAAATTCAAAATGGCGGTCGGTTTCAGTGGCATATCCCCGACACCGGTAAAAGATTCTTTCTTGTTCTCAACCCGGCAAAAATAGACGCGATACTCACTGTCCGAAACCCTCTCGGTAAGATGCTCAAAACCAAGATCAGCCATAGCGGAATAAAGCGGAATCGGTTCAAAGCTCTGAACCACACACATCCCGTCACCCACTTTAACCTTTCCGGCATTGCCGATAAGGCCCGGTAAAAAATTACCGGTTAAATTTCTTACGTCCACTACCTTGAAGGTCTCTTTTTTGTTTTCCCATTCTTTAGCCATTTGATTCTCCTTTTGATTTTGGATGAACCGGGATTAGCTGCACCGGCCTATTTTTTTATTCATCAGCAGGACGCACGTCTACGACCATAACGGCCTTAACCGGGCTATCGACCCAGTATGTGACCGCGTAATCGCCAATAAGCTTTACCTCACGTGCTCTTAATGTGGTGTCCTTGTCAGTGTAGTCTCCGAGAGCATGTGGATGATCTCGCAGACTGAAGATAAAGTCCATAATTCTGCGACGCTGTGCTCCGGATTTTGGCATCTGCTCCAGAAGAGCAAGATGCATATAAACATCATACCTTGGCATGCAGCTATTGCTGATCCAATCGTTTCTGAAATTCCTCGGGGGTTACCCAATGAGAGGGGTCCGCATCAGCCGATCTGGCTGTTATAATGCTCTGATAATCAGTTCCATGTGAGTGACGAATGTGGAATAGAAATGCGGTGACCTCTCTTTGCTCATTTTCAGAGAGCGCTACCAAACCTTTCTTGATTTCTTCAACACTCATGCTGAAAGAATACACAAGATACCAGGCAGGGCAAGAGGAGATATTTGTCCCAAATCCGCGCGGCGAGGGCGCGACGGCGGCGGATTTTGTCCGGGCCGCCCCCTTC
>DYNZ01000350.1 GCA_020720805.1 Leptospira biflexa | reverse complement strand
TACCATATAAAGTAGATATTCTCAATGGCCCACCATAGCAAAATATAGCTATACCACATATGTCATAAGTTGACATATTAAATATTCGCGTTTATATTTCAATCAATGTAAAAACACTCCCCATCAAACACCAAAACATGAGAAAAAAATGACGAAATCGAAAGTAACGAGACCGGCAGCGGCTACGAGCGCATCCAAAGTACTTAATAATTCAAGCACGGGGGCTAAATCAAAATCAGCAGCAGCAAGCACACTGAGCCAGACAAAGGCTCCGAACAAAACGACATCGCCAAAAGTAGCGACAAAAGCATCGTCAGTTATGCGGGATGGAAGAACTAGCGCAGAATCAAAATCCGCAGCCGCAAGTGCTTTGGCTCAGGCTGCATCCAAGAAAAAAGGCAGATAGTTCAGTTGGTGAAATTCCAAGGTTCCGGGTTTGAGGAGCAGGGCTTCAAATTTAGCTAAAAAAATAATAAATGCACTTAAAGTGTACTAAATGTCAACTATCACGACAAAAGCAATACAAATACAGGCAGTTGAATCTCTCAGGCACCGGATTTGGAATCCGACTCTTGGCACGAAGTGATCATTTCAGGCCAAGGAGTGAAATTAAAATGCGATGTATGGCCCATGAGAATTACTGAAAAAAATCATTCGCCACTCTGCTGCTCAGCCATTCCTGTTGTCGGATGGTCGGTTCATTTGTTTGAGCAACTTCTGGAATGCGGTTGAGAATTTGAACAAGACCCCAAAAAGGATATGGCTCCACGAGTAAGAGAAGTCTTAAAACAAGTTCACCAAGTTCACCAGGTTCACCTCTCCCCCTCCGAATATCGGCACCAGGTGATTCCATAACAAATTTTGAAGGCTGAAAAACTGAGAAGATACGGGGTGGCCGGACTCAGTGGAATACGCGGCTTCCAACTTGTTATCTTTTTCTGTGTTTTCCGACCGGTGCAAACCAGATCACTTTTACGAGGTACCACCATGGCAAATATTCAGGAGGTCAAAGGCAAGAGCGGGATAAAATATCGAGTGCTCATTAGATTGAAAGGGTTTCCCGCTCAATCTGCCACGTTTGCCAGGAAGACCGACGCAAAGAAATGGGCTCAAGACACGGAAAGTGCCATGCGAGATGGCCGTCATTTCAAAACGGTGGAATCGAAGCGGCACACTGTCGCTGAAATGATCGATAGATATATC
>DYNZ01000027.1 GCA_020720805.1 Leptospira biflexa | reverse complement strand
CATGGCATTGCCTTGCGTCGGGTAATGCCAGGTCGTGGTATTACCAACGTCCTTTTGGCACAAAGTCCATTGCAAACAGTAAATACTGGCTAAAGGGTGCGTCGACATCGCTGGCATTGCCTTGCGATATCCGAAAACCAAAATGCCTTTAGTATAGAAGGCAGAACTTTCAGCCGCATGGAGGGATTCTGGGACTAACCAGTTCATTCCGTGATGGTATTGCCACCATAGAGAGATAGAAACAGGTAGGAGCCAGTGGAAAATTTCCCTCGTCTTCCGGAATTTGATAAAAAATCGGCTCATGCAGAAAAAAAAGGGCCGACCCTATTTCATTATTCGCATCTTGGGCTGCAGTTTGCTTTAACCATTTTAATTTTCTTTGCATTGGGCTACTACGCCGAAAGAGAATGGAATTTCCATCCCTGGGGCACAATTGCCGGTATGTTGCTTGGCTTTGCCATAGCACTCTACCACCTGTTGCGCAGTGCAAAAAACATGGAAAGGGAAATGAGTGACGAAAATAAAGAATAAACTGCTGCTAATGGCGCTTATCTATGGTACAATAGGGATTCTGCTCGTTGGTTTTTTATCGTTTATGTTGCACCCGGACTTTTTACTGTGGAGTTCGAGCCTGACACTGGGGTTAATTTTTTTGATATGGTTCTCTGTAACTTTTTTATTGCCTGTAAGTTTTGTTTTTGCGAGAAATAAGGACTGGGCTCTCCTGAAAAAATTCTGGCCTAAAGGTTCTGTTTTTACCCATTTTTTAACCATATTTGTCTTCAGTATGTTGATGCGCGCGGTTTTTTTTATTGTTGTTTTTGGTTGCACCTATTATATGGATCCGGACAAACTTTTATATATATCGATTCTTTTTCTATCCCTCTTTTTTTATACCCTCTTTTTTGAACTGATCCCTTTGATGTTTTTGAAAGATCCATTTAGGTCTGAATGAAGAGATCAGGTGTGAAGGGTGAGAACTTAACTCATTCCAATTAGGGTTCCTTGAAATGATAGAAATAATTATCGAGGTCTTTCTCTCTTTTTCGGATTATCTTAAAAATATTGCCTTGACATGTAACCCGTAAATCTGCTCAATGGCGACAGTTATCATATTCCAAACATGAATTGGTTTTTTGCGGCAATACTTTGTGTTGTGCAAAGTATGTCGAATTACACTTTTTTGCAGAATAAATAATTTTTCACATACGCAAAATTTTTTCATATTTCATGAGATGATTCTGGAGTCCATTCAATGAATGAAGCTGGATTGGCAAAAACAGTTGCGGCAGCAGGAAAGCATGTAAGCGATTCTGCTGGTCATGCCGCTGGCCCCCATGGCCATGGCGGTGAAGGCGTAATGGATATTATTTCTCATCACCTAAGTGACACAGCTCCCATTTTTCACCTGCCCCCCCTGGAGATTGGCGGATTCTCTCTTGATCTTTCCATTACAAAATATGTCATTTTGCTTTGGGTGGCAGCAGGGCTGGTTTTACTGTTTGGCCTGCTGGGGCGTAGAACGGCGCGGCAGCCTTTGGCTCGTCCAAGTCGTTTTTCCGGTTTTGTGGAGGTTTTTATTTTGTTTGTCCGCAATGATGTTGTTTTGGAAAACATGGGCAAACATGGCTTGCGTTGGACTCCCTATTTTATTTCGCTCTTCTTTTTTATCCTTTTTTCCAATCTTATCGGCCTAATTCCTTATAGCAGCACCACGACAGGAAATGTTGCTGTCACTGCTGGCTTATCTCTGCTGAGTTTTTTGTTGATCCAGCTTGTCGGGATGATCGAGCAGGGATGGCTGGCGTACTGGAAAAATATTGTTCCAATGGGTGTTCCCTGGCCTCTCTGGTTTATTATGTGGCCGATTGAGTTTATTGGGCTTTTTACAAAACCATTTGCCCTGACAATACGTCTTTTTGCGAACATGACCGCTGGCCATGTTGTTATTATAGTTCTTTTGTATATGATTTTTCAGTTCAAATCCCTCGCGGTTGCTCCCTTTTCCGTGGCAGGTGCCATAGCGATCAACATGCTTGAGGTGTTTGTGAGTTTTTTGCAGGCATATATTTTTACAATGCTGACAGCACTTTTTGTTGGTTCGGCGATGCACCGCCATTGACGATTTTTGATTTACAAGAAAAGCGGGTTTTTGACTTTTGTTATAAAAATTATAAAAAAGTTTCTTATCAAAATTAAAAATGATTCAGGGTTAATGAGGAGGAAACAATGCAATTGGCATATTTAGCTGCAGGACTGGGAGCTGGATTGGTTGTAATCGGAGCTGCTTATGGAATTAGCCGTCTGGCTGCTTCTGCTTTGGAAGGTATGGCAAGACAGCCTGAAGTTGCAGGAAAAGTTCAAACAGCGATGATTATTGCTGCTGCTCTGATCGAAGGTATTGGTCTTTTCGGTCTGGTTATTGCGATTCTTTTGGCAACAAAGTAAATTTTTCTTTATTCTGTGCGGCTGCCGAAATTTGCTTTATAAGTAGGTTGTGGCGGTCGATTCACATTCAGTTTAGGCCTGGCAGGCACTATTTTTAAGGTATTTGGTTTTCCGGAAATATGGTTTTACGGTATTTCCGGAGGATTATCCTTTTGTATATAAATGTCAGTTGATGGCTTCTGATTTGTTGAGGATAAGAGAAATCTTTAGAGGAAGAGAAACCTGATGGAAAATTTATTGAATGTTCATCCCGGGCTAATGATATGGACCGTGGTCACTTTTCTATTTGTTGTGCTGATTCTTTGGAAGTTTGTCTGGGCGCCTATCTTAAAAGGGCTGGATCAGAGAGCTGATAAAATCGAAGGTGATTTGCAGCGAGCCGAGAATGCAAGGCTTGAAGCAGAGAAGTCTTTATCCGAATACAAAGAACAGCTGGCAAAAGCTCGTGATGAGGCCAATTCTATGATTCAGGAAAGTCGAATCAAGGCGGAAGAGGTCAAAGCTCGTATCGTAGATGCGGCTGAAAAAGTAGCTGAAGAGATTAAAGAAAAGGCCAAGCAGGATATTGAGCTTTCCAAGCGCAAGGCCTTGGATGAAATCCAACATTATGCGGCTGATCTTATCGTCATGGTTTCAAAAAAGGTTATAGCTGGTAGCCTGAAGGGTGAAGATCATAAATCTCTGATAGATAAAGCGATCGGAGAGTATGAGGACTCTCGGAAATCTGGTCAATCATCTCATTGATAGGATGATTGGTCTATATCTGCAAAAATCAGATGGCGGCTTTTGCTGAAATATTGGAAATTTGGTCAAATATACTGTTTTTAGGCATGAGAAGGTTGATATGCGTACTAATAAAGTAGCAGTTGTCTATGCTGAGAGTCTTTTGACTCTGGGGCAAGAACAGGATTCTTTGGAGCTTTTTCGGGAAGAATTCTCTGAGGTTCAAAGAGTGTTTGCCGAGTTTCCAAAGTTAACAGATATCTACTCATCCCCCCAGATGAATAAAAAAGAAAAACTCTCCCTGGTGGAAAAAGTTTTTAAAGGCCGTATAAATAAAAACGTTCTTAATTTCTTAAAAATTCTGATCCAGAAGGATCGGACTAGCATTCTGGATGAAATCATCTATGAATACAATGGTTTATTAGATAAATTGCAGAATAAGATTCATGTTTATGTGAAAACTGCTGTTCCATTAGAAAAGGCCGCAATTTCTCAACTGGAGAAGAGTCTATCCTCTTCCAGTGGGATGAGTCCTGTTATTCACAATGAGGTAAATTCCTCAATATTGGGCGGTTTGATAATTCAGATTAATGATACGGTCGCTGATAAATCAGTAGCCAGAGAATTGGAACTTCTGCGTGAGAAAATTATCACCAGTAATTTGAGGAGCGAAGAGATCTATGAAAATTAGAACAGAAGAGATAGCCTCAGTCATTAAGCGGGAGATTGAATCCTTTGAATCAGGATTGGATGTCAGCGAAGTTGGTACTGTTCTTGAGGTCGGTGATGGTATTGCACGAGTCCATGGACTCCGTAATGTCATGGCTGGAGAGATGCTGGAGTTCAGCGATGAAGAAAGAACCAAAGGACTGGCATTTAACCTGGAAGAAAATTCCGTTGGTGTTGTTATTCTTGGAGAATATACCCAGATAAAAGAGGGTTTTCAGGTAAAAAGATTGAAAACTATCCTTGAGGTGCCAGTTGGCGAGGCTCTGGTCGGACGAGTCGTTGACCCACTGGGCAATCCTCTGGATGGAAAAGGGCCTATCCAAAGATCCCAAACCAGACCTGTAGAGCTATTGGCTCCGGGTATCGTAAAAAGACAACCTGTTAAGGTTCCTCTCCAAACAGGAATTATGGCTATTGACTCTATGATTCCCATTGGAAGGGGTCAGCGCGAACTCATTATTGGAGATCGGAGTACAGGAAAAACTGCGATAGCCATTGATACCATTATCAATCAGAAAGATAGTGGAGTTATCTGCGTTTATGTGGCCATCGGTCAAAAGCAATCTACCGTAGCTGCCATTGTGGAGCGCCTGGAAGCTAACGATGCGATGAAGCATACAATTATAGTCTCTGCCACAGCGTCAGATCCAGCTCCGTTGCAGTATATTGCGCCCTATTCTGGAACAGCTATGGCGGAGTACTTTATGTACACCAAGGATAGCAGTGGAAAAGGTAAGGATACCCTGTGTGTTTATGATGACCTTTCAAAACAGGCCAATGCATACCGACAGTTGTCCCTGCTTCTCAGAAGACCTCCAGGTCGTGAAGCTTTCCCTGGGGATGTATTTTATCTGCACTCCAGGCTTCTCGAAAGAGCCGCGAAATTATCCGACGCCGAGGGCGGCGGTTCTTTAACTGCTCTTCCGATTATCGAGACACAGGAGGGAGAGGTTTCCGCCTATATCCCAACGAATGTAATTTCGATTACAGATGGACAGATCTACCTTGTAACGAATCTGTTTGCCTCTGGCCAGCGTCCTGCGGTGGATCCAGGTATTTCTGTATCACGCGTAGGTGGAAATGCCCAGATTAAAGCGATGAGAAAAATTGCTGGCTTCCTGCGACTGGATCTTGCCTCTTTCAGGGAGTTGGAGGCATTTGCCCAACTAGGTACTGAACTTGACAAGGCAACCCAATCACAGCTTGATCGTGGTTACAGGGTTCAGGAGATTCTCAAGCAGCCACAGTACCAGCCTTTAGCTGTGGAAAATCAGGTTGCTGTTATCTATGCCGCAACCAAGGGTTTTCTAGATAAATTACCAGTATCTGCAGTAGGTAAGTGGAAAGAGTCCTTTGTACAATTTATCAAAGATAACCAACCTGCTGAAGTGAAAGTGATTCGGGAAAGCAAGGAACTTGGCGATGAAGAGAAATTAAAAGCCATGATCCAAGGCCATATTGAAGGTTTTCGCAGAGAGCAAAATCTTTGATTTTATCCTAAATCATAGCGAATAGGTAGCTTAGGTAAAAGAGCGGAATATGGGTCAGAATACAAAAGAGATAAAAAAAAGGATTAAATCTGTAATCAACACCAAGAAGATCACCAAGACAATGGAGATGGTGTCTACAGCGAAATCCAAAAAAGCTCAGGATAGAGTTCGAGCCAGTCAGCCATACAATCAAAAAGTGCGGGAAATTATTTCCCGCCTTGTTTCCGGGGATGAAGGTCCCAACAGTCCTTTGCTGGCGAAACGTGAAAATCCTAAAAAGACCCTTTTGCTTATTTTAGCATCGAACCGGGGATTGTGCGGAGCGTACAATACCAATGTTATGAAAATGGGGCGAGATAAATACCGGGAACTGACAAAAATGGGACGTGATGTCGAAGTTGTCGTTGTTGGAAAAAAAGCTGTCTCATTTATGAAATTTAATGGGGTTCCAGTTTCCCAAAGCCATACTGATATTGATGACAAGCTGAGTTACGAGGCATTTGAAAAAATGCCGGTAACTATCATGGAGAGATTTTTAAATTTTGAAATTGATGAGTTTTTGATTGTGTATACGAAATATTTTTCAGCAGCCAGGCAGTATGCGGTACTGGATCAATTGCTCCCTTTTACCCTGGGAGTCCAGGAGAAAAAGGAAATTGAACAGCCGGCTCCATCCACCTTTGTCGCCAATTATCTGTTTGAGCCGGATGCAGAGTCTATTCTCAATGAAATTTTGCCTTATGCCTTTAAGATGAATTTGTTTCAGTTTTTTCTTGAATCCTTTACGGCTGAACATATCTATCGCCGCATCGCGATGAAATCCGCAACAGATGCCGCTAGCGATATGATCAAAAGCTTGACAAGATCCTATAATAGAGCCCGCCAGGCAAAAATAACTCAAGAAATTTCTGAAATTATAGGTGGAGTTAGCGCTCTACAGTAGAAGAACTGTTTAGAATTGAAATTTTGTTTTTGAATTAAACATCAAGTTAGGAGCCATAGGAATGAAAGAAACGATCGGCAAAGTTGTCCAGGTTATCGGATCAACTCTGGATGCGGAATTTGATGAAAAAGATTTACCTGAGATATACAATGCGCTTAAAATTGAAAACGTACAAAGTGCATCTGGGAAAGGATATATTGTTGCTGAAGTGCAGCAGCACCTTGGAGGCGGGCAAGTTCGAGCTGTTGCTCTTGCCTCAACGGACGGAATCGTTCGGGGAGCCAAAGTCGTTAATACAGGACAGCCAATCTCGGTTCCTGTAGGCAATGATACCCTTGGCCGAATCTTCAATGTTCTCGGGGAGACAGTTGACGAGGGTGCGGCACTAAATATCCAAACTACCCGTGCGATTCACATGGAGAATCCTCCTTTTGACCAGATCGAACCAAAGACAGAAATTTTTGAAACAGGAATCAAAGTTATCGATTTATTGGCACCTTATATCAAGGGGGGCAAAACAGGACTCTTTGGCGGAGCCGGTGTTGGCAAAACTGTTGTTATTATGGAATTGATTAACAACATTGCAAAAGAGCACGGTGGCTTTTCTGTTTTTGCCGGTGTTGGTGAGAGAACAAGGGAAGGAAATGACCTATGGCTCGAAATGAAGGAGTCTGGTGTTATCGATAAAACCTGCCTTGTTTACGGTCAGATGAACGAACCCCCAGGAGCACGTTTACGTGTTGCCTTAACTGCTTTGACTATGGCGGAACATTTTCGCGAGCAGTCTGGATCGGATGTTCTCTTGTTTGTTGATAATATTTTCCGTTTTTCTCAGGCAGGTTCTGAGGTATCCGCGCTCTTAGGTCGTATGCCTTCTGCTGTAGGTTATCAGCCGACGCTGGCTACAGAAATGGGAGAGTTGCAGGAGCGGATTACATCGACGAAACGCGGTTCGATTACCTCTGTGCAGGCAATCTATGTACCTGCGGATGACCTTACAGACCCTGCGCCAGCGACAGCATTTACCCACCTGGATGCAACCACTGTACTTTCAAGGTCGATTGCAGAAAAGGGAATCTATCCCGCTGTGGATCCTCTAGATTCAACATCCAGGATTCTGTCAGCAGAAGTTCTCGGTTTGGAGCATTACAATATTGCACGTGAAGTTCAGCGAATTTTGCAAAGGTACAAAGATTTACAAGATATTATCGCTATTCTGGGAATGGATGAGTTATCCGAAGAGGATAAACAGTTGGTAGCTAGAGCGCGCCGGATAGAGCGGTTTTTCTCGCAACCTTTCCATGTTGCTGAGCAGTTTACAGGCTTTCCAGGAAAGTATGTAAAATTGTCAGAAACGATTCGTTCATTTAAGGAACTTTTAACTGGTAATTACGATCAACTACCTGAATCCGCTTTTATGTATGTAGGTACGATAGAAGAAGTAGTAGAAAAAGCTAAGAAAATGCAGGCGTAAAACCCGGGAATAGGATAAAAATTATGGCAAATCAGTTTTTGTGCCATTTGATCAGTCCGGAAAAGGTTCTGTTCAGTGAGAAAGTGGACTTTGTGGTCTGTCCAATGCCCGATGGAGAAATGGGTATCATGGCAGATCACGCCCCATTTTTGGGAGCCATTGGTTTAGGGAGTGTTCGCATCCGGAGCAGCGCAGGGGAGTTCCAATTCGCAGTAAATTCAGGGTTTCTAGAAGTTCGCGAAAACGAGGTTTCCATTCTTGTGAGCAAGGCCAGAACTGCGAATGAGATCAATGTCGATGCGCTAAAAAAGAAAATTTCAGAATTGGTTGCAGGAAATTTAGGAGATGCCAAGATATTGGAAGAACTAGCTTGGACCCAGGCCCAGTTAAAGTTAGTTCAGTAAAATATTTCGTATCTTCACTAAAAAAGGATGAGAGTATTTCTCATCCTTTTTTTTGCCCTTTGGATAGGCTGGGTTTGTACAAATTATTAATAGAAGAGTTTAGGATTTTTTCATTTTTTTCGCATTAACAAAGGCAGAAATTGCGCTTACTAAGAATTTTCTTTTTTTTTCACAGAATCTTAATTTTTCGCTACCTTTAAAATAGCACTTTCGTACAGCTGTTTTATTCGAAAAGTTCAATAAAAAAACTTGGCTTTTGGGATACGAAATGGTTCGAGCCGCAGTAATCGCCATAGGGGAAACCATGATCTTGATGGCTTCGATGTAGATGGAATGAAAGGGTCTTATGAATGTCGATCAAATACGCAGAACGATCAATGATGAGTTGTATATTGAAGGTGTCGGTCTCCATTCCGGCAACAAAACGTATCTCCTATGCAAGCCAGCTCCCCCCTACACAGGAATTCTTTTTACACGTGAAAGTAAATATCCAGGAGAATTTATTGAAGCGATAGCGGAGAATGTTGTGGATACCTCCCTGGCTGTTACTTTGGGAAATGGGAAATGGAGAGTCCAAACTATTGAGCATTTGATGTCTGCCCTACACATGTTAGGAATCACCGATATTTTTATCGATACAAGTAATATTGAAATTCCCATTTTAGATGGTTCTGCGGGTGAATTCATTCAGCAATTCCAGCAAATCGGTATCCGAAACTACCCTGATGATATTATAGAAGGAATTACCATAAAAAATCCTATTTGGGTAATTGACGGGGATAAATATCTGATCGCCTTGCCTGCTAACCATTTTGAGGTTAGCTACAATATTCATTTTGAACATCCCTTATTGAAAGGGCAAAATTATCATGCCGTAATAGATCGAAATCATTTTTTGGAAGAGATCGCCCGCGCTCGTACATTTGGGTTTCTTTCCCAAGTTGAATACCTGAAATCAAAGGGACTTGCTCTGGGTGGTTCCATAGAAAATGCCATTGTGCTGGATGATAAAGGTTATTTGAATCCATCTCTGCGGTACGAAAACGAATGTGTGCGCCATAAGGTTCTTGATTTGATCGGAGATCTTTCCCTTACAGGTAGGCCTATTTTGGGGCATATCATTGCCAATAAGGCAGGTCATGCCCTGGATGTGGCTATGGCAAAAAAAATATTGAAAATAGATAAAGAGAACCAGTTTACATCTAAACAGATAAGAAATTATCAAAGCGTTAGGATGTTGGATCCTATTTCCTCCTCAGCTGTGCATTAAGTCTTATGAATGAGCGAATACGAACAGGAAATGCTGCTTCTCCTGGTATTGTGATAGGACCATCTTTTCTTTTCCTCTCCAATCGCATGGTGATTCCAGATTGGACCATTGCCGAAGATCAGATCCTTAAAGAGATTAGCAATCTTGACCAGGCCATATATCTTGCACGCATGGAAATCCAGGATATTAAGCAAAAAATTCGTGACAAACTAGGTGACAACGAAGCAAACATTTTTGGGGCACATTTATACATTCTTGAAGATCCTGTTTTAGAGAAAAAAACTAAGGATCTAATTCAAGAGAAGCTGTGGAACGCCGCTTTTGCTTTGAATCATGTTTTGGATCATTTTCTGCGCGAGATTCAAAGTATTGGCGATCAATATATTCAAGATAGAGCGGCGGATATCCAGGATGTTGGGCTTCGAGTTATTTCAAAATTGCTGGATGATAAATACCGCGATCCCTTGACCGCGCTATCTCACCCCATGATTATCGTAGCCTCTTCATTGTCGCCATCTCAGACAGCGCAATTGGATAAGCAGAAAATACTGGGTATTGTAACCGAAACTGGTGGTTCCACTTCACATGTGGCTATTCTGGCCCGCGCTTTGCAGGTACCGGCAATTGTTGGCGTCAAGGGCATTCTGCAGCATGTACAGCACGGTACAATATTGGCGCTTGATGGTGTGAATGGCGAGCTTATTATCCAGCCGAGCGCAGAGGAGCGTTCATTATTTTTATCAAGACAAAAAGAGCTGCAGAATTTGCAAAATGAGTTAATACTACTGCAGCAATTGCCAACGCAAACCAAACGGGGCTACCATGTATCTGTAAAAGTGAACCTTGAAATTGAGGATGAAATAAATATTTTATCTAAATATTTTCACGAAGGTATAGGATTATGCCGAACAGAATTTTTATATCTTGATCGTGATGAAATTCCCAGCGAGGAAGATCAATTCCAAACCTATAAAAGAATCCTGAACTCACAGGAAGGTAGACCAGTAACATTTCGAACATTGGATATTGGTGGCGATAAATTACGCCGGATTAACGACAGTGAAGAGCTGCTGGATGAACCAAACCCATCTCTGGGTGTCAGGGGAGTTCGGTTTTCATTTCGATATCTAGAGTTATTTAAAGAGCAGATCCGTGCCATATTAAGATCTTCTATTTACGGGGAAATAAAAATATTATTTCCAATGGTTGCTGGTTATGCAGATTTTCTAAAAATCAAGGCTGTCGTGGATGAAGCAAAAGCAGATCTGCGAAAAATGCAAATTGATTTTAGGGAAGATGTGCCCCTGGGGGTTATGATTGAAGTGCCGTCTGCGGCGTTGACGATCGATATTTTAGCTAAATATGTAGATTTTATCAGTCTTGGCACCAATGATTTAATTCAGTATATTATGGCCGCAGACAGGATTAATCAGGGGGTGCAGGATTATTACAATCCACAACATCCTGCCTTTTTGCGTCTTGTATCGAATGTTATTCAAACAGCCAAGGAAAAGGACTGTCCGGTTTCTGTGTGTGGCGAGATGGCTGCCGAGGATCGATATATCCCACTGTTGCTGGCAATGGGCGTTACGGAGCTTTCTGTGACCCCTTATTATGTGCCCAGAATCAAAAAAGTGATTCGAACCTTTGACGATGATGAATGGAAAAATATTCTTGCCGAACTATTGAGCCTCGAAACAATTCGTGATGTAGAAAAAAGATTAACCGAGCATCACGAACGTCTGCGCCGAAAGACATAGGAATGGTTAAGAAAATAGATCCCGAATCTTTTCGACTGTATAAAGAGTTGGCTGAATATTATTTTGCCATTGAAAAAGAGCATAGAAATATCCGCGAAGAGATGAATTTTCTTTCCAAATTCATGCCTCTGCCAGATTTCTCTAAAGTTGTCGATTTGGGAAGCGGGACAGGCGAGCATGTTCATGAACTTCATCGGATGGGTTATGAAGCCATGGGAATCGATCGAAGTAAAAGTATGCTGCAGGTAGCCCAGAGGCGGTTTCCGGATAGCATTTTTATTGAAGATGATATGTGCAATCTTACATTTTCGGGAAGTTTTGATGCTTTTTTTTCTGTTTTCGGCACACTAAATTATCTGTTTGATGACCTGCTGGTCAAAAAAACATTTCGTGGTGTATCGCAAAGATTGAGATCGGGCGGTAGGTTTATTCTGGAGGTCTGGAATGCAGAGCCAATTCGTCTCATCCGCCATAAACCTTTAGCCAATGTCTCCTCGACAATTTATGATGGAAAGGTTATTCATCGAAATCGCGGGTTTCGTTTGCTTGAAGACGGAGCCAGAACGATGGTAAAAGTGGACTATTTGTACCAGATCGACGATGAAGAAATGGAAGATTGTCACTATATGCGTGCCTTTTATTTCAAGGAGATCGAGGAGTTGCTTAGGGAAAGCGGTTTTTCCAGCCAGGAGGTGTTTGGAGGGTATAAAGGAGAAACCTTGACCCAAAAGAGTAGTCGCATCGTTATCGTGGCAAAAAAATTGAGCGTTTAATTACTTTCTATTTTTGGCTATTGTGCAAGCGAAAGTAAACTTTGATTTGATTCGATGCGTCATATACAAGGCGAAAACCGCGCTCCCGTAAGGCTTTTTCCATCTTAAAATTTTTTAGTTCAATTACAGGAGCTATGGCTGGAACTTCAGAATAATCCTCATTCATACGATTTACCGGTAGCTTTGATTAAAAATCTTTATCTGTTTGATTCCATTCGCCATCTCAATTTCTACCCAGGGACTTCTTTCCCTGGCTATGGCATCCTCCAATGGGGAGAGACCCCGGATATCATGGAGGCGTGCTAAGATCTTAGCAGCGAGGGCGCGGGTAACATCATTATCGCTTAAAAGGGATTTTGCCAGAAAATAGAAACCCTTGCGTTCATTTTTTCGCAATTTTAGCATGGGATATGCCAGTGCAATACGAAACTGATCGTCATTTTTTTCATCATTAAATTTTTTGATAATATCTTCGATATGATCTTCTACTGTAGAAGATTTTTTCCCTAGTTCTACTCCGGGATTGGCAATATCTCCTAAAGCGTAGGCCGCGTTTACTTTGACTTCTAAATCTTTATCGTTGAGTACATCAGCCAACACTATGATACTACGGTTTCTACCCATTAAACCAAGAACCCAACTTGCTGTTTTTTTTAAGGCTAAGTACTCTTCTACTTTAGGAAATTGGATTTCAGTTCGGGAATTGGGGTTTTTTGCTTTATCCTGGGCAATGGTTTCTTCGCGGAGTTTAAGGCCGCTTTCGACAAAAGGTTTGCCATCAAGCTCACCGCCGGGTCCCCTGTCCTTTAGGGCGTTCTCAATATACATGACGCTGAGGTCATCATTTATACGGGCTAAAGCGTCGATACATTGTGTTCGTAATGCGGGATGGGTCGTCGTCATTAGGGTTTTATGCAATAATTCAATAGCTTGTTTGGCTTTGTATCGACCCAGAATGCTGGCGGCCTCGATACGCATACTCAGGTTGCCATCTTTTTCCAGCCCAATGGTAAGAATGTCCATGTAATGGCTTGCTGGCTTTGATTGATAGTTCAGGTTGTCATCTAAATGCATGGAATAGGGTATCAGAATGGTACCAAATTTTACAGTGGCAGCAGATCTGGTTTTTTCCTGACCATGCACGGGTGGTTGGAAGGAAAAGAGGACGGCGCCAACCATCAACACAAAAAAGAATCTATGGGATAATATAGCGCGTGCTGCGAGCCTTTGCATAAGAGTTCTCCTATTATAACGTTTTCCTTGGATCAATTATTAACCAAATCAAGCTGTCACAGCTAAGCTGCCGACTGAGATTTTGGCAAGATTAATTTATTCCTGCCAATTCTGAAAATACAACCCGAAGCGATTTGCCGAAAAGCAAAGCTGGTTCGTTATCTATTATCGGTTTTAATAGATGGAATAATTGAATCAGAGGCAAAGAATCATCACTGTTTTAGACAATTCTTTGCCTCTTGTACTCTATGTCGCCATCATTGCCGCGACAATTAACTCGGTCATTTCGGGAATGGAGGGAGGCTCTATTTTTTTTGGAGCTGTGCTATTGCCAACCAGGTAGGATTGTAGTTTTGCGCTGCATTCCAGACAAGAAAGCCACGGATACCTGCCTGCTGCGTCGCTATAATCTGTTCGGCAATATAGGTTGGTAGGGACATATTGGCGTAACCAGATCGCAATTTGAATCCCTGAATCCATGTTACAATTTCTGCCTGGCCTTGAACCCTGTCCTTCCCTTTTTTTGAGGTGATAAATACTGTATGACGTGGGTTTGCCATCAGATTTTTGGACCATGTGTAGTGGGAGGGATAAGCCATAGGGGCAATAATATCCACGACCTTGGCCAGGCTCTCCATACGTTGACCAATTAAATCAGAGGTGTTCAAGGGAATGCGACCATAGACATCAGCGGCAATTTTTACCTGATAAGGCGCCAATTCCTTTCCGGCGCGTGCAAGAAACCCCTCTATGAGACTATAGCGCTCTTCGATCGGTACTTTGATACCACTGTTGTCTGCAAAACGGATATAGTCGAACTGGATCTCCTTAAAGCCCAGCTTGGCGGCCTCCAGGGCGGTAGTGATTCGATCCTGAACCAGCTCCTCGCTCGGCTGTTTGTAAAACCCTTGATCGAAAACGACCACCCTCGCAATGGGCCAAATTTGATTGGCGATAACCTTATCAAGAATCTTTTTGGGCACCATGGCCATCGTTTTATTGACCCGACCCTTGCGCTTGGGTCCAACTGTTTTTTGAACATCCATTACAAAGGCATTGATATTGTATTTTTTTGCCTGTTGGATAAAAGAGTCCATTTTTTTTTCTGTCCGGGATGTGTGGTTGTTCAGATAGATTCCACGGTAAAAAGTTGGCTGCTTGATATCTGATGTTGTTTCTGCCGCGCTAGATCCCAGGAAAAAAAAGGCGATCAGTATAAATAATTTCAAAGGCTTCAAGACAATCTCCTTGTAATCTATAGGTTATGATAGAAAAAATGCCTGGACATTTTTGGGAAATGGTTCGGCACTTACGAACTAAATTTTCGTCATTGGCCAGAAAATGCATAATTACATTTTTTTCGCCAAGTTCTCATAGCGATGTAAAAGAGAAAAGTAAGGCCAAAAGAGGCAGGACGGCCATAATTATAGAGGAGAATCTATCATGAATATTTTAATTATTGGTCAGGGTGGACGGGAGCACGCTATGTATCACTCTTTGCGCCAGAGCGACCCGGAGGGCATCATCCATGTATTGCCTGGAAATGGTGGAGTTCCTCTGGAGGATTGTGTTCCTTTGCCTATGTCAGATTTTGAAGCGATACGGAAGCATGCCCGCGCTCACCAGATTGATTTCATTCTGGTCGGACCTGAACAACCCTTGGTGGATGGAATTGTAGATTTTTTCCAGAAAGATCCGGATATTTTTGTTTTTGGTCCTACTGCGCAGGCAGCCAGGCTTGAGGGGAGTAAGGCGTACGCGAAGGAGTTCATGGAGGAGTTTGCTATTCCAACTGCCCAGTACAGGACATTTACAGAAATTGGGCCTGCTCAGGAGTATCTTCATCGAAAGGAGATGCCGATTGTGGTCAAGGCTTCTGGATTGGCTGCGGGCAAGGGCGTTACGGTTTGCTTTGATAGGCAGACAGCTTTACTGGCAGTGGAGGAGGCTCTATCTGGGCGCGCGTTCGGTGAATCGGGGAAAACAGTTGTCGTGGAAGATTTTCTGGAAGGCAGGGAAGCGAGTATCTTTGTCGTTACGGATGGGGAGGATTACCAGATTCTGGGTACAGCTCAGGACTATAAGAGGGTCTTTGATGGGGATCAGGGAGCAAACACCGGAGGTATGGGGGCATTTAGCCCTGCATTGATTGTAAACGAAGCGATTATGGCTAAGGTAAAATCATTGATAATCGAGCCAACGATACGGGGAATGGCGCAGCGTGGAACTCCCTATACGGGGATATTGTATGTTGGACTTATGATTTCCAGCAAGGGAGAACCCGGTGTTGTGGAGTATAATTGCCGCATGGGAGATCCAGAAACTCAGGTTGTGTTGCCACTTCTCTTAACGCCTCTGCAAGAGGTTTTGTCCGCTGCCAGAGATCGAAAACTGGGGAAGCTCTCCTTGAAGTCCAGGTCGGGATTTGCTGTTACTGTAGTTTTGGCTAAAGAGGGATATCCAGGACCATATGCTCAGAACATCCCTGTCACGATGCCAGTTTCTCAGCAGGCTCAGGTATTTCATGCGGGAACTGCCAGAAATGATCAAGGCCTGATAGTATCGACAGGAGGTAGGGTCTTGAATATTACTGGAGTTGGGGCTACCCTGCGTCAGGCAAGAGAAGAAGCGTATGATTTTTTAACCAAGTACCACCCAGAAGGTTTTTTTTATCGCAATGATATTGGCCTTTCCTATATTTGAAACAATGCCTAAAAGTACCGTAATTGTGACAATAGGAAGAGTATGCCTGAACTAATAGAGTATGTAAATTCCTTTGGCCCGGAAACCCGTTTTGTTCCGATGATCATTGAGGATTTAATGCGAGATCTTTCGAGGAGCTTTTTTTCGAAAGATGAGTCGCAGGAGATTGTCATGGCGGTAGATGAAGCAATGACGAATGCGATTTTAGAGACAGCCCGTAGAACAAGGAATGTAACTCAGCAGGTTAGCTACAGCGTCAATGTTCGGTGGACCATCGATGCAGAAAAATTTTCTTTTACCGTGATCGATCAGGGCAAGGGACTCGATTTGGATATCATGCTTGGTAAGGTGCCTGTCCCTCAAAATGCAGACTATTTTGAAAAGGTGCAGCAATACGAGAAAAAAGATCAATTGCAGATTCGGGTCAATGGTAAACCGGTTGAGGTAAAGAGGTTTGGAGCAGGCTTAAAAATCATTCTTTCATTTATGGATCTAATCACGATTGATTATATTGACAAAAAAGAGATTATTTCAAAAAAAATTTCTGGGGCAACGGAGGGAACAATTTTTAGCATGACCCGCTACCATCGCAGCGATTCTGAGGTTACCACGCGATAATCGCCATGAAAAATCCTATTGTGCCTCATTCGCGTGAAGTTTGCTAGGTTTCACACACTCCCTGGATGAAATTGGTATGTCTTCGTGGGAGCTATTATTTTTCTAGTTCTGCCTACCATTTTAGAGCAAATGTTAAAGGAAGCAGCCTATACTAAAGGCATTTTGGTTTTCGGATATCGCAAGGCAATGCCAGCGATGTCGATGCACCCTTTAGCCAGCATAAAACCCGGGAACCAAAGCGTTTCGAGTATATCTATCTATTTTGGCAGATAGGTTCGTACATCGTATTGCTGCAGAGCGTGAAACACGTCAGAATATTTTCCGGCAGCGTTCCAAAAATAGTAGCCTGTCGCATCTGCCTTGTTGACGCCGTGAACCTGATTTTGGATATAATCAGCTCCGTAAGTAGGAGCGAGTAAACGAAAGGCTTGTATATAGGGGCGAATTTCAGCTTTCCCCTGCACAATATTCAATGCCCTAACACTGCCGTCATAAAGAATTCTGTAACTTCGTTGGCTCCGAGGTCCCTTCATATACCAGCGATTGCCAAAATGGGAAGGGTAGTACATAGGCGAGACTACCTGGACATGCTCTGCCAGCATGGAGACATCCTGGCCGATCACCGCGCCAGCTCTGTACCAGGCGTTAAATCCGTACACATCGATGCCAATGGGAATGTTGATCTGCTTATCGGCTCTTTGTAAAAAATCGCTTAACGTTTCTGGTTTGAGTGAATCTTCTCCTGGCTGAAACATTGATCGAATCAGATGCCGTGGTCCATCTGAGGGGAAGCGGATATAGTCAAACTGGATTTCATCTACTCCAAGTATCTCAAGCTCTTTCGCGATGGCAATATTGTAATCCCAGATATCCTCGCTATAGGCATCTACCCAGTACTCCCGCAAAAACTGCCAGGCAATATTCTGATAATCCGTTCTCCGGTAGGCATATTTTTTATTTTTATAAAAAAATAGTTTTTTATCCTTAAAAACAACCAGCCTGGCGATGAAGCGCAGATTGTTGGATTTGCAATAGTCTGCCAATTTTTTTACGGGAATGATCGGACGAATTGCGCCTGCCTCTTTTGCGATGGATAAGGAGGAGTTGTAAACAAGATTGCCAAAATCGTCCTTGAGATCCACGACAATTGCATTGAGGCCGGCTTTTTTCATATAGGGTAGCATGAGATTGAGATGACGCGCAGTGGTTTTATGCGCGGGAAGGTAGATGCCGTTCACCCTGGCAATCGCTTTTCGAGGGGTTGGTTTTCTGGCTATGTGAAAAAAGCTGCCTTGAATCGGATTATACAACCAGATGGCAGAGTCGGTTTTTCCGCGAATCTGCTGCAACCACTCCTGTAGCTCTGATTTGAGGCTTGCATCAAAAATATGCTGCACCACTTTTTCGTTGATCGGGTCGTACAGCAGGGCAAAATCGGTACCGCTAATGGCAAGAAGATGCTGGGATTTCTCTTTCTGCGGGTCTGGCTCTAGGCAGTGGATTTCATGGATGTGAGTCAGTCCTGGAGTTGTCAGTTTTAAGCGACGAAAGGTTTCACCTTGGTTGTCGCTACTATATAATCCCTGGCCAAAGCCAGTACCGGCATAAACATGGTTACCACACACCTGGAGCGCCGGTGTGGATTCATAAAAAAAGAGACCTGGAACATACTCCTCAACGGGTAAACCTCTGCCGACACGCCGCCAAGAGGCAACCTGTAGCTTTCCATGTTGGGAGTGCAGCGCTGTTTTGCGCAACCCATTGTAGGGAGAGGAGACAAGAATCTCGGTGATGCCGTTTTGGGAAAAGGCAGCGAGATCTGATATAGTATCAAAGGTGGTTCGTCCTAGGCGTAGGCTCTGCCAAATCTTTCCACTTTTGTCGCTACTGCGGTAGGAGAGAGCGTAATCGGACATCCAGAAGTGGAGCCCATTTTTATGAGTACGATATTTGATGCCATGCTTCCAAGTGGTGGTATGTGGTCGTTGAGCGCGCCAAAGTCGTTTGGGAAGGCCTTGCGCATCCAAAAGTTCAGCCTTTAAATCGCTGGGAGAGGTAATTTCATCTTTTTCAAAACAGATGCGGTGCAAGCCATGACTTGCACTGCTGAAATAGAGGCAGCGGCTTTCTCCGGCAGAGAGGGAAACCTCTTTGTCAAATTTAGGGTTTAGTGCAAGAAGTTTTCTGGTTTTGGCTCTCAGGTTTTCAGCGACCAGAGCGTTCTCTTTTACATAAAAAGCGATCCAGGCTTTGCGGATAGATCTTTCGCTAACGGAGTAGCTTGGCTTGCAAGAGAGCAGGGATAGTAGAAAAAAGAGTGAAAAGGACAAAAGCATCACGATTTTCGAAATTTGAAACCTATTCATACAACACCCGGATTCGTAATTTGGTTTAAAATGTTTTATACCGAAAAGAATTTGGTTTTTCGACTTACACGAAGTGAGGAGTGCCGGACAAAAATCCGGCCCCATGGCATCGCTTCCTTTTTTTATTTTTGTAAGTCGGATGCGATACACACACTGCGCGGCATCGCCCTGGGAAACCATTTCTGCACGAATTTCGCGCAAGCGTAAAATTCGGCAATTTGGATAACGAAGCCTGTGCTGAGCAAGGTCGAAGCACCAGAAAGTGCGAAAAGCACTTTCTGTCATAATATAACCTATTTTTCCAGAGGGAAAGAGAAATCCTCTTCATTGTATATGGCGTAATTGTAACCCTGCTCGGCGAGAAAGCGCTGGCGGTTTTCGGCAAATCGCTCTTCAACACTGTCCGATGTTACCAGGGAGAAGAAATAGGCTTTATTTTCTCCTGTCTCTTTTGGACGAAGGATCCTACCCAGACGCTGTGCCTCCTCCTGCCTTGAACCAAAGGTTCCGGATATCTGGATGGCGATATTGGCATCTGGCAAATCGATGGAAAAATTGGCAACTTTGGAAACGATCAAAACCTTAATATCCCCTTGGCGAAAGGATTCATAGAGCTTTTCTCTGTCCCGTGTTGGAATTTTACCTGTGATAAGCGGATAATCAAAAATACGGGCAAAGCGTTCCAACTGCTGGATGTATTGGCCAATGATCAGAACATTCGCTTCCGGAAACTGGTCAATTATACTTCGGGCTACTTCCAGTTTGGCGCGGTTTTCCGAAGCGATGCGAAATTTATCGCGATCCGATGCCGTCGCGTATTTCATGCGCAGTCCGGGATTCATGGGAATGCGGATCTCGATACATTCCGCCTTGGCGATCCAGGATTGCTTTTCAAGATCTTTCCATGGTACGTCATATTTTTTCGGGCCGATGAGGCTAAATACATCCTCTTCGAGGCCGTCTTCCCTGATTAAGGTAGCCGTCAGTCCCAATCGGCGAATAGCCTGAATCTCGCTGGTCATGCGAAAAACAGGAGCAGGCAGTAAATGCACTTCATCATAGATGATCAAACCCCAGTTTTTTTCCGTAAAAAGATGAAAATGGCTGAAATCTTCACCTTTTTTTTTGCGATATGTGAGAATATTGTAGGTAGCAATGGTGATAGGCTTTATCTCTTTTCTTTCTCCGCTGTATTCTCCAATCTGGTCAGGCTGGACAGTGGTTTTATCAATAATTTCCTGATGCCACTGACGGATCGATAAGGTGTTCGTGACTAAAATCAGGGTTTCTGCCTGGATTTTTTCCATGACGCCAATTCCAACTATGGTTTTGCCTGCGCCGCATGGAAGGACAATGACTCCGCTGCCTCCATCAATGCGCCCATCCAGATAAAACACATCAATGCTTGATTTTTGATAATCCCGAATCGTAAAATTTTTTCCCGAAATTGTCTGTTCCCGCAGGGAAAATTGAAAACTGTCCCCCTGTTCATATCCGGCCAGATCCTCCACCGGGAAGCCAATTTTTATCAATGCCTGTTTGATAAAACCCCTTGTGTTTTCCTTGATGTAAAATTTATTGGGACCGACCTTTTCCTCAATAAGGGGCAGGATTGTTTTATGGTTTGTGATCTCTTTGATAAAGGTTCGCTCTTCAGATGTAATGGCCAGTCTTTGTTTTTTTCTGGACTCCTCGCCTGCATCGGAAACCTCTTCTTTGATAAGCTTCACTTTGCCATAGCGACCAATCTGTTCTTTTACATTTTTAAGAACATTTTGCGGAACATCATATTTGCTGTATTTATAAAGAATATCTTTGATCTCTTCATAGGTCATTTTACTGGAAGCTGCATTCCAAAGCGAAAGGGGCGATATCCTATAGAAGTGCATATATTCAGGGCTTTTTTCCAGATCCGCAAATTGTCCCAGCAGGTTGCGGGCTTCTTCAAATAAGGGATTATTCACCTCTAATAGCAGGGTTTTATCACTTTGAATGATTAAAGGATTTTCCACTTGCACAAGAAACCTCAGTTTAATAAAAAAATCGGGATCGTAATTGGGGATGGATTGATTTGCATTTTCACCTCCATGTCCGGATTCTCAGAAAAGGGATATCGGGGAGAGTCAAAAATGCCGTTTATACTTTGCTTGCAACTTTCATATCAAAGTCCTTGCATTCTATGCTGAGTTTGTATGTCAATGATAAAAAAAGGGGAAGGCTGCGATACAGGGTTTAGATCAAGGAACAAATCGTATGGTTCGATGGTCTATTACACCACGACCTAGGAGTGCAACCTTTGTTTTTCATGGCTTGAGCTTTGGATTAATGGTTGACATGAACTCCCTTCATGAGGGCACTTTCCTGATCGTTTGCCAGCTCTTGGAGTGGAAATGGCTATTTTTTTAGAAAAGAGAACAATGCACTGGACAGTGCTACTAAAAATAGGTATACATAAATAGGATTTATTCCGATTTAATAATTTATATTTATACGCGGACCAGTAACCCCAAATAGACTTAAGAGGAGTCCATGAATAAAAATTTCAAAAATATTGCTCTGCTTTTTTTCGTCATTCTGCTGGGATTTGTCATCATCTCCCTGGTTCAGAAAAAATCTGACCGCAAGACAATCGCCTACAGTAAGTTTCTTCAGCTCGTGCAAGATGCAAAGTATAAGGATCTTGATCTGAAGATTGTTGATAAAGAGATTTCCGGAACCTATATCCTAAGCAGAGATCAGCCGCCAGTCGCATTTAAAACATATATTCCTTATAATGATCCCCGTCTTATGGAGATTCTTGAAAAGAGAGGAATTCAGTTTCGCGGAGAAAAAGAAGACGAAAATGTCATTCTCAAGAGTATTATCAGTATCATCCCCTGGATTCTTATCATAGGTATTGTCTGGTTTTTCATGATTCGGCAACTGCAGAGTACAGGGAACCGCGCTCTCTCTTTTGGCAAGAGCCGAGCCAAACTTATGAACGAATCCAAAAAGAAGGTAACTTTTGCGGATATTGCAGGGGTAGATGAAGCTAAAGAGGAGTTAGAGGAAATTATTGAGTTCTTGAAAGAACCAAAGAAGTTTCAAGGAATTGGAGCTAAGATCCCCAGGGGCGTTCTCTTGATAGGCCCTCCCGGAACCGGTAAAACACTCCTGGCGCGCGCGGTAGCGGGTGAGGCTGGTGTCCCCTTTTTCTCTATTTCCGGCTCGGATTTTGTGGAGATGTTTGTTGGTGTCGGCGCTTCCCGCGTCCGTGATCTGTTTGACCAGGGAAAGAAGAGCGCTCCATGTATTATTTTTATCGATGAAATAGATGCTGTTGGAAGGTTGCGTGGCGCTGGACTTGGTGGCGGTCACGACGAACGGGAGCAGACCCTGAATCAGATCCTGGTTGAGATGGACGGATTTGAAACCAATGATGGTGTGATCATCATTGCTGCTACCAATAGACCGGATGTTCTGGATCCGGCGTTGCTCAGGCCTGGCCGTTTTGACCGCCAGGTTGTTGTGGATATTCCCGACATTCGGGGTCGCGAGATGATTCTCGATGTTCATACAAAAAAAACCCCTTTAAGCAAAGATGTTGATTTGAAGGTGATTGCCCGTGGCACACCCGGTTTTTCTGGAGCCGATCTGGCGAATCTGGTCAATGAGGCTGCCTTACTTGCGGCGCGTAGAGATAAAAAACGCATTGGTATGGAGGAGTTGGATGAGGCAAAGGATAAGGTTCTGATGGGACCACAGCGCCGCTCATTGATTATCAGCCCTGAAGAGAAAGAGATTATTGCCTACCATGAGGCGGGTCACGCGGTTGTTGGTTATCTTTCCGAAAATGCTGAGCCTGTGCACAAAGTTACCATCATTCCGCGCGGAAGAGCGTTAGGATTAACGGTGAACCTTCCTGAGCAGGACAGGATTATGCACAATAAGGCATACTACTTTGATTTGATCAAGGTTCTTTATGGCGGTAAGGTAGCGGAAGAGATCCGTTATGGAGATACAACCACGGGCTCTGCAAATGATTTGGAACGTGCCTCCACGATAGCCAGGAAGATGGTTACCGAATGGGGTATGAGCGCCAAGATAGGATCCATCCGTTTTTCCGAAGGAAATGACCAGATTTTTATTGGTAGAGATATAGCACGCCAGAAGACCTACTCCGAGGCGACTGCTGAAGTTATTGATGCTGAGGTGAAGAGTTTGCTGGACGGCGCCTATAAAGAGACATCTGAGATTCTCAAAAAGAATCGCAAACGATGGGAAAACCTGGCCAAGGCGTTACTGGAGAAAGAGACCCTTGAGGCAAAAGATATCCATGATATTATGGAAGATAAGAGTATGGGCGCTGTCGTGAGTCCTGGAAAGGCGCGACGGAAAAGCGAGGAGAGCGCCTGAGGCGAGACGGTCATGTTTTCGGAACAGATCCGTTTCATACCTTTATTTTTCGGACCTCTCCTTGTATTTTTCTTGTTTGGAAAAGTATCGCTTTCTGCGAAGGCGTTACAGCAAAATAAAAGAACGATTACTCTGTCGGCAGTAGGCGACCTGATTCCCCATATCCCTGTTAAGGCTGCGGCCAGACAGAGTATCAACTATCACGATATGTTTTCCGATCTCCAGGATTACCTGCGCGGTGATCTTGTCTTTGTGAACCTGGAGACTACCATTTTCCCCCAACATCAGCCTCCTGCCAATTCAGTCGATTGGCCAATGTTTTTTCGAGAGAGCGATGATCTTTTGCGCGCCCTCAAAAAAACAGGGTTTAATGTTCTCAATATCGCCAACAATCATATCATGGATTATGGCAACGAGGGATGGCAGCAGACAGTCGCGATTTTGAAAAAATGGAACAACTTTACCGTGCTGGGGATTCGTCGTCATCCGCGTCATCTGCCAGGAGTGACACTGGTACGCAATGGCATCAAAATCGGTCTTATTGGCTATACTACAAATCTAAATCTAAGACATAGAATGCCAGTGGAATATCCGGCCGTCCACTATATTCAGGGTTTACCTGATATGGAGCAGATGGCGCGAGATTTATCGCGGTTGCGTTCCACCCATGATCTTTTGATCGTTAGCATGCATTGGGGTGAGGAGTATTCTCCGGAGCCGGATGGGCTGAATCAAAAACTGATTCACCTTTTTCAGGAAACAGGCGTCGATGTAGTCCTTGGTCATCACCCTCACGTATTGCAGCCGGTCTTATCGCTGCCCCCATCAGGAAAGAAAAAAGGTGGGATGTTGGTAATTCAAAGCATGGGGAATTTTTTGTCAAATCAGGGACAGGGTTTTCCTAATACGACTGCTCCTTTGCGTCAGGGAGCCATCTTTCAGATCCAATTTCATTTTCTACAAAAATCTGAGTTTCCCTCCAAAAAGCAGTTTGAGCTTGTCGGTGTTCAATGGCAATATCTCCCTCTGTGGACGCGTAACCGTTATCGTTCGCTGGATAAAGAGTCTGTCGTTAAGCGTGGTTTTGATAGGCGTGATATCCAGCCGGTTCTTCTGCTATGCGAGATACAGCAAATTCAGGAGCAGCTGCGATCGTCCAGTGCCCTCTCCTGGCAGGAAAGATTTTATAAGCAGAAGGAGCTATTTTTCTTGACTCAAAGTTATCAGCGTGTACAGGAAGTGCTCGGCAGAGAAAATCTATTACCGGCTCGCTGCCGTCCTTGAGTGGAGTTGTGTATCATGGCAAATGAAGATTTGGATGATTTTCTAATCGATATCAACGAGAAAGGACTTACCGGTCTTGTTGATGAGGAGTCTAAGGAAAGCGAACTTGATAAGGGAAAGAATGCCGAAATTTTGCCTGAATTTACAAAGGATAGTGAGACTGACCTTCCGGAAATTCCCTTAGAGACACCCCTGGTTGCCGAACAACCTGTTTTAAGCGGTCCCAACGACCCCAAATACAATATTTCCATTTTTAAGTATTCCCTAAATGAGCCACTCAAGAGCCATATTTTTGCTGCGGATTCGATGATCAATTTCATCAATTCGGCTCAGCTCAATTTTGATCAGCAAAAGGTTCTGGAGATCTCCAAAAAGGAGCTGTTTGGCAGTCTGGAGACCATTATTCATCTTCATGATAAATATTTTTTTGCTTTAAGCGATAAAAATTTACAGAAGGAAGCAGAAAAGGAGTACTTTAGTTACTTTGAAGGTGTTACAAATAACAATAAGATTCAGTTTCTAAAAACCAAACAGATATATCAGATGCTGCAAAGCTTTAACATTCAGGTAGAGAAATATTGGGACATCATTCATAAGCTGGTACAGGATATGGAAGCGTATCCTGAAATGCGCAAATTTGCCAGGGAGCTTTTAGATCAAAAAGTGAACGCCATGCTGCTTTTATGCGATCAGACAAATGAACTCCTGGTGCGGTTAAAAATGATCCTTGGTACATTTAAGGAAGAGATTGATAACTACAGCTATCAGGTGACGATACATCCCACTTACCAGGATGGATCTAACTATTCGATAAAGCAGGCTTTTCAGGGGCAGATAGCAGATAAGCGCTTTGCTCAACTTGTTGTTGGAAAAACTGAGGAGAGCTCTGCTGTTGCCTTGCAACAGGATGCCAAGGATACGCCTTCTGATGTGTATCACAGAAAAAAGAAAGAGAGCCAGATCGATAAAAGCAAGCTTGGTTCTATTAAAAATTTTTCTCTGGATAGGGTTGAGCAAAGTATCAAACACCAGGATCAGGCTAAAAAGAGCGGATCAGATTCGCGCGGTTTTTTAGAAGATCTTATTCAATTAGAGCAGATTGGACGCAAGTCCTGGAATCAGAGCAAGTTTTACCAATTATCATTTTCAAAGAAAAGAGTTCATGAAATCAACGAAAGACTCAAGCAGGCTGTTTTTTTTACAGACAGTCCTGGAGTAACGGATGAAGCAAAGATAAGAAAAAAAGTGATCATTGGCATTGCGAGAAAAAATCGCCTTACGATCAGTAAGGATGTTCGTGACTTTCTTCTGAAGCAAGTGGAGATCAATGCTGATGAAATTTCGCAAAATTTTGCCATTCCATTGGAGAGCCGAACTCTTTTTCTGTTTCATTTTGGTGCAGGCCAGATGGCTGAAATGTTAAAAAAATATCTTATGAATACAAAGGTCGGCTTTTGCTATATCGCCGAGATGCAAAATAGTGAAACGAGGATCTCAAAAGAGTTCTATCCTGAGCTTGTGGATGAGAGCGTAATGAAATTTTGGCAAAACAGAATTCATCCGGCGAATGATGACTCCTTTCACAATTTCTGGGATTTCAGTAGGATTGCCGATATCATCCGAAATAAATACCAGCATGAGTTGGAGGTTCAGCGCCGAAAATTAGATGCGATTTTTGACAAAATGAAGGAAACAAAAATTTTCCGGCTACAGAAGGAGCAGTACTTCCAGAATCATTTTTCGGATTGGTTTGGTTTTAAGAATATTTTTGTTTTTAAGCGGTTTATCGATAGATCGGTCTTTATGAATTGGAATGGCGGCAGCTCTCGTTCGGCTCAGGCAAATTTTAAGAGCAGGAAAGATTGATTCTTACCGAAAACAGATAAAATTTAGCACACGCTCTTTGTCCTTGCGTCTGTGCGAAAAAAGCAGTTCTTGGTCGCGAAAGGTGCACAATGGCAGAATGTGAATATTTTCGGAACGAATCCCGGCTTGGTGCAGTTGGGTAATATTGGCCTGCTGCACATCCAGGAAGATTTGTCCATTTTTTGATAAGATAAATTCGGGGAAGAGAGCGGCAACATCTTGCTGGATTTCATAGTGTGGCTGGCTAATACCTGGTAGAATAAAAACATGCAGATTGTCAATCGAAGTTGAAAAATTTATCCTCATCAGGTCTATGGCTTTGGAAGAGATCTGCTTGTGTGTTCCCTGCCATCCTGCGTGTACCGCTCCAAGTATCTGCTGGCTTGGGCTGTAAAAGAACAGGGGAAAACAATCCGCTGTTACAATCGTGAGTAGATATTGCATGTGATTGCATATAACGCCATCTCCGTCCCCGAATACCCGCTTTGGCTTATTATTTGCAGCGTTATCTGTTTTCCTGTCTATGCAAAAAATGTCATTGCCATGAGTTTGATTTAGAATAATATTTTTCTTGTTTGGAAATATCCGCATTAGAAAATCTAGCTCCTGCTGCCGTAAGTGACGGTTTGCAGCTTCGCTTCCGTCTCTTTGGGAATAATCCAGAGTATTGTGTCCTCGGCCAATAAAGCCAAGGAGAATTTCCGGGAAAGGAGTTTTTATCTCTTGGTAGTTTTTTGTCTGATTGCCCAGCGAAAGATCTGGCATAATTGCCCCTTATAATTCAAAAAATTTTTGATAAATGTAGAATGAAAGGTTTTGAAGATTGTGGCAGACGCTTCTTGTCTCCGGCAGAAGATAGAATGAATGCCATTGATTTTGGCTATGATATGGCTGAATTTGCTTTATAATCCAGTGCAGAATGGGTTCGGATCGGTTTGGATTTTTTTTCAAATCGTGTTCCATACTTAATCTCTGCTGAAATTGAAGGTCAGCGTCGCTTAGCTGGTTATCGACCACCTGGCGCTGCCAATCCAAATATTGCCGCTCTCTCTCTCTTAAAAATTCTGCGTTGGATTGTCTTGGAATCTGACTGAAGTATAAAAGCAGAGTGCGTGCGCCAGCATGAAATTGACCTAATAGCTCTTTGTAACCGGACGGAAAATACAAAGGAAGGATTAGCAGAGTATCAATCCTCTTCAGGAGGCCTGGATCTTCAAGCAGGGATAGTTGATGTCTGATAAAATGGGGTCGCGCCCAGTCGAGAGCGGGAAGTTCGGAAAAAGATGAGAGTTCCGCCTTGCCAATCGCGTCGAACTGAGGACGGAAGATTGTAAGTTCGGAGCCATATTTTTCCCGGCAAAAAAGGGTATTTGGGAAAAAGGAAATTTCGCGTTTGGCCAGGGAAGCTAGCATGGAACGGTGCCAACTATCATATAGCAGGACGATGGGGGAGTTGGAGTGTGGCTGCTTCATCATTTTTATTCATTTGGTTCTGTAGCGTGTTTTTGCAGGTGGCGTTTCCTCTGTTTAGCCTTTTGCTTGCGGATTTTTGCAACAACTTTTTCGGTATCACTTTGGAATGGCCGATCGGAGAATTGATTCTGCATGGATTGGATTTTCTGCACAAGCAAACGCCTGGCTAAAAAACGGTTTAAATTCTGCGAGCGGCTCTTTTTGCAGCTCACCTGGATGCCAGTAGGTTTGTGAAGTAAGCGAACCTTGGTTGCATTTTTATTCGCGTTTTGACCTCCCTTTGTCCCAGGAAGAAGAAAAGTCTCTTCTATGTCCGTTTCGGACAGTTTTAAATCAGCCATCATCCGGTTTAACTCTTCCTCTTTTTCCGGTCGAACCTGAAATCGATGTTCTGACATATATCCAAAAGAAATTGGCTTTTCCATTCGTTTCGCCCCAGAATACCAGTTATTTGCGGATAGTAACGCCATTTACCACAGAAGAAAAAAAATCTGATTTATAGGAAAATACTCAAAAAGAGTCTTGATATTCCGATTATAATATCATGGAAACACAAACATTACAAGCCAAAATTAATGAATATATGGAAGATATCAAACACCTGCGCCGTTTGAAAAAGCGCTTGGGGGTGAATAAAAATATCTTCTATCCCATTGTCAAAGAGATTGAAGAGCAGATCGCCTGGCTCGGTTATAAAATTTATCATTATCAGCAAACCATGTTTCAAATGGGCCAAGACCTGTATCAACCTTCACAATCTCTCCTTGACAAAGTTAGTCGATTGCTGCCTGAAATAGCTCCAAGTCAAAGTTGGCAGATTGTCGATGGACATCAAGAAAGGTACAGGGATCTGGTCTAGTTTTCCGGCGGAGTATGGTGTGAAACTGGGAAAGTTTTTCGCGCAGGGGTTTTGGCCTGAAAACGACTGCCAATTGCTTACCAATGGTGAAGAGGCATATCCTAGTATGCTCGCGGAAATAGAGCGAGCAAGCCATTTTATTCTCTTTGAAGTCTATATCTTTCGTCAGGATAGCGTGGGCGAGATGTTTGTCCAGGCTTTTTTGAGTGCGGCCCAAAGGGGCGTCAAGGTGCTGCTACATGTGGATGGGTTTGGTTCGCTTGGGTCGCGTCCCTATCTGGAATCATCACTACAACATCCGAATCTGCTGTTACGTTTCTTTCATCCCTTTATCTTGCGCTGGCAAACTCTTCACTATTTTCGACGCAGAAACCATCGCAAGATTCTCGTTTGCGACCAGAACGCCGCATTTTTGGGTGGCATCAATATCGGTGAGGAGTATCTTTTCCTCAGTCCTGACGGAAAAAATGGTTACAGGGATAGTCATCTTCGCATCCAGGGGCCGGCAATTTTAGAATTGATTCAAAAATTTCTGGCGCTCTGGCCAGGTTCCAAAGAGACGGAAGCGATAAAAAAAATTTTTTCAGACAGTGGCGGCATCAGGAAGAAAAGCTCACAGCCAGGACAGATAACGGGAAATCCCTTCCATTTTCAAAAAGCGAATAGAGCCTTTGTGAAAATTGTTAGTAATAATCTTTTTTTCAAAAGATTTGTTGTCCGTTATCAATACCGCAGTCTCATGCGGCATGCTCAGAGTTTTGTTTATATTACCAATCCCTATTTTATCCCTGATCGCTGGCTTTTGTATGAGGTTTACAGAGCATGCAAGAGGGGCGTCCAGGTTCATATTCTGCTTCCAAGTCGAAATGATATACTCCTGGCAGGGTGGGCTATGGAAAATCTGTATGACCGGTTGTTAAGCTGGGGGGTGCGGATTTTTGCCTGGAAGGGCTTTGTTCATGCCAAAACAGCGATAGCTGATCGTCATCTCTCTATCATTGGTTCCTTTAATTGGGATCATCTAAGTCTGTTTAAGAATTTGGAAATTGTTGCTGTTATCGCTGATGTAGTGTTTGCTCAAAAGCTGGAATCTCTTTTTTTACAGGATGTGCAAAACAGTGTGGAGCTCAACCTCCAGCAATGGCGGCAAAGGCCGTGGTACTTTCGGCTTCGGGAAAAAATGGCCTATTTGTTGCGCTGGTGGCTGTAACGCTAAATGGGCTTTACCAATAAAAGGGCAGCAATCTAGCTCTCCTGGAGTCATGAGCTAAAAAGTCTGAATCAATTTGCGTCTCGAAAATTTTTTCCTGTTTTTGAATCCAATAGATGAGAAAAAAAACCATCAGAATACCAAACAGGAGTACCCAGTAGATATTAAAGTAGAGAGTGATACCAGGAAGGCTGAATAGCAAAAAGGCCTTTTCAGGGTGTCTGAAATAGCGGTAAAATCCCTTACGATGAAAAAAAGAGAGAGAATCTGACAAAGATGCGCTTAACTCCTGCTTCCACCTTTTTCTGGCCAGCCAAAGAGGTGAGACGAGGACTATGATCTCCAGCGTTTGCCAGAGAAGGAGCCAGGCTAGCCCTGTTTTTTTTAACCATAAGGGAGAGAGCCAGAGCGGAACAGCCTCATTGTGGCCAACTGCTGCGCTGAGAAGCAGGATTGATTTTACAATTTGGGCAAAGCTAGAGAAAAGGATGAAAGGTAGCAGAGATTCTATTTGAAAAATTTTATTTTGCCATTGCAGAAACAGGGCCAAGCTTTGCACAGCCAGAACCAGGAGTACAGGTAGATAGTACCAGAACTCTTGTCGCATGGTCTCTTTCCCAAGTAGAAGCAGGAAGAGGATGGTAAAAAAGAAAAAATAGAGAAAAGAGAAGATTGCGAAAAAGGGCTGCCTGTAGTTTTCTGAAAGGATGGTCATCGCTGGTAGGAGGTTTTCCTATAAAATCGTTCCAAAGAACAGGAGAAAAGTCCTATGTCATCACCTGTGGCGAGAATGGGTAAAGAACAAACAAATCAAACAGATTTTGCCATTGGTCTGTTATCATTCATTTCCGTTAAAGATTGGTGAAAATCTTCCACAGTGATGAAACCTGACCGGAAGGCCTCGTAAATCGATTTCAGGTTCTCCAGTTTACTGCTATTGTCAATGATATTGCCATACCAGTAGGGACTGATGTAGTTATCAAAATAGCTCTCTAAAGGACCCGGCATATTACCCTTTTCTCTTTTTATATTAATACGGGCAACATCAAAGTCATCGTACCGCTTCCGCATCATGGGTCTCCTTCGATGGATGTAGGTATCATTCCTCAGCACTGTATCCATTTGCTATGTCTTAGAATCATACGCAACTCTAAAAATTCAAAATTTGCCATTTTCGGGGTTTTTTACAGAGAGCAGCTCACCACTCTCGCGAAATTCGCGGTACTCCCTGGCCTTCTCTTCCATTGCATTTTCAAGATCTACCTTGCTGCCATTGGCTTTGGCCTCATGGAGAGTGTGCGACATTTTCATAGAGCAAAATTGAGGTCCGCACATAGAGCAAAATTGGGTATCCTTAAAATAATCGCCCTGAAGGGTTTCATCGTGATAATTCTGTGCGGTTTCGGGATCCATGGCCAGTTCAAATTGCCTGCGCCAATCGAACTCATACCTGGCTTTGGACATTTGATGATCCCATTCGATAGCGCCGGGAATTCCTTTCGCAATATCCGCGGCATGGGCGGCAATTCTGTACGCGATGAGACCCTGTTTGACATCTTCTTTATTCGGAAGCCCTAAATGCTCTTTGGGGGTTACATAGCAAAGCATGGCAGTTCCATACTGGGCGATGATGGCGCCGCCAATCGCTGAAGTGATATGATCATAACCTGGTGCTACATCGGTTACAATCGGTCCCAGGGTATAAAAAGGGGCGCCCTTGCAGAGCTGTTGCTGTCTTTCCACGTTTTCCCGAACCAGGTGCAGCGGTACGTGGCCTGGCCCCTCAACCATAACCTGGATATCGTCTTTCCAGGCTATCTCTGTAAGTTCGGCCAGGGTATCCAATTCCGCAAATTGAGCGGCATCGTTGGCATCATGAACGGAACCGGGGCGCAGTCCATCGCCCAGAGAAAAGGTAACGTCGTAACTTCTGAAAATATCTATAATATCTCGAAAGTGGGTATATAAAAAATTCTCCTTATGGTGAGCTAAACACCATTGCGCCATAATCGCTCCGCCACGCGAAACGATACCTGTTAGCCGCTTGCTGGTAAGAGGGACATAGCGCAGGAGTACACCTGCGTGAATGGTCATATAATCTACCCCCTGTCTTGCCTGTTGTTCGATCACACCAAGCACCAACTCAGGGGTCAGTTCTTCAGGGGCGCTGACTTTTGATAAAGCTTCGTAAATAGGCACTGTGCCAATGGGGGCTGTACTGTTGGCTATGATAGCCATTCTAGTTTCCTGGATATTTTTTCCAGTTGAGAGATCCATAACTGTGTCCGCGCCCCACTTGATCGACCAGTACACCTTTTCCACCTCCTCCTCAATACTGGAAGTGGTGGGTGAGTTTCCGATGTTTGCGTTTACTTTGGTACGAAAGGCCTTGCCAATGATAACTGGTTCCAGGCGAGGATGATAGATGTTAGCTGGAATGACAGCAAAGCCCTGGGCGATCTGGTCGCGCACAAATTCTGGCTTCTGTTTTTCTCTGTTGGCGACAAACTCCATTTCCGGGGTAATGATTCCGGCGCGGGCAAAATATAACTGAGAGCGATTCTCATAATTTAGCCTGGAAAAAGTTTTGGATGAATCCATCAATCGTACCTTTCTGCGATTTCCTGTTTTTCGTGAAGCGAATATATTTATATTATATCAATATTATGGATATTTTCAAAAGATTTGAGTGCTGTTTTCTGTAAAAAATGAATCCCGGTATCAAAAAGCCAGGAAAGGTTGCAACTTGATCGTATTCGTTTGTAGAATGCCTTTATTTGGCAACACTTTTCTCACACAAATTCCGGATGGAAAATTTTCTTTGAGCTTTTTGACCATTTTGACGATGATATACTCGAAACACTTTGGTTCTCGGGTTTTATACCAATAAGCATCGATGCT
>DYNZ01000349.1 GCA_020720805.1 Leptospira biflexa | reverse complement strand
TTTCAATATCTCACCCAACATATCTATAGCGATGAGAAATACAGAGGTAAGCCGATGGAAGCTATGCCGGGCAGTTTTCATACGGTGGTCGAGTCGAAGATTGCGCCCATGCTGGTGACGGGGTCATATATCAGTTGGCTGATAGATATTTCCCGCGAATACCTCGAAGCTGGCCGCTTGTCCCGCTGGTACATGACTCCGTATCTCACACCCGATGAAGGTTTGCAAGCCGTTTATAAATATGCCGAAGTGTGTCATCAACCTATCACCAATGAAACTGCTGTTTTGATAAACCAATTATGCATGGCTGACCCGTTTTTTATTTCTTGTGTCATTCAAAGCGATTATGAGGGCAAAGAACTGGAAACGATTGACGGGGTAGTTAATACGGTTAATTATGAAATTATCAGTCCAACCTCAGAATTATCAGGAACTTGGGCAGAATATATTTATAAAACTTTGCCAAAAATCAATGATGTCCATAGCAAGAAAATTCTGCTACATCTGAGTAAGCATAATGCGCGCGCCTGGACTCCTCAAGAAGTAAAAACTGAGCTAGGCTTGGACATGCCCACCGAAAAAATCCTTGAAAAGATGCGCTTACTACTGCAAGCCGATTTGATTGCTGACGGCGGTTCTGATATTCGATTTCAGGGATTGCAAGATGGCACGCTTTATCTCATTCTGCGTCATCGTTTTGAAGAGGAAATATCCACATTTGCGCCTGATTTCGGCCAAGATTTTCGGCAGGAAATCGCGCAGTTGCAGAAGGATAAGCAACGCTTGCAGGGCATGTTGAACTATCTCAGTGGCAAAATGGCCGAGTACCAATTAGCCACCAAATTTCGTAGCCAAAAACGGTTTCCTTTGTCCAAATATTTTAAGGAAGTCAAGGATAAGACGCGCTTGAATATTACAGAGGTACAACTCAATGTACCGTTACAGCGTGCTGATGGTAAGGGCATGGAATTAGACCTGGTTGCTAAGTCTAGTGATGGGCGGGTTGTATTGGTGGAAGTGAAGAAGAAAAAAGAGAAAATTGGGGCAAATATTGTGGCAGATTTCCAAGAAAAGGTTGAGGCTTATCGCCAACAGCATCCCGACAATATCGTTTTGCCTGCGATATTATCATTAGGCGGTTTTACGGCTGAGGCAAAGGAATTGTGTCAACTCCATGGGATTGGACGGGCGGAACGGATTGCCTGGTA
>DYNZ01000348.1 GCA_020720805.1 Leptospira biflexa | reverse complement strand
AGGCCATCGGTTAAATTAGTTTTAACTTTAAAAAAGACCGATGAAAATGAAAAAGAGCAGAAGAAAATTTACGGCCAAGTTCAAGGCGATGGTGGCTATAGAATCATTGAAAGAGCAATCGACCTTGGCCGAGATAGCCAAGCGTTACGAGGTCCATCCAAATCAGATATCCGCCTGGAAGAGGGAGTTTTTGGACAATTCAGAGTTGGCATTTGGAGGTGAGAAGACACAGGAGGGCGAATCGGAAGTAATGGTGGAGAAGCTTTATCAGCAGATCGGCCAGCTGCAGGTGGAGAATAACTTTTTAAAAAAAAACTTAAAGAAGGCAGGACTGTGAAAGAACGAATGGATATGATCGAACCTGGAGACGAGTTGAGCGTCAGGCGGCAGTCAGAAGTGCTGGAGATCAACCGGAGCAGCCTGTACTATCGCCCTGTAGGGGAGAGTGAAGAAAACCTGGTGCTGATGGCAGAAATGGATAAGTTATTTACCGAGGATCCGACGCTGGGAGTCATTGGCATGCAAGACGAGCTTCGCGATAAAGAGTTGAACTATAACGAGAAACGGATACGAAGGCTTCTCAGAAAGATGGGGATCGAAGCCATTTATCCCAAACGCAACCTGAGCCGTCTGGGCCTGGCCCGATACATTCATCCCTATTTACTACGGAATTTGAAAGTCGAGCGGCCCAATCAGGTATGGGCGATTGACATTACCTACATTCCCATGCGAAGCGGATTCATGTACCTGACGGCCATTATCGACCTGTACAGCCGATATATCGTAGGCTGGCAGGTGTCCAATTCGCTGGAGAAAGAGACGCAGACAACGGTCTTGAAAGAGGCCATACGGCAGCATGGAAAGCCGGAAATCGTCAATTCTGATCAGGGGAGCCAATACACCAGCGCTCACTGGGTAAACATGTTGAAAGAATGCGGCATACAGATCAGTATGGACGGTAAAGGTCGAGCCACGGACAATGCCTTTATCGAACGATGGTTCAGGACAATCAAACAAAAGTACATCTACCTGAATCCGGAAAACAATGGACTGGATTTGTACCATGGAGTTGATACATTTGTTCGCCGGTACAATAGGAGAAACCATCAGGGAATCGGAAGAAGAAAACCAGAGGACCTTTACCTGATGGCCGCGTGAAGCAAATTAAGAAATACCCTCCGGTGGTCTGAACAATGGGGAGTAGTACA
>DYNZ01000347.1 GCA_020720805.1 Leptospira biflexa | reverse complement strand
TGGACATCATAAAAAGCTTAGCTCATGCAGCTTGTGCCACACCCCCAGATATGCCCTTTCGCGGCTCATTTTCTTGTTTTTTTATGAGAAAATGAGCTGCGAAAGGCACTTATCCCGTTCATCGGGGTTAGAATATGAACGAAAAGGTTGCCGAAACTTTTAACCTATTTGCAACAGACATACAACAGTGCGGAAAAAGCAGTCATTGCACCCCCTCAACTCCATATTTCCCGCAACTGAAAACCCACAAGTAAGTGGCAGATGCTTTGAAGAAATTTAGCATAGCTCTGCGCAACCCAATGTCATTAACTTAAGCGAGGTTCTGGTTCCCATGCGCCGCATGGGAACCCATTCTGGTCTGCGTTGCAGACTGTGTTTGTCCTGCGCAATGCAGGAGTTCGACTGGATCTGGCGCATTCACAACTGCATTCCCATGTGGCGCGTGGGAACGAGAGAACGAGATCGAACCACGTAAAGATAATGACATTGCAGCTCAACAGCGATGAAGCTGGTTTGCTGGTGGGGTTGGCAGTCTGCCTAATGCGTCATCTACAATTTGAAAGACGGACAAATGTCTGTAGTCTCACCGATTTTACCGAGATGAATGAGTGGCAGATGGCGCATGTGGCAGCATTCTTTGATGGACCCGACATCGGAATGACGTATTTAGGTTTTCATATTGCGATTTTTTTTGATATTGTCCGTCATGATATTCAACGAGCAGCAAGTATTGTGGGTGAAATATATAGTGGTTAACCCTTCTCGGGTGTCTGGTTATCTCAGTTGACCGCCACCTACTCTTCTATAGCATCAAAAGGAGGAACAAGAACATGACAGATGAACTCATTACCCCGGACAATGTGTCATTGGAATTGTTGATGTCCATACTGGATGAAGTGTACATGGAACCGAAAGTGGATGATGATGGGGATCTGTATGTGACTGAAAATATAACATGTCATTTTCTTCTGTCCGAAAAAAAAGACATAATCCAGCTGTATGGTTCATTCCTTTGCAAACCGGAAACGAGTATGGAGCAGCGGTTGGAGTGCGTGAATAAGGTCAATTCAACATATGTGCTGGTAAGCTCAAGTGCAGATAATAAAAATCATCTGCTTTTTGCCCATGATATTTTTATTGCTGGGGGAATTACCAAGAAAAATTTTATTCTGGTAACCAGAAAATTTATCGGAATACCCAGAAATGCTGT
>DYNZ01000119.1 GCA_020720805.1 Leptospira biflexa | reverse complement strand
AGCTGCGTTCATCAAGGCCATGGTATATTCCAATAATCCCATACCCTCTTTTCCAACTAGCTCGCCTGGCGCGCTATCCATCGCCAGCTGCACAGTCGGAGAGGAGTGAATTCCCATTTTGTGTTCCAGAGAGACTATCTCCACATCCTTGGATTCCAGGAGAACCAGAGAAAGACCGCCGCCACCACCCTTGAAGGTGCCATCGCTGCGCTTGACAGTGCGCGTCACAGTCAGATAGACAGAGCCCGCGGGGGTATGAGGTGCCCCATGGGAGATCCACATCTTCACACCGCTAACAAGAAAGGAACCATCCGCTTTTTTTTCTCCCTTGGTTTGGGCGCTCTGCAGATCCGATCCAAAATTTGGTTCCGTTAGCAGCATTGCCGCACCCATCTCGCCAGAGGCCAGCCTGGGCAGATATTTCTCATGCTGCTCTTTCGAACCAAAGCGGTAGATAATGTCCCCCAGATCCTGGGTAGCTAGCAGCACCCCCAACCCGATATCACCCGTAGCAACCAGTTCAGCAGCCATCATGTTGGCTACGTTAGGTATCTGCATTCCTCCGTAGCGGCGCGGCAGAAGCAGACCCATATAGCCGTTCTCTGTAAGCAGACGGATATTATCCTCCATCTCCTTAGGAAACAGCACCTTCCCCTGCTCAAAACGAAAGCCTTTCTGATCGATAGGCCTGGCATTGCGGGAGAACTCCTTGGCCGATAGCTCGCCAAGCCCTTGTAAAACGGCGGTGTACTGATCTAGCGCTTCCTCAACAGAGGAGACTGCAAGCGCCAGGTTCTCATCACCTGTTTTGGTAAATTCGTGATAATCGGAAAAGTTATTCTCGCGCAGTGTGACAATAGACTGCCAGTCTATCATATTCTCGATATGAAACAAAATATCTGGATTATCTTCATAATAATTGCTGCTTTGTACTGCCATAACAGGTGCGGCCTTTCTTTCGATGTTCGAGGGATTAAAGTATAAATTTGAAACGCTTTATTTCTCGGTGTTTATACCAATAGGCATCGATGTTTCGATATACTCGAAACACTTTGGTTCTCGGGTTATATACTGGCTAAAGGGTGCGTCGACATCGCCGGCATTGCCTTGCGATATCCGAAAACCAAATTGCCTTTAATATAAAAGATAGCAGACTAAGAGCGCGATGTCAAAATTTTTTTTATTCTTCTACAATCATCAATAACGCGCTACCCTGAACGATCACCTTACCGGTCTGGTTTCGTATCCTGACTTCCAGATTAGCTGTTCTTTTACCAATCCGAATCAGCTCTGACCTGGCCTGAAGGGTATCTCCGATAGCCGCAGGACGCAAAAAATTCAAATTCAGGTTTAGCGTAGCCGCTTTCCTGCCAGAGGGGATCAATTGCTGCGAAAAAAAACAGGCTGTATCCGCTAGCGATGCCAAAAGCCCGCCATGGGCTCCCCCGAAAAAATTCGCATGATCGGGGCTTACGGTTACCTCCATCACAGCATAACTCTCTTCGGACTCAACCAGATGGATGCCCAGCAGTTGTAGCAAAGGAATCGAGGCGGCCATTTCCAAGGTGCTATCCAGCATAAAATCTCCAAGTCTGTTTCATAAGAAGATGAACCATTGCCGCTCGAAACTTAAAGTTCTACATTTTCAAAGTATTCATTTTTCAAAAGAGAGAGCAGCAACACATTTTGATACCGTCCATCCAGAAAGATATACTCATAAAGCTCCCCCTCTTTTTTAAAGCGGTTTTGTTGCAGGGAGTTGAGCGAACGTTCATCTTCACTGAGAATAAATGTCTCCAAACGGTTAAGATTGAGCTGCTCAAATGCCAAACGGAGCATCAAGGCAGTACACTCCTGGCCATAACCGTTACCCAGATAGTCCTGATCGCCTAGCAATAGTGCATATTCGCCGCGTCTGGCGCTCTGATCCATTCGAAAGATAGCACAATACCCGATGGCCAGATTATCTTCCTGCTCGATAATATAAAAAAACAGCGAGTCCTGGCGTGCAGCGAATATGGCCTCATCGATCCATTTAGGGAAATCCTCCGCGTTGGTCGGCAAAGGGATACCAAGGGAGTTGACCACAGGATTTTTACTCATCCAGCGCAGCAGGTGTTCCTGGTCTCGATGCTCAACAAAACGCAACACGAGGCGCTCCCCCTGCAATCTCGTTCGAGAGACCCGTTCCTTACCCTGCCTACCAGGGGATGGCAATTTGGCTTTACCAAACTTCTCGCCACTCTCCTCCGGGATAACAGGTGATGGCTTCGGGGGAGGTGAAGCGGGAACAATATTTGAAGAAGAATTTTTTGCCAGGTCGTCAAAAAGGGGAGGAATCAACGCGCTATCGTTAGCGCGCCTGCCGGGGCTTCGGGTTGTATCCAGATCGGTTTTCGCAGGCGCTACAGGTTTGCCAGAAAGAAGATCACTCTCTTTTTCATCCTTGGGACTCTTACCTGTAGTCCGTTTTTTTGTCTGTTCTAAACGGTCTTTCAGTCCCATAGGTTGTTATCCAAGCATCATGGAGACCAAAATCGCCTTTTGAACATGCATTCTGTTTTCCGCCTGTTCATAGATCAGATTCCTGTCATAATCCTGAAGTTCGGGCTGGATCTCTTCCCCCCACTTGGCTGGCAAACAGTGCATAATATAAGGATGGGTTTCTGCTTTTTGAAGAAGGATCGAAGTTAAACTAAAAGGCTCCAATTTTTTCTTGCGCAGCTCAGCCTCTTTCTCCATACCCATACTGACCCAGACATCCGTGTATAGCACCTGGCAGCCAAGAACACCCTTAGCCGCGTTATCTGTTTCTGTAAATGTGCCGCCGCTAACCTGCATCAGCTTGACGACCTCTTTTTTATGCACCTCTGGCAGAGAATACTCCTGGGGTGAAATAAACACAAGATCATAGCCCAAAATCGCTCCACTATAGGCCAAAGAGATTGCTACGTTATTGGCAGCATCACCAATATAACCGACACGGGCTCGCGGGCCCAGGTGTTCTGCAACCGTGTAATAGTCGGTTAAAGCCTGGCATGGGTGATAGATATCGGTCAATCCGTTGATCACAGGAACCTGGCTATTGGCCGCCAGCACATCTACCTTTTCCTGGGAGTTGCTGCGAATCATGATGGCATCCAGATAGCGTGAGAGCACACGAGCGGTATCCTCCATGGATTCGCCGCGGCCAAGCTGGATATCGTTGGTAGTCAGGTGGATGGCATTGCCTCCAAGCTGGTACATACCCACCTGAAAACTGACTCGGGTTCGCGTGGAATTCTTTTCAAAGATCATGCCCAGAGTCCGCCCCTCCAGCAGGGAGAGCGACCGTTGCCGATCTTTCATGAATTGACGGCGCAGCTCATTCGTCAGTTGGTACAAGGACAAAATCTCTTGGCGACTCAAATCTGTATCCTTCAGGATATGAGCTGTTTTTAAGCTTGGTATGTGCAGTGACTGTTTCACCCTACCCCCTGGTACCGTCGAATCCCGGATACCCTTAAAAAAAAATGAGAAAAAAAGGAAAAATAGGGGTAAAAGGCTGATTCGTCAAGTAAAAAAGAGATTCGAACCACGATTTTTCTTGATATAATTTGGAGCCATGCATCAAGATCATCACAAAACAATCCAGGATTCCATTTCAAACCCCTATTTGTTAGGTTGAGACAAACTACACACGCAACACTCCCCGAAAACCCCTGACATTGAAATAAGAGCCCGCCCCATTGTGATACACGAAGATTGTATTGTAACGGCGATCTGCATAAAGAGCGCCTCCCTGGTTCCGAATCAATTCAGGTGTTTGAATCCAGCTTGAGGTTTTCAAATCGAACTCACCGAGTTTCTGCAAAGTACGGTACTGCGCCTCGCTTAACAACTCAATTCCCATAGCCTCAGCCATATCCATCGCACTGTTGGCCGGCTTATGCTCTTTCCTTGACTCTAGGGCAGCCCGGTCATAGCAAAGATTCCTGCGCCCTGCGGGTGTCTCAGCGGAGCAATCCATGAATAGAAACTCCCGCGCCTGCGCATCATACCCCACCACATCCGGTTCACCACCGGTTCTCTCCATTTCATGCAGCGACCAAACCTTTGGCTCCTTCAATTCCAGCTTTGCTAACACCTCCTTCCAATCCAATCCGACGTGCCGGTGCGGAAAGGATTCGAAGCGCATCTGCAGGGTTTGCAGCACTACCTTGTATAGTGATTCAGATAGCCGGTTATTTGAGCTGGTCATAGTCTCTCCTTATAAAAACATAATATCGAGCCTAAATACCATCCTCACCTTTCGGATTTGAAGGCATTTTCCATCTCTTCTGAATCAAAAATACAAAAAAGCAGGAAATTTGCAACAATTCATATAGGGGAAATAATTTACGGATTCTTGTGGAGACCTGCCCCATTCGTATGGACATCGGTGTTTTTTGATTGATGTTCGAACTTTTTTTGAGCAAAACCCCCAATAAGGAAGCCAACCCCGCCACTGCTCGACAAGCTCGCACCACCACAGAAAAATACTCTTTGCTCTTTTGATTTTGCGCGCGCCCGATTTCTTTTTCTTCTAATGAAAATAGTATTTTTCTGCGGTGTTTTGCCTTCCAAGTATTCGGGCAGGTGGCGGGACTGGCCTCAATTTGATTTCGCAAGGGAAAAGCGGAATTCCCCCCAAAACCCCCTTCCGCTTTTCCTTTGCTCAAACGGAACGGGAACGGAAGCAGGCGGGCAAAAATTCCTTCCCCCCAACCCCCTTCCTTTTTGCCCGCCTGCTTTGGCTTCGCCCCCAAAACTTTTCGGCGGGACGGCGGGACAGAAAACAAAAGAGGAATAACGCTTGCCCCACCCACCCGTGCGTTATGTCAAAGGAACTTCCTATTTTTTTTGTTTGACTAAATGCTAAAAATTTCATATACTAACTATTGATAAGTGATGATTTTAATACTATACATCTATAATAGTAAAACTATACGAATATGTCAAACGAAAAATCCACAATTGGCAAGAATATAAAGAAATACCGAAACAAGCTCGGTATTTCTCAAGATGTGCTTTCCAAAAAAGCCGATTTAGCCTTTCATACGATTGCCAAAATTGAAGCTGGCTCAACTCCCAACCCCACTATTGATACAGTAAAAAAAATAGCGGACGCTCTCGGCGTTTCGCTTGATGATTTAATGAAATAAAACTATGGCAAATTCTAAAGAAGCAAAAGCACGAATAAAAATAAACAAACTGCTTGAACAGGCAGGGTGGCGGTTTTTTGATAATGAAAAAGGACAAGCAAATATTTCGCTTGAACCAAATGTAAAACTTACCCAAAAAGACATTGACGCTTTTGGCGAAGATTTTGAATCTACAAAAAACGGCTTTATTGATTTTTTATTGCTTGATGGAAAAGGCTTCCCGCTCGTTATTTTGGAAGCCAAAAAAGAAGATAAAAATCCACTGGACGGAAAAGAACAAGCGAGAAAATACGCCCACACCGAAAATGCTCGTTTTGTAATTCTTTCAAACGGTAATCTTCATTATTTTTGGGATTTGGAACGAGGCGACCCCGAAATTATCACGGAATTTCCAACCCAAGAATCTTTGAAACACAGACAGGATTTCAAGCCTGACAATCAACGTTTAGCGGACGAAGAAGTCAATGATGATTATATCGCTCTCACGCAAAATCCAAATTTCAAAGATGATCCTCGTTATCTCAAAGAAGATACTCGTGATCAATATCTTTGGGATGAAAATTTGCGAATTTTGCGCCCGTATCAGCTCAAAGCGGTGCATAGTTTGCAAAAATCCGCCGAAGCTGGCAATGATCGTTTTCTTTTTGAAATGGCAACGGGAACAGGGAAAACACTTATTTCCGCCGCCGTCATCAAGCTATTTTTACGGACAGGTAATGCCAAAAGAATTTTGTTTTTGGTTGATCGTTTGGAATTGGAGGATCAAGCCCATAAAAACTTTGTCCGCTATTTGAGCAACGATTTTTCTTCTGTTATTTACAAGCAAAATCGTGATGACTGGAAAAAGGCGGAAGTGGTTGTTACAACCGTTCAAAGTCTTTCATCACAAGACAAATACAAAAAACTATTTTCACCGACTGATTTTGATTTAGTTATTGCCGATGAATCACACCGGGCAATCGGCGGAAACTCACGCGCGGTTTTTGAATATTTTATCGGCTACAAATTGGGATTAACCGCAACGCCGAAAGATTATTTGAAAAATGTTGATCCTCAAAAACTATCGCAAAAAGACCCGCGAGCCTGGGAAAGACGGCAACTCTTGGACACTTACACGACTTTTGGCTGTAAAAACGGCGAGCCGACTTTTC
>DYNZ01000346.1 GCA_020720805.1 Leptospira biflexa | reverse complement strand
TTCTTCCCTGGGCCTGTCGCTGGTGAGGATCCTGGTCGAACAGCTTGGCGGTACCCTGGAGGTCACCAGCGCCCAGGGTACGGCGTATCGGATCGAGTTTCCGGATGCGGTCAAGCCATTAAAAGCAAGGTAGTTCAAACGTTCACTTACTTTTTCTTGGGCCGCTTGGGTGCAAACGTAGGCAGTGCATGGAGATAACGATTTTACCGTTTTCGGAATTGCACTCCTCGATTAATTATCCTACCATTTATCTCGAATGGTATAGGAGAAGAGTGCTATGACTTCAAAAAAATCAAATCTGATATACATGGGCGCATTTGGCATATTGGCTGCCGCTGGCGCCAATCTAAAATTTTCCATACCCGGGGTTGTCGGCGGCACCAGTGATGTACGGGAGATTATTGCCCTCATCGGGATAATATTTCTGACCGATTGGAAATATGCCCTGGGTCTTGGCGTTCTTGCATCTCTTGGTGGTCCCTATAACGCCATCATCACCACCCTGGCCATGCATATTGTTGCAATTCCGCTTACATGGTTGGTGTTCAACAAGCTCAGGGCGCGCATTAAAGAAAACAGCATTATTACCATCGTATGGCTTATTTTTGTGCTGGTCCTCTATATTTCCGTGTTCAGTGTTGTTTTTGTCTTCACGGAGTTCCTTATCGGCCATATTGACGCTCGGTACATTACCAGTACGTACAGTGCATTTTTAGAGGGCGTAACCCTGGAGGCGCTCATCACTGCAGTCATCACCTCGTTGGTGATATCCATCATGCTCCTCCAAAAAAAACTTGGAAAAACATCCTCTTTTATAAAAATGGCCGAGGAGATTGCCGGCGTCGGGATATGGAATTACAATATCCAAAATGGAGTCATGTCTTTCAGCCGTCAATGGGCTGCCCTGATGGGCCGTCATCCCGGTGAAACAAGCATCAGCAGGGAAGAGTGGAATAATTTAATACATCCTGATGATTATTCCCAGGTAAATGAAAAATTCAACAATCATTTGAAGGGAGTGTCTGATTACTACCAGGCGGAGTATCGGTTCCGTGCGGATGACGGAAGGTATATCTGGATCTATGATCATGGGCGTATTTTTGTGGATGCTTCCGATACAAAATCTTCTTTTATTTCAGGTATCATTCTGGACATCACCGAACGCAAGCAGGCGGAGGAAAAGCTCAGGCACAGCCTGGCGGAGAAGGAAATCCTGC
>DYNZ01000118.1 GCA_020720805.1 Leptospira biflexa | reverse complement strand
GGTTCCTTTTTATCAACTAAAATCAAACTCTAACGGAATAAGGGACAATTTCGGATTTCTTATGCTGGAAACCGGTATGGTTCGGGCGAAAAATACAATTAACGTTGCCGTAAAAAATTTAATGGATATTGCTTTTGGATCGTTAATGTTTTTTGGCTTTGGTTATGCCTTTATGTTTGGGGCATCCTATGACGGTCTTTTGGGAACATCTCTTTTTGCTCCTGAGGGTCTCCAAACCGGGAAAGAGCTGTTATTTTTTTTCTTTCAGGCTACATTTATGGCTACTGCTGCTACGATCGTTTCCGGTGCAGTAGCAGAAAGAATTAAATTTACGGCATATATCGTTGTAACGCTGGCTGTATCAGGCATTGTCTATCCTATTTTTGGTCATTGGGCATGGGGAGGAGGATGGCTGGGAAAAATGGGCTTTGTGGATTTTGCCGGATCAACCGTGGTTCATTCGATCGGAGGATGGGTTTCCCTGGCCGGAGCGCTTGTCTTAGGTCCGCGTAGAAATAAATTTGTTAATGGAAAACCAAAAAAAAATTCTTGGGCACGATATGCCCGCTTCTGTTCTAGGTGCATTTTTGCTCTGGTTCGGGTGGTTTGGCTTTAATGGTGGCAGTCTTTTGACAGTTGATGAGACCTTACCATTGATATTAATCAATACTTTTTTGGCGGCTTCAGCTGGATCAGTAGCCGCTCTTTTTGCTTCAATGATTTTGAAAAGGCAGTCAAGTGTTGAATATGCTATCAATGGATTGTTAGCTGGTTTGGTTGCAATTACTGCCGGGTGTCACGCAGTTTCCCCATCCTCGTCGATTGTTATTGGCGCAATAGGAGGTCTAATCGCTATTGCAGCCATGAATCTGGTTGAAAAGGTATTCAAAATTGATGATGTAATTGGCGCATTTGCGGTTCATGGCGCGGCAGGAATCTGGGGTACATTGGCAACAGCCCTTTTTTTCCAAAAGGGATTTCAACTTGATTTCCTGCTGGTTCAGATGCTTGGAATTGGAGTCGCAGCGGTTTGGGCATTCTCTCTAGGGTTGCTAGTTTTCTGGATCTTAAAAAAATGGAATTTTTTGCGGGTAACGCCTGACCATGAAGACCAAGGGTTGAATATCAGCGAACATGGCGCAAGGTCTATTTGGATTGATCTAATGGTTTCGATGAACGATATTGCTAAAGGGAAGGGTGATCTGAGTAAACGCGTGGAAGAAGAACCTGGAACACACGTAGGCGCTATAGCTGAAATTTTCAATAAGGTTCTGGAAAATCTTTCGTCGATGGTATTGCATATACAGGAAGGCTCACGTAGCCTTCACGATTCCTCTCACAAAATTGCAGATACAACAGAAAATTTTTCTCGGGAGATGGAGGAACAGGCGGCTTCAATGGAAGAGGTATCCGCAACTATCGAAACCATCAATACTTCATTAAGCGATGTTTATCAAATTATAGACAAACAATTGCAGGATATGAATTTTTCTGATCGTCTATCCAAAGATTTACGGAATAAATTTCACAAGGTAGCTGAGGATATAGAATTTGCCAGAAAGCAATCGATAACCGAAAAGAGAGCTACAATGGGGGGTAGGGCGCATTTAGATGAGTTGGTAAATGATATGGATGCAATTCAGAACGCATCTGTTCATCTGAACCAGGTTATCTATGTTTTGACGGAAATATCGGATCGACTTTCTCTGCTCTCTCTTAATGCTTCTATTGAGGCTGCGCGTAGTGGTGAATCTGGCAGGGGATTTGCTGTAGTAGCCGGTGAGGTCAATAAACTTGCAGAGACAACATTAGTGCATACGAAAGAAGCCAGGGGGCATGTAGAAGAGGTCCAACGAAAGATTCAGAACAGTGGGCTGGCACTTCAAAAAACCGTTCAATCTATGAATCAGGTGGAAGAGGGAATCCAAAAGCTTGATAATAGGATGGAGGCAACTACGAAGAATGCTCTTGACTTTCAACAGGAAATGGATATTATATTTGCAGCCATTCGAGAAAGTGCTGTGCGTAGTGACAAAGTAAATTCTATAATAAGAGACCGCACAAGCGAAATTAAAAATATTTTTTCCATTGTACTTCAGATGTCGGAGATGATTCATCAACTGTCCGCACGCACAGAAAACCTTAATGAAGCAGGCATGGCCATTCGTTACTCTTCTGCGGAGCTACTCCGGTTGGTGCAGGGATTCCAAATTAGCCAATCAGCTGGCGTTTAATGACTTTTTTTTGAAGTAACGCTAGGAGTGGTTTATCGCTTACATCCCTGGTATGACTGACTATCGGCATGCAAAAATAAATTCCAGGCCAATAGTTCCAGGGTGACAGGCTGCGCTTTGTTTATTTTAAATTAAGCTAGAATCTTCCTGGTGATCTTCTTTTTTTGTGCGAATTAAAAAGGATATAATTCCATGCAACGATATTCCAGCTAAAAGCATAGTCAAAATGATGATATAAACAGGTGGCATATCAAGCCAAAGCGCCAGCAGAAACCCACATAGAGTTGTTGACAGCGAGAATAGGATAACGAAGATAAATAGCTGGCGGATGTTTTGAGTAAAACTGATAGTAAACAGGGTAGGCAGAACCAGTAAAGCGGTGGTAAATAGGGATCCACTAAATACAACAGCGCCTGTTATACCAATAGCCAACACCATTTTGTAGTTGTAGTTTGTGAAACGGGAATTATTAGTTGAAAGCGAATAGAACTCTTCATCGATAATGAATGCAAATAAATTTCGCCGGTTCAAAAAGGTGAAGACAAAAAGCATTGTTAAAAGAGATGCATAGTAAAAAAATTCTTGCCGATGAATCGTTAGCATTTCACCTTTTAGTAAATACTCCAGGTGCTGGTTCACATGGGTTGACCAGGCCATCATTAGATAAGTAAAGGTATGTCCAAAGATAAAGAATGAAGCTAATTCCATCTCCCTGCGTTTATGCGAGACAGCTTGAAATTTTTCAGATTGGGATAGAAAAGTTGTAACTAGAAATATTATAAATGCGGCAATGAGATGCAAAAGCCAATGCATGGAATCAGAAAGACCAAATAACAATAATAAGGCGATGGCACCCATTCCTACTGGCGGCAGAGATATTCCATAGAGAATTTCATTGCGGATGTAGAGAGCAGCACCGAGGGGACTGATGGTGATAGATATAAATAGGGATACAAAAAAAGGAAAGAGCGAGAAGAGGAACAATTCAATAAATTCATTCATGGTGGATTATGGCTCACTTGGTTCAATAAATCAATGCTTGGGAAAAATTTGCGTTCTGCCGCCGGTTATCAAAATTTTTTCATAATCAACTGACCAACGGTATCCATGGCTGCTGACGATGATGGCGACCTGTTGCCGCAGATTGATATCGGTTAGAATCGATTCTATGTGCTTTTGGGAGTCGGTGTCTACATTGGCCATCGGTTCATCTAATAGCAGGACTTTGGGAGATTGTATCAATGCCCGCAATACTAATATCCGGCGACGTTGCCCGCCGCTGAGAGATCCTATCTTCTCATGCTTCTTATGTTCCAGGCCAACAAGCTGCAAAAAGGAATCCAGCTCTTTTGGTGATATACGATTTCCGGAGGAATAACAGATAAAATCTTTAACCGATATAGGTAATGTCATGTCAAAATGAAACTCCTGGGGAACATAGCTGAGTTCTCTTCTAGAAACTCTCTTCTCGACCACTCCTGATTGCAATGTCGCTAAGCCCAGTATTCCTTTTAATAAGGTGCTTTTTCCACTGCCATTGCTGCCTTCCATTACAGTAAATGAGCCAGGATTCACGGTGAGATTGATCTGGTAAAGAATTTGCTTTTTCAGCATGCCGGATTTGTAACCAAACCCGGCATCCCTGAGTTGTATCAGATAGGACATAGATTATAATGAGTCCATTTCTTTCAGGAATTGATTTAAATTGTATCGTTGTAAATCAATCCAGGATTTGATCGATGGTTTAGCTCCAACCGCATTTGCCATTTGCACTGCTCTGATTCCATTTCTCCTAGCCAAGTTGCCTGCAATACTGGGGCTTTGTGCCTGGTTGTAAACGATAAATTTTACTTTTTTTACTTTGATCGTCTTGGACAGTTGAAACAGATGGTTTGCACCTGGCTGGATCCCCGGTTTTGGCTCTAAACTGCCGACCTGAACCATTCCATAAAAATTTGTTAGATAAACCATATCGGGATGATAAACAACAATACGAATCCCTTTGAGATTTTTTCCTTTCTCCTGCAATTCTATGATTAGCAAATCAATTTTTTGTAGGTACGCCGCTAGTCTTGCGTTGTAGTAATCTGCATTTTGTGGATCAAAATCCATGAATGCCCTGGCAATATTTTGAGCCATGATTTTTCCGTTCTGGGGACCGACGTTGTAATGTGGATTTCCAAGTGGATGCTGGTGCCCTTTCGCTCGGTCTAGTTTTCGAGGTTTCTCTAAAATTTCGATTCCCTTATAAACTTCAATCCACCCTTCACGCTGGTACATAACCCTGCGGTTACGGGACTCCTCTGCCAGAGCATTCAACCAGGAGTGCTCTGCGTCCAATCCAAGGTTCAGCAGTAAATCAGCCCGGCTTAGTTTTACGGCAAAGCTCGGTCTGAGTGGAACTGCATGCAGATCTTCACGTCCTGTTGATAGAGAGGTGACCTCTACTTTGTCGCCACCGATCTCTCTGGCCATATCGGCTAAATCGGGAATGGACGTTACCACACGAATGGGAGAGGCTCCATAGCTCAGGGAGCTCGTGCTTATTATAAAAAAAAGGGATAACGCAATAAATCTGAAATTTGTGAAAAAATTAATTTTCATTTTTTTGTCCTTGCTGGATTTGTTGTGGTTCATTATCTCTGGGAACCATGCGTATGGTAGCCAATTACTGCATCATACTGGAGCTGGATGCGGTTATTTGGTCTAAGATTCTTATACTTATCAAAGTAACTGTATTCGATGCGAATAAATTGAAAATGGCTTAGATAATAACTCAGGAAATAGCCATAACGCTTTCGTTCATATTTTTCTCCCTCCTTGGCCTGGTACAATTCTCCAAAAATTCCGCTATGCCATGTGGGATTGATTTGCATGTGCAAATGGGAGAAGAAACCAAAGCGATGATTTGTATCAGCAAAGAGTTCCCCATTTTCCAGCCTCTCAAATCCCTCGTAATTGCCCAGAAACTCTATGCCAAAGTTGAGATTGCGATGTCGGTTGCTGGTTAACGGATGCCAGAAAACGGTGATATCAGTACCATAGACAGCTTTGCTGTAGCTTTTACCGTTGATACGCTGCGAAAATTTGTAATTTTTTTGATAGACCATACTGCTGCCCCAGTCGATGCTCCAGTTGTCTCCTAACTCAAAGGTTGTCTTCAGCCTGCCACCAATGACCAGATCCTCCGCTCTTTTATTCGAACCTGCCTCTTTCACCTGAGGGCTGGCTGAATCGTCGAGCTCTGAAGCCAGGATTATAGATCCATCAGGTGCATGATAATGGCTGCCATGCTTTGTGTATCCAAGCTCGGCTGCTTTCAGATCTATTGCCGATGTAAATCCAGATGGAGTGGGGTCGCTATCATGGGAGTGACCGGAGATATTCTCATAAACCGAAAAAGTTGCCTCAATATAATGCCGCAGGGGAAGCAGCCAGGAGAGCTCCAATCCGTTGGCTGAAAAATGGCCGCCAAAGTACTCCTGGTAGATTCTCGGTTCGGATAGGAAAGGCATGGCATGGGTATGAAACTGATTCCAGCGTCCGAAGCGGGTCAACATGTGACCCCCTTTCAGTTGAAGGCTTCCTGGTAAAGAGTGCAGCAGAAAGTAGGTCTCATGAATTGCTGCTCCCTTTTCAGAAAAATTCAGATTGATATTTAACCGGGAGAATGGGTCTATGTTGCTTTCCAGTGCCAGCTCCGCAGAACGGATATTGACGCCGGCGGAGGTCCACTCTTTTGTGCTGTCAATGTCGGAGGCATCCGTTGTAATATCCAGAGCAAAACCGATATTGGGGTTTTGCCAGGCTCCCTGAGAGTTGGTTGTATCGGAGTATTGCCCATGGACCTGAGTTAGGAAAAGCGTTCCAGAAAGAAAAGCTATAAGCGAAAGCTTGAATGCAATTTTTCCTGGCCAAAGAATTATCTTTATTAGTACAGGCCATTTCGTGGAAATGCTATTCATGATCAAACTCATGTCATCTTTGATTTGTATTTTATTAAAAACCATTTTTGAATCCTAATCTGAAAAGAAAAAAATCCAGCCAGAAATAAATTAAAAAAAATATATTTCTGGCTGAAGGAATACAAGAGGCCGATTTATTGCTATACTAAAGGCATTTTGGTTTTCGGATATCGCAAGGCAACGCCAGCGATGTCGA
>DYNZ01000345.1 GCA_020720805.1 Leptospira biflexa | reverse complement strand
ATTCTTGCCTATTTCTGCTAATTCCAAAATCCTATTTGTAATGGACTGCTGAGCTACTCGTAAGCGTTCCACATCCCATCCAATATAACCGGCTGTAACATCATCCTTTGGCAGGCTGTGGTTAACCAAGCGTTTCAATGTGTATGGTGATATGTCCAGCGATTCGGCTATGGTTATGTATGTCCGACGGAAATCATGAGGCGTATATCTGACTCCTGAAATTTTTGAGACTTTTTCTACCTGCTCTCGAACATCTTTCAAGTGTGATTCCCCTGAGCCATCGGCGAAAATATATCCGGTTTTGTTACCGGCGTTTTCCCAGTGCTTCTGGAGCAAATTGAGTGTGTAATCTGAAAAGGGAACCATCAAATCTTTTCGATTTTTCGGATCCAGCACAATTAGGCTTCCTTCTTTAAAATTCACCTGTTCCCAAAGGAGAGTCGCTGCCTCAGTTTTTCTTAAGCCAGTGAACAAGAGGAATTGAAGATAAACTTTTACTGTTGCAGCCATGCCGTCTTTACGCATGTCTTGCAAATTGCGGACGGCATCAAGCCAAGCTTTTAACTCTGAAAATTTTATGAACGTTTCTTTCCGCTTTATTCGATTCCAAGCTTTTCTCTGCGAGAGCTTTTTGACCGGATTGTCAGGAAACAATGATTTTCCATCGGCATCCTCATATTCGTAATATGCGAAGTTGAACAACGCGCGAAGGTAGCGCATTGTGAGGTTAGCTCGGGCTGGGCTTCTCTTTGATAGCTCCTCATGTTTTTTTAAAACGGCATCTTTTGATATGTTGGCAATTGGCAGTGTGCGCCAATCATTCAATCCTTCATTCAAGAGCCTCTGGTAATCCGCAACCGTTGATGGCTTGAGGAGCTTTCTGGCCTTAAGATAGTTTTTTGTCAGATCTTCAAGGGTTAGCGCATTGATTTTCTTTTGAGCCCTATCGGCAAGGGGATCACCTCCTGTTGCTATCTCACCCAATAATGCCTGTGCTTGCTTCCTGGCTATTATTGGAGTAATTTCTCCATATCTACCGATGCTTATACGTTTGAATTTTCCGTTAATGCGTTTTTCAAGAACGAAAGTTTTCACCCCATTTGCGGTCACTCTTAGGGCAAAGCCAGGAATTGTATCGTCTCGATAAAGTTTATAGCCGGATTCTGGGGCAGGTAGCTTTTCGACTTCTGTTTTGTTAATATTCATATCCGTGTATGCACTATGTATGCAGT
>DYNZ01000344.1 GCA_020720805.1 Leptospira biflexa | reverse complement strand
CATTAACGGTTGCAGGACAAAGTCCATTGCAAACAGTAAATACTGGCTAAAGGGTGCGTCGACATCGCTGGCATTGCCTTGCGATATCCGAAAACCAAAATGCCTTTAGTATATTTCCAATGGAAAAGAAGCTGGAATCTGCTCTTTCACTCTATCCAGGGATGATTTCTTAGAAAATTAAACTTCTGGACATTTACCGTTGGAATGAATCAGATGAAGCTAAAAATCATGAGACCTGAAAATAATCTTAACACAACAGGAGAACCGTTACGTTATGCAACAGATTCTTTCCTTTTTTTTGATTATTTCGATTATTATCTTTTTTCTTACCGGAGGTCAAACGGCACCTCCCAAATCTTCCCTGAACCAACCCTGCAGCCGAGAGTCAGGCGGCCTGTGGGGCGCCAGGGGAGAGTGCGACCAAACAACCAACACCTGCAGCCCGGGAAAATGCGTACAGGGAGACTGCACCAGCGGTTTTGGGAAATTAATTTTTCCATCCGGGGGAAAATACAGCGGCACCTTCAAAGACAGGATGTTTTCCGGAACAGGCAAGCTGATCTTCTGTAAGGGCAGCCGGTACGAGGGAGGCTTTCTGCAGGACATGAACCACGGCCAGGAAACCATCTATTTCCCGAATGAAAAGGTACAGTACAAAGGCGGTTGGCTTCGGGATAAAAAACACGGATCAGGCACTATCTACTACAACAACGGCAGGGTTCAGTACAAGGAAGAATTTGCACAGGGAAAAATCAACGGCCACGGGTCCTATTATACCCCGGATGGCATTCTTTATTACAGAGGAAAATGGCAGCAGAATCAGCGGCACGGCATGGGAAAAGTTTTTTACGACAACAGAGCTCTCAGGATGGATGGAGAATTTTTCCACGACACTCTGGTCCGCGGCAGCCGCTATACCCGTTCCGGAAAAAAATTTTTCATCCGGGAACCTGACGCAAATTTTTTCAACGAATGCCTGAAAGAGAAAAAAAAGGGTAACCCCGGGGAGGCTGCCAACCAGGATCTTATCGAAACAGCAGCGGGTCTTTATTCACAGAATATCTCCCTGGTGGAAAACGACCAGATTGAAGCGGCAGATTTCAAAAGATTATCAGAACCAACAATTAAAACTCTGCGGGATATCTGCCCGGCAGCTTTTCACAAGTTATCCGGGTTCTGAAGAGGATTTTGTTATTCTAAGGCCCTGGCCTCCCTCATGGCCGCATCAGCATA
>DYNZ01000117.1 GCA_020720805.1 Leptospira biflexa | reverse complement strand
ATCCCCGGTAATCCCCGCTTTTTCGCCTTTTATTTTTCCGCCAGCCTCCACTCCAATGCTATGAAACGATGTGACACCTTGTTGTTACGGACCGCTATGCATGCTGGCGCGCGGACTGCCAGCATGCACGCATAACTTGCGGGCACAGGTGATGGCAGTGTAAAGCAGGTTGCACTGCAACATGGTGTGTAGCTCGGGGAAATTTTGCCCAATCCATGCAAGTTCTGCAAGCTTTTGTTCTGCTTCGCCTGCAATTGAAATCAACCCTGGGCTCCAGTTATTTTGGGGTGGGAGCGGAGCAGGGATGAATGCCCAATAGCCTTTGGGAGATCGAATGACTTGTCCGGTGGATGAGGTTGAAAAATCTGTTGGTTTCATGGAAGTGTCAATAAGAGAGTTTCTTATTCACACTATACACAACAAGTGTCAATAAAGCTGGAGTCAAATCCCCATCAACCAGAAAGCGCATCGCTATTATCACTTTGCATTGCCAGATAATTTTTTATCATCACGGATGAACTTTCCAAAAATATTCAACCCACCTTATTGAAACAGTCTCGAAAGATTATTTTGGGCAAGTAAATTAATCGTAACAAATCCTGATACTCATCTTTTTCCTGCTGGTCCAGTTTTTCAATTATAGAAAATTGATAAATTCACGAAAGGGATGTGCAACTTGATAACATAAAGTTATTCCATTTCACAAGCTGGTTGACAAAAATAAGTTAAGGACATAAAATCTTCGTTGCCTGAAGTGTGAGTTTCCTTTGGGATGATTCCGCCGATTAGCCTCTTTCCGAAAGGAAAGGGGCTTTTTTTGTTAATTTTTTTAAATTGATAAGGAGATATGTCAAGTAAAAAAGAAACAACGGTGGCTATAACAAGCAGCGCTCTTATGCAGAGAGACACCTTTAGACCTCACAAATAATATATAGAGTGCATCTACGCACTTGCTATCTATCATACAGACCAAACGACATGTCAGTGATATTTGACAACTCAACCAAATAAAACATCGCACATATACAAAGAGGAAAAATGAAAAACAAACAAAATCTTTCAATAGATTTAAAGATAGAAGAATTTGCCAGGGAGTTGGGCTTACAGTTGCGCTTTATATTTGTAGAGAAGAAACCCGAACAACGGGCTTCTCTTGACAAGGTCGTAAAACCGATTGCAGCCCCTGCAACGTCTAAAAAAGACAAGGTGAAATAATGAGCGACGAATTCAACTTTTCAAAGCCTAAAAATATTACAGCCGACCAGGTTATCCAATACCTCACAAAAATCGCAAAAGACAATCCTGAACCTGAAACAAATCGCGCTGTTATCTATGTGCGCAAGTCGCGTGTAATTTCAGGCATTTCGTATTACTCTCCTGAGATACAAGAGAAAGATTGTCGTGGTCTTGCTGCAAGAAATAATTTCGAGGTTCAAAAAGTGATTACCGACCTGGACCGGTCAGGCAAAAATTCCGACAGGCCCGGACTGCAGGAAATCTTGATGATGGCACGGAATCGTGAAATTGACTATGTGCTTGTCCAGTACATTGACCGAAATTACCGCAACGGACTCAGCATGTTGAAATTCTATGAAAAACTTGGCGAGTATGGGGTTTCTATTTTGTCAGTTCATGAAAACATCAATACTAATGACTTTCAGGGTCGTTTTATGCTTTTCATGTATTCGATCATGGCAGAATGGCCCATCCACTTGACCTCTGAGCGCGCACGGGCAACTGCCGAAAATCTGAAAGAAAAAGGACGCCATCATGGGGCTTATCGGCTGGGCTATTGCAATGGAGTATGTTCCAATTGCAAAGACCCGAACGGATTTGACTATTGCCCGTTATATGGTGGTCACAATCGTGTAGAAAGTGAAAATGGACGTGTCCAGGTTCCACATCCCATTGAAAAGCACGCGGTTGTATTGATCGCAAGTATGTATGAGGCTGGTTATAGTTCCAGAGAAATCGCAAGGCATCTAAACGATAATCTCTTTTTAGTTGATGGAGTAAACGTTAAATTTAGAACCAAAGGAATCGCAGGCTATAAGGAGCCTGGCAAATTTACCTCTGAAAGCATAATTGGCATTGTCCGAAGCCCGTTTCATGTTGGGGTCGTGGCGCATTATCCAACAGCTAAATTGAATTTACAGGATGACATCGAGAATCCAAAAAAGTACAAGATAACCGTCAAGAACCGACGCATTCCCGAAAAAACCTACGCGGGCAAACATGAGGCGTTATACCCATACGAACTTTGGGAGAAAAACCAAACCATACGAATTTCAAAGAAGAAAGTCCCCTCAAATTCAGAAAAGCCCAACCGCACGTACTTGTTGCGGGACATCGCCCAATGCTGGGAGTGTCTGCCCTATACAAAGCCAGATAAAACAGTCTCGCTGCGCGGCTCCACCAACGGCTCGGGCAAAGCCATTTACCGATGTGCCAGTTTGCATGGACGCAAAAAAGACAAGCAGTCGAAATTAAATCTCACACAATTCGATCTTATTTCCAGCCATGATGAATATGCTCCAAATTTACGAGCGCTACACCCCAAGCCCATTCTTCCAGCGGCGTTATTGGAGAAACAAGTTGAAGACCTGATCTTGAACCTGGAAATCCCACAGGAGTGGTATGAGAGGATTCTGGCTTATATGGTTTCCGATGAGGGACTGAGTGAGTATAAAAGAAAGAATTACAACCTCAGTACTGAGTTCAAAAAGTTCAGGGATATGTATTCTGAAGGAGACATAGACTCTGCTGAATATACTGCAAAGAAAATGCAAATATCAACAGAACTGACTAATTTAAAGCCCAGTTCAAATCCTGACCTGCATCATATTGTCCCGGTCATAAAAGATTTTCCCACGCTATGGCAAATGTTGTCACGAGAAGGAAAACATATTTTATTGCGCGTTATATTTGAACGCATTTATTTTGATGGAAACGGTCAGATTCGTGAAGTCAGAGCACATGCCCCCTTTGACACCATACTTAATCTACATACCGATTGCGATTAATTGAAAATGAACTACTCGTCAAAATATTTTTCGAGCAAAACCATAATCGCATCTGAAACTTTTCTGCGGGTTTTGGGATCGGATATTTTGGCAATTTTCATGGCGACATCCACAGATTCGATCGGAAGTTTCCCTGGTGTGTCGAAAGAAACATCGAATACTTGCAGCCTTGGCCATAATGCCAACTCAAGAAATTCGTTGGGATTCACTTCAAAATGATTTGCCAGGTAAACGCAGGTTGTCAGGCTTGGGCGCTGCCCGGAAAGAATTCGCTGTATGGAAGCATTATCCAGCCCAGCGCGCAGGCTTGCCTCCCGATAATTTTCATTTTTTTCTTCGAGCAATTGGTGGATCCGTTCAATCAACGGCTGCGGTTTATATGCTTTTTTGTATGCGCTTTTTAATCTCTTGGCAAGTGGTTGCTGCTCGATCATGATAACTCCATCATTCAATGGGATAAAATATTTTATTAATTATAACTTATGAAACAAAAGGAGATTTGAAATGCAGGAAGCAACAGGTTCGGGATTTCTAAGGGCGGCAGGGTATCGACGGGTTTCCATGCGCGAACAGGTGGATGGCTTTAGCCTGGATGCGCAGGAAAACAGCATAACAAAATATGCAAGGGAGCAGGGTTGGAAATTGATCAACATTTATCAGGATGCAGGCATCTCAGCCAAAAAGGGAAGTCATCGCCCAGCGTTCGAAAATCTACTGGCTGATGCGAAGTTGAAAAAGTTTGACGTTGTGATTGTAGACAAGGTAGATCGCTTCTACCGTCACCTGGGCGGATTGCTGACAACCCTTGACTTGTTAAATGGCTATGGAGTCTCGTTTGTCTCAGTGCAAGAGCGAATCGACTTTACAAGTCCCTGGGGAAAGTTAATGCTGTCCGTACTTGGCACGCTGGCAGAAATATATCTTGATAATCTTCGGCAGGAAGTTCGCAAGGGAAAGTTGCAGCGTGCCCGGCAGGGGCTGTGGTTGGGAGGGACACCATTTGGTTATTGCAACGGATTATGCTCCAAATGCACAGACCCAAATGGGCAGGGATATTGCCCGGAATTTGGACAACCTGATAAAAGAAACGGAAAGGCGCTTGTTCTTCATCCAGTGGAAAGCAAAGTTGTTGCCCAGGCTTTCGATTGGTACACATCCGAGAACTATAGCTTCCGAACCATTGCTGATAACCTTAATCAGTTTGAAGTTCAACTTTCCAATAATCAAAGCGTGCCTGCTCGCCAAAAAGGATTGCCTGGCAGGTCCGCACCCCATTCCTTCAACCGTGATACGGTAAGAGATTTATTAGGGCGAATGGCTTACGCTGGAAAATTAACTTATCAGGGAGTGGACAAGGACGGGAAACATCGAAAAAGAAAAAATCCATCCGAGATTTTTGAAGCCACCCACGACGCGATCATAAGCCTTGAGACATTTGAAAAGGCAAAGGAAATACGGGAAACACGATACAAGAATTGTTTCAGCCGCAATAATCGCCCTGTGCGGGTTTACATGCTTACAGGTATTCTGCGCTGTGGATATTGCGGCGGTTCCATGAGAGGCGTCTCCAATGGCTACAGGCGTTATTATGTGGATGGAAACCAAAGAGATAAATCCTGTCATTGCCCCCAAAAAACAATTTACGCCGAAGAATTTGAAAAGCAGTTCATGGATTGGATTAACAGCATATTTGAAAACATAAATTTGGAAGTGGATATTCAAAATGAGTCCGTTGCCAAAATTCAGGAAGAGCGGCTCAATCGCTCAAGGGATTTATTTCTACTTGGTGAAATTGACTACGCTTCCTTCACCGCAGAAAAGAAACGTACAGATGACATAAAAGAAGCCTTGCACACTATAGAAGCGCGTAGTATAATAAAATTTGTACAGGAAAGTAAATCCCATCTTCTTGATTGGGAACATCTTTCACAACTTAAACGCAAAAGGCTGCTGCAATCTCTAGTTGCAACAGCCTACGTGCGTGAAAGCGCATTCGTGGCCGTCCAGCCTACTTTTGCGTTTCAACCTACAGTGGCTTCACAGTCACAAGGACTGCGAGCGTGTAACAGCGGGGAGGGCGGGATTCGAACCCGCGACTGGTTTAACCCAGCACTCACTTAGCAGGCGAGCCCATTCAGCCACTCTGGCACCTCCCCAGTTTTTTTGTAGCAGCGACTTCTTACATTCGGCTAGTCGCACAGGGACAGTTGCTAAAGCTGTCACTACTGATAATCAGCCTGGCGGAGGGGGTGGGATTCGAACCCACGTTGGTGTGACCCAAACATGTTTTCAAGACATGCGCCTTCAGCCGCTCGGCCACCCCTCCAGGCGAAAGCGATTTTACCATATATCGGCATCATGGTTGGTATAATCGGACACCATGACTGAAAGAGATATGCAAAAGGCCGCATTGCGCGGTGAACCATCCTATGTGTGGCGGGCAGGACAACAACGCCGATTGGATATGATCGCGCAGTCCGCGGGCAAACGCATTCACGGGCTTGTGCTTGAAAATGGCTGCGGGGTGGGAATGTATGTTGAAAAGCTGACCAGCCTCGGGTGCCGCGTGATCGGATTGGAATATGATTTCGAGCGCGCCGTTGAGGCTGGGATTAATTCAAGCAGAATCATCAACGCCGCGGGCGAATTCATTCCGCTTCCCTCTTCGACCTTTGAACTGATCCTCAGCCACGAAGTGATCGAACATGTGCAGGATGACCGCGCCGCCATCTGTGAGATGGTCCGCGTTTTGAAGCCCGGCGGACGGATCACCTTGTTTTGCCCCAATCGCGGATACCCGTATGAGACACACGGAATATTTTGGAACGGCAAATATTATTTTGGCAATAAGTTATTCGTGAATTATCTGCCGCGCGCATTACGGAACAAACTTGCGCCTCATGTGCGCGTGTATTCAACAAGCGACCTGCAAAATTTATTCGACGGTTTGAACGTGAAATTTATCGAACGCGCGGTCATCTTCGGCGCGTACGATAACATCATTGCGCGCTTTGGGGCATTGGGGAAATTCCTGCGCGCAATTCTGCAATTCCTTGAAGCCACGCCGCTGAAAGGCTTGGGACTTTCTCATTTCTGGGTGGTCGAGAAGTTATAAACAAGATTATTGTTATCTTCTCAAAAAAGAGGGGGAACGTCCCGAAGGTTTCTACCAATTAGGGTAGTTTTCCGCAAAACCTTCGGGACGGTGTGTTCTTATCCCCAAAATATTGAGAAGATACAAATTTTCTGTGTCGCCAATTTCCTCGCGGACTGACTCGCGCCGCCCGCCTCATTTCCAATAATCAAAGCCAGCGGCTGACGCAGATCAACCTCCCAGCAAGACTGCCCGTCCATATCTGCCAAATGTACTTGTATAGCGTGGCAAAATAAAACCCTATATATGGGCTATCGCCGTC
>DYNZ01000026.1:29702-33527 GCA_020720805.1 Leptospira biflexa | reverse complement strand
TCGCTGGCATTGCCTTGCGATATCCGAAAACCAAAATGCCTTTAGTATAATTTACCTTCAAAAGGAGTTTTTTTCCCAGAACAAAACAAGCTGTGATGGGACAAACTGTTTCCTTGTCGCCATTTATCTCCTTAGCCTGGTATGAAATATCATTGACAGAGGCTAGGTAAAGGAGTAGATTATGCATAGTATGAACGAAGAGAGATTGACATACTTGGAACAGGCCTTTTTAGATGCCGTCGCTGCCAGGTCAGCGGATGCAGCCCGCCGTTTTGTCTCCTCCTTGCTGGAGATACAGAATCGAACAGTGGATATCGTTTTACCCCGTCTGGAAAGTCTCCAGCAGGAGAGCCGTCTTCAAAAACAATCCCTTGAGGAGAAAATGGAGTCCAACCGTCTGGCTTCAGATCGCCGCTTTGATGCCATTCTTCGTGAGATCCAGGTAAACCGGGAAGAGAGCAACAACCGTTTTGAGTCACTGCAAAAGCAGATGGATGTTCGTTTTCTGGCGCAGGATAAGCGATTTGAGGCGATAGATAAACGCTTTGAAATGGTAGATAAACGTTTTGATGATATGAACCGCCGCTTTTCAACCATGGTCTGGATGATCAGCATGGTATTTCTCTCTTTATCTGCTATGATGACCCTTTATAAATTTTTTATCTAACAGAGAACCGCGCTTGATTTGTTTCAGGTTTGTGGCAAACCCTGATCATCGGGCGCCATGCGCAGTTGAGCGCAAGGTTTAGGAAATAGAAAATGCTTATCCAACCAGGGGGTCAGATTTTTACCTAAATCTGCCTCCCTTGGAGATTTAGACGGGCAGAGTTTCCTGCCAGAAAGCCAGTCGAAAATGCTGCCTGCAGATTGTATCCGCCGGTATCGCCATCAATATTCAGAACCTCGCCGGCAAAAAAGAGACCAGGACAAATGCGGGATTCCATGGTGCGTGGCTGAATCTCCTCAAGGGGGATGCCGCCAGCGGTAGCCATTGCCTCCAGAAACGAGCCAGTTTGAAATTCCCGAATGGGAAACGAGAGCATTTTGTGGATAATTTTTTTTCGATTTTCCCTGCTCAGCGAACTGAGCCTTTGACCTTCCGGAATTTCAGCGAGATGAATCATCTCTGAAATAAATTTTTTCGGTAGAAATTCCGCGAAAAATGAGTTCAGCGTGCGGCCTGGGGGCGCGGCTAACAGGGCTGCTTCAAGTTTTTCGTGATTCATTTCCGGCATAAAATTAATACAGATGTGATCGGAAGGTTCTATGAAACGGGACAGATGAAGGACGGCTGGTCCAGAAAATCCCTGATGCGTAATCAGCAAGGGTTCTTTTCTGGTGTGGATTTTTTTACCGTTTCGGATGAGCGAAATCTCTGCGGGCGTAAATGTCAAACCAGACAGGTTGCGTAATGGGAAATTTTGCATGTAGATAGGCGTCAGGGCAGGTTTTGGCGCTATCACGGAATGACCCAGAGACGTAGCAAGGCTGTAGCCCTGTCCCTGCGACCCTGTTGCCGGATAGCTTTTACCTCCGGTAGCGATCAGAACAGATGCGGCGCTAAGCTGACTTCCTTTTGTATGGCATACAAACCCGTCGGATTGACGATGGATGCGATGCACGCTTTCCGAAAATAAAAAATGGGTTCCCAGCCGTCGATTTTCTTCGAGCAGAGCGTGGAGAACATCGCTGGCCTTCTCGGATTTTGGAAATATTTTTCCGTCAGCGCGGGTAATGAGGGGGCAGCCACGGCTCGTAAAAAAATGGACAAGATCATGGTTGGAGAAATGTTGTAAAGCGAAGCGCAAAAAATGGCCGTTGGCGCCGTATCCGGATAGAAAATCGTCTAAGGATCCTGATCGTGTGATGTTGCATTTTTCTGCGCCAGTTACCAGGAGTTTGCGCCCTGGTTTGGATTTTCCTTCTACAAGGAGTATCCTCAGGGGGTGCGCTGCAATGGCCGCCATAAGACCCGCCGGACCGGCGCCGATAATCACCAGGTCAAAGCGGCTCATTCAATCTTAATAAAAACATTGGTCTGAGTATCATAATTAAAGACCTCACCGGTTTCGATGATATAATACCAACCAAGAATATTGATCTTTTTTTTTTCAAATTTTTCTTTGATGTAGGGGTAGGTGAGCAGATGGTTCATCTGTTCGACGATGTTGAGCTGTTCTGTTTTCCACTCTCGCTCCGCAGGATCTTTGATCTTGGCGATTTCGATTTTGCGCTTTACTTCACTGGCAAGCTCTAGCCATTTATGGGTGTGGGGAATCTCCTGACCCTGCTTGTCATCCATAAATAGCGCATTGCAGCCGCCGCAATTGGAGTGGCCGCAAACGAGAATATTGTCCACATGCAAAATTTTGACAGCATACTCTATGGCTGAGGTGGTAGAGAGAAACTCCTCAGATGTACGGTACATAGGCACAAGGTTGGCTATGTTGCGGATAACGAACAGCTCTCCGGGTAATGTTTTTGTGATGAGGTTGGGTACGATCCGGGAATCGGAGCAGCCGATAAAAAGTGTATGCGGATCCTGATTCTTTCCAATTTTTTCAAATAGCTCTTTATGCTCAAGGTAATCGCGTGTGTTGAACTCTTTTACTCCGTCAAACAGGTACTCCATCTCTTCCTCGTTTTCACTTCACTCATTTTACATCGAATACCGAAACGAAAAAAAGGTCAGAACAGAGAAAGTCAATCAGGATTTCGAACTAGGGCAGGGTGCGCATACGATTTTATTTCTTCCCTGGCCTTTGGCTTCGTACATTTTTTTATCAGCGGCATCAATCAGCTCCATGATTTTCTGGCCGTGAAAGCAAGCAAGCCCGCCGCTGATCGTAATCGCCTCGGCAAGCTGAGGGAGGCGGATGCTTTCAATTTTTTTTCGAAGCCTTTCCGCTGCCGCCAGCGAGTTTTTACTATTTGAGTTTGTAAAGATTATCAAAAATTCATCTCCGCCGTAGCGCCCGGCAATATCATTAATCCCTAGTGACCTCCTTGATGCTGCGCCCAACCTCAATCAATGCCATATCGCCAATAAGATGTCCCTGAGAATCGTTAATTTTCTTAAAAAAATCGATATCAAACAGAAGTAGAGATAAAGGAACCTGATAGCGTCTGCTGCGGGAAATCTCCCATTCCAGCCTTGAATAAAGCTCGCGGTGGTTCAAAAGTCCAGTCAATCCATCGGTGATGGCCATCTCTTTGAGAATAGAATTTTTCTGAGCCAGATCCACTTCCATCTCCTTCTGGCGTGTGATATCAAATACGATACCAACCAGAAAGAGGGGTTTTCCCTGAGTGTCCCGCTGGGTGACCTTACCGCGGTCATAATACCATTTCCACTCGCCGGATTTTGTACGGATGCGGTACTCGCATTCATACACAGGCAGCACCCCCTTGAGATGTTGCGCCATGATTTGCATAATATGACCAAAATCTTCGGGATGGATTTTCTCTGTGAAAAACTGGAATCCAACCTTTTCCGGAAGCTCCTCCAAGGTGTAACCCAGAGTGGTGACTTTTAATGGGTTAAAATGGACTTCGTTTGTGACATAGTTCCAATACCACTGCCCAAGATTTCCCGTCCAGGGAAAGTTGAGCAGAAAATCGTTCTGATTCTGATCCTGCAACTGCTGGATTGTCGTCTCCTGAAGCAGGATCTGGTCAATCAGCTCTGCGCGGGAAAGATGTTGAAACCTGCTATCCTGCATCGCTTCCTTCTATAATTGATAAGTAGGTTGCGATACGCACGATGTGCAGCATCGCTTCCTTCTATAATTGATAAGTAGGTTGCGATACGCACGATGTGCAGCA
>DYNZ01000026.1:27304-29602 GCA_020720805.1 Leptospira biflexa | reverse complement strand
TCGCTTCCTTCTATAATTGATAAGTAAGTTGCGATACGCACGGTGCGCGGCATCGCTTCTTCAGGCAAAGGTATAAAGACTAGTTTTGCATCGTTTTCCCAATAGAAATTGGATTTTCCAGCGAAAAACCTTGTATGGATTTTATTAGGAAGGTATATAATGTATGCTGTTTTTCATGCAAGCGGAAAATTCGATAAGCATGGATTATGAAGCCTGTGCTGCGAAATGGCGAAGCACCGGAAGGAACAAAATGCAGCACTTTCTTCACAGTAAAAACAAAAAAGCCGAAAAAAATGTACATTTCCCGCCTCAATAACGATAAAGGAATAGGAATTGAATTATGATGGGAGATTTTTGTAAAAAAATCTTTTCTTTCTTTATTTTTTTCTCGATTCCTAGAATCAGTAGTATTATAATCATAAGCTATTAACTTTAACCGTGTGCGAAGCCTTCCGTGAAGACAGGTTTTCAGACATATCACTTTTTGACCAAAGCTGTTTTCGTGGCTCAGTTGGTCGTTTTTTTACTGGCTGCCGGTTGCAGCAATCAGGGCGCCATAGACGAGGCCTCCAAACAGTACGATACCGCCTCTTTGAAGCCGGTTATTGTCTCCTCAGAGCCAGTGAACAATACCACCGTAAAAGTGGTTTTTAATACGAAATTGAATGCTGACACTGTAACTCCATCAAATCTTGTGATTACGGATCCGCTCTCCGCAATCCTGAACTGGAGCGCTGCCCAGGTGGATGATTACACCGTTTTATTAACCACGGATTCGCAGATTTTAGAGAGCTATACGGTCACAGCATCGGATATCATCAGCAGAAATACCATCCAGATGGATACCCCTTCTGTGTCTATTTTTACCGGAGACGCGCTCCCAGCCATTGTCTCTGTAACTGCCGCGCCCTCGCCGGCAAACCCAAACCTGATCTATGGACTGAAACACACCATCACCTTGACCATGACCTTTTCTGAAGCGGTCTGGGTAACCGGTGTACCAACTCTTCTTTTGAACAGCACCAATACGGCAGGTACAGCAGCAAAAGCTATCTATCAGTCGGGATCAGGAAGCAATGTTCTGATTTTTTCCTATGTTCCGGATGAGAATAATGCCGCAAATGCCATAGATACACCGGGCTTTCCGGTTCTGGACTATATCGATACCTCCTCGCTCCAGCTCAATGGCGGCACGATTCGGGATAACCATGAAAATGACCTGGTAAACACCCTGCCAGCATTGGGCGGCGGAAGTTCCATTTCAACGTCCAATGTTCCCATTGATGCGATCAAGCCGGTGGTCTCCATTACCTCGGCGCCTACGATTAATTTTACAAACTATACAACCTATGTGGTAACAGGCACCTGTACGGAAAACGGAAGGATTGTGACTGTCTCCGTCGGCGGTGTTATTGCTCAGCCAACCTGTGCTGCCGGAGCTTTTACCACGGCCGCAATGGATGTCAGTTCCGTTGCTGACAGTGTGAACAATACCATTGCTGACAGACTGGTAACGGTAGACCAGAATGACCTGGCCGATAACGATGCACTTCAGGCAACACAACTGGTGATCAAGGATGCGGTGAATCCGATCACCATTACCATAGACCCATTAAAGACAATCTCTACAGTGAACAGTGTCAACAGTACGATCGTAACCAGCTATACAGTATCTGGGACCTGTTCGGAAGATTCATTGCCTGTTTTTATAACCATAACAGACCTGCTTGCAGGAACCAGTGTGGCTTCGCCAAATTGTACAGCAGGCGCTTATACACATACCTTTGATCTTTCTACCCGAGCAGACAGTATTAATCCGGTTACGGCTGATGTGACTATTGGTGTGGTTCATTATGATGCCGTAATGAATGTCAACAACGCCAGTACAACGGTGGTGAAGGATACGGTTCTGCCGACATTGAATCCGGTAACGATCGTCTCCAATTACGGAAACACCGCTTATGCAAAGATTGGACAGGTTATCACTGTTTCTTTTTCATCCAGTGAAACACTGGGTACGCTACCTGTAGCAACGATCCTTAGTCAGGCTGCGATGGTGGTCAATACTGGCGGTAATAACTATACAGCAACCTATACAACAATTGGAGGCGAAGCTCAGGGTGTTGTGCCTTTTACTATCGATTTTAAAGATATTGCCAGCAATCCAGGAGTTCAAGTAACAGCCACAACCAATGCCAGTACTGTGACCTTTGACCAGACAGCCCCGGTTATCACCTCGGCAGCCATTGCCTCCAATAACTCGGTCAATCCGGCCACACGCGCGAAATCTGGAGATAC
>DYNZ01000026.1:0-27204 GCA_020720805.1 Leptospira biflexa | reverse complement strand
GACGTTTGACCGCACCCAACCAACGATCACCTCGGCAACCATTGCCTCCAATAACTCGGTCAATCCGGCCACACGCGCGAAATCTGGAGATACAATTACCGTATCCTTTACAACGAATGAATCTATGGCACTGGCGCTGGGAACATTAACCTCAGCGACGATTATGGGGCGGGCAGCGACCGTGACGAATACTGGTGGAAATAATTATACGGCAACAGTTGTCGCCCATGGAACAGATCCAGAGGGTGTAATCGCTTTTGTTTTAAATCCAGTGGATCTTGCCGGTAATGCAGGAATATCTGTGAATGCTATCACCAGCGGCAGTAATGTTACTTATGACAGAACGGTTCCGGTTATCACACCAGTTTCTATTTCATCCAATAACGCAGTGAATGGCACACTCTATGCCAAACCGGGTGATACGATTACTGTAGCATATACATCAAATGAATCTCTGGAAGTAGGTCCAACAACAACAGCTACAATTCTTGGTCAGAATGCCACAATTGCAGATCTAGGTGGCTTTAATTACACAGCTACCTATACAGCAGTTGTAGGAGATCCGCAGGGAGTGGTTGCGCTGACCGTAAATGCTCAGGATCTTGCAGGAAATGCTGCAGTTTTAGTGAATGCAACAACAGATGCCAGTTCGATCACATTTGACAAAACAGCTCCGGCCGGTTACAGCGTTATCATTGACCAATCCTTGATCCATGCAGGCAATACCGGCGGATTCAGTTTTACTTTTTCCGGAGGCGATACCACCGCTGGAACTACGTACAATTACTCGATTTCCAGCAGCGGTGGAGGTGGACCTGTTACCGGCAATGGCTCGCTTGTCACTGCTACAGATACGATCAGCGGTATTAATGTGGCAGCCCTGAATGACGGCACTTTGACCCTTACGGTATGGCAGACAGATGCAGCCGGAAACCAGGGAGCCAATGCAACTTCAACGGTACGCAAAGATATTGCCAATAACGGTCCGCAGATTGTATCCGCAGAATACTACGATACAGACGGTAACGGCCGCCTGGATCATGTGAAGCTTACCTTTGATAGTAATGTTCAGGATGACAGCTTTGATGGCTATAATGCTGGCTCCGGGGCAAACGGTATTCATGATGTTACAACAGTCTGGCAGATTGCAGGTAGAGTCAATGTGGCATTGGATACCAGGGATGTGATCGGCAGTGTCAATCCCGCAGACAATGGTACAAATGATGCGGTTCTATGGCTGAAGTTTGATGAAATCGGCATAGGCTATGATACAGGAGATACTCCTGACCTGACGGCAACAGATAGTTCTCTGGTCGGATTGAGTGACCAGTGTTATGTGCAGACCACGAATGCTGACTGCATCACCCAGACAGCTGCGGATATCCTAACTGTGGATGTCAGTGAAGCTGACAAGGCTTTGCCGATTATTACTAAAGTTAGCGGAAGCACCGCATCGCCCTTTCTCAATGTTATTTTCAGCGAACCTGTAGATAGAACTTTTGGGGGAGGATGCTCTGGCCTACTTACTACCGCTAATTTTCAATATAACGATAATTCCACCAATGGCATAGACGGACTATTTGCCATGGGGACTGACGCGAATGGCTGTGATAATGACATTATCCAGGTTGAGCTTGCGGATGGAGGAGTTTCCGCAAACCTCACCAACAATGACATCAATCTGGATACCATGCAGGGAGGCGGAACAGCAATTTATGATGCGTCGGATAACGTTCTTGACGCCAGTAAGATTACTACGGTCATCGGCGCAGTTGCTCCCTATGTGCTGAGTGCCGTTTCCACCAGTTCCACAACAGTAAGGATTACTTTTTCCGAGGCGATGAATACAAGCATTGCTCCCAATACAAGTAGAGCAGACATATTCACAAACTACACCATTAGCGAAGACCCGGCTGATGGAGCCTGTGCGGATATCAGCATCACAGCGGTGACTGCTATAAGCAGTTCAATTTATGACCTGACTAATGATAATACCCAATGCGCGACAACAACATATAAGGTACAGGTAGCAGCCACTGTTATTGATCAGAACGAAAATCTCTCTATGACAAGCCCGAACTTTGCTAATTTTGTCGGTTTGGAAGAGTTAAAGGTTGTCAGTGCGATTTGCACAGACCAGAGCCATATCCAGCTGACGTTTAACAAGGATGTCCAGACTGGCGGCGGTGTTGATCCGACGAATACAGCAGATCGGATTACCGCGTACAAACTTACAGGAGCCACAGACCTTGGTCCCATTACCAGTGCGGTGGTTTCTGCGAATACTGTTACGATTGCCCATACCAATCTGCAGTCCGGCGGAACCTATACTGTCATTGCCAGCAATGGAACCGACGGTGATGGTTTTGATGATGCCGGTGTTGGCGCGATTCAAGTAAATGGGTTTGCTGAAGATCTTTTAGCCTCACCCAATGATCGCGCTTCTTTTCTTGGCTGCGGAACCGAGGTCGTAAATTTTACCGATGGGCCGATCTCCTCTGATCCGTTTGGTGACAGTTCAGATTTTGGTTATGTGACAACCTATGATGGTAAGATCTTTATTGGACCCAACACAAAGGGGAACGGTGCCAACCGTTTTGAGCCTGCCGGGGCAAATCCTACGGGGGTTACCTTTTCTTTTACAAAGGATACAATTAATGGCGCGGGAGATAATGATGTCCATAACCATAGCGGGGCAGGACCTTTTTATACGATTGGTCATTCAGGTTGTATAGTTGATAGTGCGGACAAAGACCTCTCTTGCGGGCCGGATAACGAAGATGGCAGGGGTATATTCGTCAGCGGTACTATAGGAGGTACGGAATACTTGTTTATCACTGGAGGCCGTTCCGGCGGCGATAACGATTATTTGTACTGGACTACGAATACCGATACCATTCTCGACTTTAATTATATCGATTTAGGAGCTACTTTCAATCCAATCGCTGGAAATAAAGGAACGGAGTCCATTTATATCTTTAACAATAAAGCCTACTGGTCACTACCGGGAGATGGCACATACCGACCCTATGTTGTTAAGTTAAATAATTTTACTGCGGATGGAACCGCCGGAACCGACAGTTTGATGCTGGAATTTCGTCATATGACAGGGATTGGCTACGGTTCTTTTACCAGTCCCAATATTGCGGATATGGTTGGCGGGCTTTTGTATGGCTTTAATGACCGGTTGTATTTTGCGAATTCCGGATCGATCACAGATGCCGGAAGTTGCAATGCTGGAGATAGTTATTCTGCCGGAACATGCGAGCAGACCGGCGGGATTGTGAGATCTATTAATAATGACCCTGCTGCCTGTACAGCTGCGGATACCTGCAACGACTGGGTGAATATCACGCCAACTGCCAATACCGATTATACAGGTTATTTTTCAATCGTGCTAAACTCTTTAAGTGATCTGATACCGGCAGATCGTCCGATACCAGCGATGACCTCTTATCAGGGGAAACTATTTATGATCCGCAATGCCTGTACTGTATCTATGGTGAATCGTACCTGTACCGGTAGTGGATGCAGTGATGATGTTTCCTGTTCTGCGGCAGGCGGAACGACCGTTCCACAGCTCTGGAAATGTGATCCTACAATTGGCGGGAATGTTAGCGAATGCGATGCGAATGAATGGACCCTGGTTGCTGAGAATGGCGCAACGGGCAAAACCAATATGAATGATGGCAACAATACTCACGTAACATTGCTGGTTGCGAACGGCAGCTATCTGTATGTAGGCTTTGACAATGCCACCACAGGCGTTGAGATCTGGCGGACGAATGTTGCGAATCCGACTGCCGAAGGTGACTTCTTCCAGATCGGCCTAGACGGTCTGGGAAATGCAGCTGCTAACCAGCAGATTTACTCCGCCACTTCTGTTCAGGACGGTATTGATTACTACCTTTATGTCAGTACAGGCAAGTCCGGATCTCCGGTGAGTGTCTACAGGCAGAAGAACAATTAGGCGAGGTCGCTTTTCCCTGGCAATCGGCAGCCAGGGGCGGAGCTATTCGCAAAATTTACCCTGGTCGACCCTCAGTTTTCCCCCTACAAATACCTGAACAGGCCAGCCGTGCAACTCCATTCCCTGATAGGGGCTCCAACCGCATTTACTGTGCACATGTTGCGCGCCTACACTCTGTTTTGCCGAAGGATCCCAAAAGAGGAGATCTGCGCGCATCCCTTCCTTAATGCTGCCGCGATCGTGCAAACGAAAGATTCGTTGCTTTGACCCCACCAAAAGATCTTCCAGCCGGGTCAGATCGATCTGCCCCTGATGGTAGAATTGTGCGATGAGGGGAAGATAGAGTTCGATCGCGGGCAATCCGCTGGGCGCATCCTGATAGCTTTTCTCTTTTTCAGAAGGGAGATGCGGCGCGTGATCTGTACCAATGCTGTCAATTTGGTCGATTCCCTGGCCACATGCGCGGATTTTCGAACGTAAAAACTCGGCTGTCGCTGCCTGCCGGATCGGAGGATTTACTTTATAGTAGTTTCCGCTGGGAAAGGGGTTGTTGCCGCTGGCAGTTAAGTAGCTGTCATCCAGGTAGAGATGGTGCGGGGTAACCTCGATATAGGCCTCAAGACCATCTTTTTTGGCGGAAACGATCGTTTCAAAGCTTTTCCGGCCTGATACATGGCAGAAATAGCAGCGCGTTTTGTATTTTACTGCAAGTTCCAGCGCCTGCGCTGTAGCAGTGTATTCTGCCTCTTCCGAGCGAATGGTGCTGTGCATCGCTGCCTCAGCAGGATATTTGGTTTTATTGTGTTCTATGGTCTCATCGTCCTCCGCATGGATCATGAGGAGCTGATCCAGGGAGCTGATCAGCTCAAAGTGGTGGCGCAGGCTTTCTTTGGACAATCCAAAGGTATCCGTTGATTCACCCATGAAGAGCTTAACCGCGCGGATCGATCCCTCCTCAAAGCAGCGCTCAATTTCCGCATAATTGTTCTCTGCGGCAATGATGTGGAAGAAAAACGAACCAGGGGCGTCGTGGCTTAACCTGATTTTATTCTGTATTGTGCCATAACTATTGGTAACGGGGGTATTATTGGGCATATCGCCCACGGTTGTAACTCCGCCAAATATCGCGGCACGCGAGCCAGAGTATAAAGTCTCTTTGTGCTCATTACCGGGCTGACGAAAATGAACATGCATATCAATCAATCCTGGAAATACCACAGGAAGGTTTTTTCCCGGGTCGCCAACAACTTCCACACGTTCAATGTGCTCTCCCTGAACAAAGATCTGTATGATAGTGCCTATGGCGGTGCGTGCCGGACCGAGAAGATGTTCCATGGTTGATCGCCTTTCATGCAAGGATGTTCAGGATTTTTTTTGCTTTGGGGAAAAGTGGCTCCAATAGGGGGTTCCTGTTCCGTCAGCGCAACTGTTTTTCGTGTAAAGCCTGTTTGTAGATTTAGATAGAGGCTAAAAAAAATAAAAAAAGTTGTTGAATTTTAGGCGGAGCGGTGATACTCTTCCTTGTAGCTTTGCGAATCATGCAGTTTTTGAGCGTTGATAGTAAGTGCTTACAATCATTAGGATTCTGGGTATTTTCTCTTCGTTGCAGTTGAGATAAATTTTTTTTGAAAAATGTTTGCCCTGCTTAATAAAAATATGTACAAGGAGATGGGGATGGAATTAATTTTGGCGCGGTTTCAATTCGCCTCCACAATTGTGTTTCATTTCTTTTTTGTTCCATTGACTCTGGGGCTTTCGATTCTGGTAGCGTCTATGCAGACGATGTATGTGCGTACCAATGATGAACATTACAAAAAGATGACCAAATTTTGGGGAAAATTGTTTTTGATCAATTTTGCCCTTGGAGTAGTGACGGGAATTGTTCAGGAGTTCCAGTTTGGTATGAACTGGTCCGAGTATTCCCGGTTTGTAGGTGATATCTTTGGTGTTCCTCTGGCTATTGAGGCTTTACTGGCTTTTTTTATGGAATCTACATTTTTAGGGGTGTGGGTGTTTGGCTGGGATAAGATCTCGAAAAAGCTCCACCTGGCATCGATTTGGCTGGTCGCTATCGGCTCGAATCTCTCTGCCCTCTGGATTCTGATCGCCAACTCTTTTATGCAGGATCCTACCGGTTATGTTCTGCGCAATGGGCGGGCAGAGTTAACCAGTTTTGCAGATATTTTACTGAATGGCCATGTATGGGTGCAGTTTCCCCATGTTTTTTTTGCGGGTCTTGCTACGGGTGGTTTTTTTATCCTGGGAATCAGCGCATACCATCTGGCGCGCAAGCAGCAAATTGATTTCTTCAAGCGCTCCCTCCGTTTTGCAGCGGGAATTACCGCTGTAGCAAGTATAATGATCTTTCTTGTCGGACACCTGCAGGGACAATGGATAAACAAGCATCAACCTATGAAATTAGCAGCTATGGAAGCGGTCTGGAATACGGAAAATCCAGCACCCTTATCTCTCTTTGCCATAATTGACCAGGAGAATAAAAAGAACAGCATTGACATCAAGGTACCCCATCTGCTGAGCCTGATGGTTTATGATTCCCTAACCGGAGAGGTCAGGGGAATTAATGATATCCAGAAAGAGTACGAAGCCAAGTACGGCTCTGGTAATTATATTCCCCCCGTTTTTGTTACCTATTGGTCTTTTAAGACCATGGTTGGTATTGGGACATTAATGATCCTGGTCTCACTACTTGTTTGGTTTCTAGCACGCAAGGATGGTGTAGCGGATAAACCGTTACTTCTCAAATTGTTAACTTTAATGCTTTTTTTCCCATATATCGCCAGCTCGGCTGGTTGGATTCTCACCGAGGTAGGACGTTTTCCATGGATTGTGCAGGGTCTAATGAAACTGGATGCTGCTGTGTCGCCTAACGTTTCGGCGGCAGCTATATTAACAACTATTATCGGTTTTTACGTGATCTATGGCGTTTTGATGGCGATAGATGTTTACCTGTTGGGTAAATTTGCCAGAAAAGGCCTTGAAGATTAATTTTCCCTTGGTTGATAAGGAGGAAAAATGGACTTAAATATCATTTGGTTTGTACTTATAACAGTACTGTTTACCGGGTTTTTGTTTCTGGAAGGCTTTGACTACGGTGTTGGAATTCTGCACCTATTTGTCGCCAAAGAGGACTGGGAAAGGCGGGCCGTTATGAACAGCATTGGGCCGGTTTGGGACGGCAATGAGGTATGGATGATCACGGCCGGAGGGGCTATGTTCGCCGCTTTTCCTCATTGGTACGCAACGTTGTTCAGCGGGTTTTATCTGGCACTCTTTCTTATGTTGGCCGCGTTGATTTTTCGTGGCGTTTCCTTTGAATTTCGGAGTAAATCAGAGAATCCGCAATGGCGTAAAATATGGGATATCAGCTTTTTTGCGGGAAGTTTGATTCCTGCCTTACTGTGGGGTGTGGCGTTCGCGAATATTGTGCGTGGTCTGGCCATTGATGCCAAGATGAATTACATTGGCACATTCTGGGATCTTTTAAATCCTTATGGTCTGGTGGGTGGTCTGGCGACATTAACCCTTTTCACTCTACACGGAGCAACCTATCTGGCGCTGAAAACAGAAGGGGTCATTCGCGACCGTGCCAGAGCCATTGGGCAAAAAGTTTTTTTTGCATCCCTGGTTTTTGCGCTGGCATTTGTCGCTTATAGCGCAGTAGAAACCGATATGTTCAAGGGAACGATGTTGGCTGGTATTGTGGCAGTTTTGGCTGGTTTGGCCATTGTGCTTGTTTTCGTCATGATGAAAAGCGGAAAAGATGGCATGGCCTTTCTTATGTCCAGCCTTGCCGTTGTTTTTGTAACACTTTCGCTTTTTATGACTCTGTTCCCAAGAGTCATGGTATCGAGTCTCGACGCGAAATACAGTCTAACCATTTACAACGCTTCCAGCAGCCCTTATACACTGAAGGTAATGTTTATCGTAGCATTGATTTTCACGCCACTTGTTCTCCTGTACCAGGGATGGACATTTTATATCTTCCGCAAAAGAATAACCCAGGATACTCACATGGAGTATTGAAAAAAAATTTTCCTTGTCAAAAGGTTTGGTTCAGAATCAAAAATGGAACCCCGGTAGCAGTGCCGGGGATTTTTTTTGATATGCTTTCTGTTAGGATATACTGTTTGCAATGGACTTTGTCCTGCAACCGTTAATGCCAAGGTCGATAAGGACGCGGTTATGGCATTGCCCAACCGGTCAAATCTTGTGCTGTGGTTCGACAGGCTCACCATACAAGTTTATCGAAGCATCGATGCTTATTGGTATAAATGCGCTAGAAAGTGCGAAATGCGCTTTCTGGCGTAGTATAATTCAAGACGAATTTTCAAAAAACACTTCAATTTAAATGAAAACAAATCACCCTATTCTAATAGCAAATCAATTTGAAAAAGCTAATTTCATGTTGGCTTTCTTAAAAAAGGGGAAGCCATTGATTTTTTTTATAATGGACTTTGTAGATACCTTAGATTATTTATTTCAAAATTGCAGCCAGGACGGCTGCTTTTATGCCCTCTACAGCCCAGATTACAGGACGTAATCTGGGCGAAAGAGCGCGGGGTGCAGGGGTTCGCGGTAACCCCAGAGAAAAGCGACAGTAACTAATTATTGTTGTACTGTTCAGGTCATGCCAGAGGAAGTGGACTATGAAGATAAACCGTGATCTATTTCGCATGGCATTGGCAGAGCGCTGGTTATTAGGCGCCGCGATACTCTCTGGCTGGCTTAGTGGCGTTTTTATTTTGGCTCAGTCCTATTTTCTGGCGAATGTCATAGATCAGGCATTTCTGAAGAAGAGTGAACCAGTTCAGTTGGTTCCCGATCTTTTGGTTATAGTCCTATTGATTGTGATGCGATTTACTTTTTCCTATCTTAGCCGCAAAGCATCATCAAACCTGGCTGTACGCATCAAATCCGCTATTCGCGACCGTTTTCTGCGACTTCTCATTATTGAGGAGCCGATGTTTACCATTCAAAATGCACGCGGAGATCTGCTTACCACATTGGTACAGCGCCTGGATAGTATAGATGATTTTTTCGTCTCTTACCTTCCCCAGTTAGCAGTGGCCGCTCTAATCCCTTTGACGATTCTCATTGTTGTGTTTCCCCTCGATGTGTTGAGTTTTTTTGTGTTTCTCGTAACCGCTCCGCTGATACCTTTGTTTATGATTCTGATTGGAAAATGGGCCGAGCTGGTCATTCAGAAACAATGGAAATATTTTTCAAGATTAAGTCAGTACTATCTAGACCTGCTGAAAGGTTTGCCTATATTAAAAATTTTTTCGCAAACAGGAAAGCGTCATGAATCTATCTATCGCATGACTGACGATTTTCGACATCATTCTATGCAGGTGCTAAGGGTTGCTTTTCTCTCTTCCTTGTCTCTGGAGCTCCTGGCGACTCTTAGTACCGCTGTAGTCGCTGTAGAGATCGGTTTGCGGCTGCTTTTTTATAAAATAGAGTTCTTGCAGGCATTCTTTATCCTGTTGCTGGCTCCTGAATTTTATTTCCCTTTGCGGGTGCTTGCCACTCATTATCATGCAGGACAAAATAGCGCCGAGGCTGCGGAAAAAATATTTGGTCTATTGCAATCGATTCCATCGGGTAGAAATCAGGAGAACGTAGTGCGGGACACTCCCTTGCCTGTTACCGGGGCGCGCCTGAAAATCTCTATAGAGAAGATCTCCTATGGCTATCGAGGTGCCCAGTCATTTGCATTGCAGGATATCTCCATGGATTTTTTTGAGGGAAAGCAAGCGGCAATTGTCGGTCCCAATGGAGCGGGCAAGAGTACGTTGTTCCAGCTACTGCTCGGTTTGGATTATCCATCCCAGGGAAAAATGTTTCTTCAAGAAAGCGAACTACTAGATTCTCGTTCTCTGGCTTCAACAGCCTCATTTGCTGTGCTGCACCAACATCCCTATTTTTTTGCAGGAACTGTTTGGCAAAATGTTTTTCCTCCGGTGGATTGTAGTCATGATGACGTTTTAGCAGTGTTGGCAGATCTGTTTCTCCTCGAAGAAATTCCAGGAAAAGATCCTTTGCAATGGGATATCGGCGATGGCGGTCGGAAACTATCAAGCGGACAGAGGCAGAGGCTGGCTATAGCGAGAATGCTCCTGCAACCCTCCCGATTTCTGCTGATGGACGAGCCTGGCAGCCAGTTGAATGCAGAGCTGGAAGAAAAAATCTGGACACGACTAAAGGAACGCTATTCCCACAAGGGATGGCTGGTGATTACGCATAGAACAGCTCTTTTGCGCTGGATTGAAACGGTGTTTATCATGCGCAATGGCAGGATAGAGACGACGGTCTCTTCGAAAAATTTTTCTGACCTTTTTCTGGCAGGCGCCTTATGAGTGCAGTCAGTAACAGAGATTTTTTTGCTTTTATCCGCGAGTTGATGCGCTCTCAGTTTGGCTGGATGCTCCTGGCAATGAGTATCGCTGTTTTGACCATTCTGGCAAATGTGGGGCTTATGGGCGTATCCGCCTTCCTCATTGCCTCCAGCGCGCTGCATCCGCCCTTGTACACCCTGATGTTGTCAGTTACAGGAGTCAGATTTTTCGGGATTTCGAAAGGCGCTTTACGGTATGCGGAGAGATATTTGGCTCATGATGCGACTTTGCGTATGTTGAGCAATTTGCGCATCCAGATCTATGCAACCCTTGAGCCGCTGGTTCCACAGATCTACGCCAAGCAGAGAAACTCTGATTTTTTCTTTCTCCTTGTTCATGATGTGGAGACACTGCAGAATTTTTTTGTGCGGATTCTGCTTCCATTCTTTGCTATGGTTTTTGTGCCGGCGGTCACGGGATTGTATCTATACTTTCAGGACACAACTATTCTTGTTCAATATTTGATTGCTTATCCTGCAGCGGCTCTCACGGTCTTTCTGCTATTCAGGCTTTCCGGGCGCAGGATTTACCAGGTGGTGGAGATAAAAAAGCGCAGATACCATGAAGATCTCTGGGATGGTTTGCTTGCTGTCAGAGATATTTTTAGTTATGGGCAGGAAGCAAGGGTAATGAATCAACTTCGTTCAAGTCAGACTGAGTACGCTCTATCTTTGCAAAAGCAGCAGATGACTGAGCATGGTATTGGCCAGATATCTCAGGCAATGATCCATCTGATACTTCTGGCGTTCCTGTATTCTGCCATATTGGCTGTGGCCTGGCGCGGAATGGATGGCCGCTTGCTTCCTGTTGTGTTTTTTGTGATTCTCAGCAGCTTTGAGGCTATGCTGGGGTGGCTGCCCTCCTTACCCCACCTGGTTCAGGTGAAAGGTGCGGCAGAGCGGGTGTTGCTCCAAAAAAAAATGGCTCTTGTGCCAGAGTCTGGCGATTGCCTTCCTGAAGATTACAGCATCCATTTTTCTGATCTCACGTTTGGCTATCCGGAAAGTGATCGATCTGTACTCTCGGCTTTACATCTGCGGATAGCCGCAGGTGAGACAGTAGCCATACTTGGTCATTCCGGAGCGGGGAAAAGCTCTCTGCTGCATCTTTTGATGGGATTTTACGAGGCGCAGCATGGCGAGATCTCGATCGGTGGCTGCCCGGTGGCGCAAATCGCGGCGAGACGTAGTGACTTTTTCTCCTATGTGGGGGAGTGGAACTACCTTTTTCATGACACCCTTTATGAAAATTTTTTATTGGCAGCGCCGCAGGCATCCGTGTCTGATGTGGAGGCTCTCCTGCGTGAAGTTGGACTTGGTCAGTGGCTTTCTGAGCAACCGGATGGGGTTCATACCTTGATTTCTGAGGATTCTCTGTCCGGCGGGCAGAAGAGACGCCTGTTCTTAGCCCAGGCGATTTTGCATAACGCCCCTATCTGGCTGTTGGATGAGCCTGCTGCGGGTCTGGATTTGGAGAGCGAGCAGTTACTGCTTCGCCTGCTGCAAACGAAGCTTCAGAATAAAACAGCCATTCTGATTACGCATCACGCTTCACTTCTCAGCGTTGCTCATAGAGCCTTTCGGCTTGATCAGGGAAAATTGCATCCCATCAGCGCAGCAGGAGATGAAACACCGAAAGTAGTGCTGGCAATAGAATAGCCGTAAAAAGTCCGTTGAGGGCCATTCCCAGAGCGCCAAAGGCTCCAGCTACTGGCCCTGACAGGAGCGCCTGCGAGGTGCCTATACCATGAGAAGCCAGACCGAGCGCCATGCCGATGGCTGCTTTTTGAGTAACGCGAAAGAGTTTCAGGATCGTCTCGCCCAGAACAGCGCCAACGATGCCTGTAAGTACGACGGTAACGGCTGTCAGAGAGGGAATCCCTCCGATTTTTTCTGAGATCCCCATAGCTATGGGTGTTGTTACCGATTTGGGTACCATGGTTAAGATGATTACTGTATTTCCTCCCAGTACATAGATCAGCAGCGCTGTGCTGGTGATGGCTGTCAGGGAGCCCACCCCCAGGGAGATGAAGATGGCACGGGATGCTTTGCGGATATTGGCAATCTGTCGATACAAAGGTAGAGCCAGAGCAACAGTGGCTGGGCCAAGGAGAAAATGGATAAAGCTGGCTCCCTTAAAATAGGTCTGGTAGTCAGTACCTGTTATTTGCAAGAAGAGAATGATAAGGGGAATAGAGAGTAAAACAGGATTGAACAGAGGATTGCTGCCTGTTCGGCGAAATAGCCAGGCAGCTGCCTGGAAAACAGCGATCGTTAGAGTCAACCAGAACAGCGGCATCGGTTCAAGATGTTGCCATAATGAGAAAAGCATTACGATTCCTCGCTTTTTTCTTTTCTTTTGAGAAGGGTCTGCATCGTGATTCCCGTAACCGCGACGGTCAGCAGAGTGGCTCCCAGGATTGCAGCTGTGATGGCGACCCAGGATTTGGCGAGGAGGTCAAGATAGCTCATCAAGCCTACACCGGCAGGGACAAACAGCAGGGCTAGATTTGCCAGCAGTCCATCACCAGCCTGGTTTAACCCTTTTGGCAGTTCAGGTTTGCCTCGGATCATGAGACCGAGAAAGAGAATGGCCATACCGATAACCGGCCCTGGTATCGGGAGTTTACCGACAAACGAGATGATTTCGCCAATAAGCTGACAACTGAAAATGAGCACAAGATAGGGGAGCATAGCAACTCCTTGCGGGGGGAGTGGTTCAATAGATTCGTAGCGCCCACCAAATCTGGTTTCGATTTAGCGAGCGCTACTTAAAATTAAGGATCAATAACTTTATTCTAGAAAAGATCCTTAAAGAATTTCGTGTAGATCTGCAATAACGCTATGGCAAATACGATAGAGACAATACTCATGAGTTTGATAAGAATATTGATGGATGGACCTGAGGTATCCTTGAAGGGATCCCCCACTGTGTCACCGACAACAGCGGCCTTATGAGCATCCGAACCTTTTCCTCCGTGACTGCCTCGTTCAATATATTTTTTAGCGTTGTCCCATGAGCCGCCAGCGTTGGCCATCATAACGGCCAGTACAAATCCGGAAACCATGGTGCCCGCCAGCATGGCCATAACCCCTTCGGGTCCCAGCACAACTCCAACCACAAGCGGGCTAATGATAGCCAGCAGGGATGGAGCGATCATCTCGCGTAAAGCCCCTTTGGTGGAGATATCCACGCAGGATTGGTAATCAGGTTTTCCTGTGCCTTCCATGATGCCGGGAATTTCGCGGAATTGACGACGCACCTCGTTCACCATAGACATCGCCGCCTTGCCAACAGCCTCCATCGTCATCGCCGAAAAGAGAAAGGGGACAACGGCTCCGATAAACAAGCCTGAGATAACTACAGGATCGGAGATACGGAAGTGAAGGTTTTTCAGGATAAAATCCTTATATTCGCTGGTGATGAGTACATCATAGTAAGCGGCTAGCAGGGTAAGCGCGGTAAGAGCGGCGGAGCCGATGGCAAAACCTTTTCCTGTCGCAGCCGTAGTATTGCCCAGAGAGTCAAGCGCGTCGGTTCTTTCCCGTACTTCATGGGGAAGACCAGCCATCTCGGCCACACCGCCGGCATTGTCCGCTACCGGACCGTAGGCGTCAGTAGCAAGGGTAATACCAAGGGTAGAGAGCATACCCACTGCTGCCATGCCAATACCATACAAACCTTGCGTGGTATTACCGCCAGATTTTGCGGACAAATAGGCCACAAGGGTCGCAACAACGATGGTAATGACGGGAATTACTGTAGAGCGCATACCCACAGCCAGACCGGCAATGATAACGGTGGCCGGGCCGGTTTCAGCGTTTTTGGCAACATGCTTGGTTGGGGTGTAGGTATCCGAGGTGTAGTACTCAGTAAAATAGCCGATGATATTTCCCGCGATCAAACCAACGATCAGTGCAATGTAGATACCGAGCGGCAACTGGAAAACGGGAACCATCAGAATATAAGAGATGATCATAAATAGGATAGAGGCGCCATAGACACCTTTACGCAGAGCCCAGAGAAGGTTTTCCTGGGAAGCTCCATCTTTTGTGCGGACAATGAAGCGGCCAAACATAGATGAGAAGATGCCAAAAACTGCGAGGATCATGGGCGCGACCACTGCTGCATATTGATCATTGGGGGATGCTGTCGCCCAGGCAGAGGCACCCAGAGACATGGTGGCAACAATGGAGCCTACATAGGATTCGTATAAGTCGGCGCCCATTCCCGCAACGTCTCCGACGTTATCGCCAACATTGTCAGCTATCGTTGCCGGGTTGCGCGGATCATCTTCTGGAATACCTGCTTCTACTTTACCCACTAAATCAGCGCCTACGTCAGCGGCTTTGGTGTAAATACCGCCGCCAAGACGGGCAAAAAGCGCTACGGATGAGGCGCCCATACCAAAAGCGAACAAGTTTGTTGTCACTTTTGCCAGGTTGTTAGGTTCGACCTCCCGCATGATGATAAACCAGATTGAGGTAAATAACAAACCAATGCCAACTACGGTCATACCCATGACGGTTCCCGAGCTGAATGCCACCTGCAGGCCAGTGTTGAGGGATTCCTGGGCTGCGAAGGCTGTCCGTGCGTTCGAGCGGGTTGCAATGCGCATACCAATGATTCCTGCCAGGCCGGAGCTGATACCGCCGGTTAAAAAAGCAACAGGGGTCAGCAGATCAAGGGTAGAGCCTGTGCCGTAAACAAAAAACAGAAGCACAAAGACCACTGCCATAAAGATTGTGATAGAGATATACTGCCTTTTGAGAAATGCGTCTGCTCCTTGACGAACAGCCTTCGCGATTTCTACCATTTTTTCAGTTCCCTCGGAGCGTTTTAAGATGCCTATAGCCAGGATGAAGGCGAAAATCAGGGCTATTGCGGCGCCGATGGGTACCACGGGAAAGAGATTACCGTCGCTTAGCGCGTAAGCAAACGAGTTGAAGGTCACCATACCGGCAGTAAGTGCCAGCAGGGACAAGAATTTACGGGTGCGACCAGAGGTCACCATAGAATCCTCCTAAATGTGCCAGACAAGTCGAAATTGGGTTTTCCGGAATTAGAGACGCTACTTCAGTTCAGAAATGGATCCTTCCGGAAGGTATCTCTTTGCGTTTGGATAACCAGATTTTGGAAAAATTTGGAATATAGGCTCTGGTGTCAACTGAAAAATGGCAAGGAAACGCATCGACGGCATGGACGCCGGTATTGCTATTTGCTGCTATTTAAGGAATCAAAAGCAGCTGAAAGGGAGGTAGGCTTTTCCCCAGAGAAAAATCTTTTCTGGTGGAATTTGCGATATGAAAGGAGAGGATAGCCGGAGCCAGTGGATCTCTGCTGCCAGCGTATAAGGTGGCTCCGTCATAGGCAAGTCCGCTCAGGTATGCGCCGGGTTGAAAGGAAAAACTGTACAGAGTCACTGAATTGGCAGGCGAAACCGGGTCAATGAGACGCAGGTAGCTGTTAAAATTTTCATCGGTTACAATGGCCGCCACTCTGGTTTCAATAAAAAGAAATTGGGTGGTTTCACCGGACATGGTTGCTTCGCTGATAAGATACTCCTCGACCAGGATATCCGCTTCCTGGTCTGATAATTTAATGCTTTCAATACCTCCGTCAAGCTGGTAGAAATATCCAAAAAGACCTACACTGCTGATATGTAACCGACTGCCATCGTTAGAAAGCATAAAAGGGGAGTTGGGATTTTGACCGCGTAAAGTCAATACCCGCAATACAGTTCTGGTGACAGGATCGATGACGGCAAGCTGCCCTGGTCCGGCTGGTTTGTATTGGTTCATTCGGTTTAATTTCTGCATTGCTGCAAAGAGATATGGCCGTGAGTTGTAGTTTACCAGGGCAAGAAAAGAGAGTTCGGGTAGGCCATCCTGGTCAGCATAGGCAGACAGATCGATGCGTCCCTTTTCAGCTCCTGTCAGCGGATCCAGAATTGTTATATAAGTAGCATTGTACAGGCTGATAAACATGGTATCCAGAGAATAAAAGACCAGATCATGAGGGTTGGAGCCGGCAGGTAGAGCTATCTCCCTTATGGTGCGGTATGCGCTATTTGGATCAAGAACTTGAATATTGTCTCTGCCATAACGGTTGATGATGTAAATTTTTCCATCAAGTTGATTGAAGCGCGCATAGGCATCGCTATGAATATCCCCGATGTTTGCATAGCTTTGGCCGTTTATGAGATCGGTTACAGCATAACTTCCCGTACTGAAATCACTATTGACGGTAAAAAGAACAGAGTGCATGGGTATATTTTCATATAAGGAGAAATCTGGATCTGCGCAGGATGTAAATATCTGTACAATGACCAGTTGGAGAATGATAGTGATTTTTTTGCGAAGATTCATCAATGCGCGTCCTAATAACGATATCGTAAGCTTAGATGGTATGTCCGGCCAGGGAGGGGGTAGCCGACAACATCCTCCTGTGTCTCATTCAGGATATTGCGGACCTCAAAAGAGAGCTCCATGGATGAATCGCTATAGCGTAGACCATACTGAACGATGAGGTTTACGAAATTTCGGGAGTGGACAAAATAAGCTGGGCTATTTGTTCTGTCGAGCCAGTTATAACTCTGGTACTTGTATTCCGCAGAAATAGTTCCACTGTGTTCGCCCCATTTTGGGTGCACGGATGATCGCAGAGAAAAGTTATGCCGTGGTTGAAAAGGCATCTCTTTGTTTTGGTAGTAAGCGATCTGGGAAAGATTTCTACTCTCCTGGTAGTTATAGCGCAGCATCAAGCGTGCTATCTTCGCGACTGTGAGATTTGCTGCGGTTTCCGCACCAAGAGTGCGAACCTTATCGTAATTGACAAATAGGGCTGTGTTTTGCGAATTCTGGATCAGCGAAATGAGGTTCTTGCCTTCCCGGTAAAAAAACAGTGCTTCAGCTTGAATGCTGGCATTGGTACCGCCGATCTGTGCAGTGGAGATTCCGCTATCTAGCCGATCAATTGTCTCTGGATATAGACTTGTATTGGCTAAAATCTGGGAACCTGCTCCGTAAAGCTCCTGAAATGTTGGGTAGCGGTATTGATGAAAAAAATTATTTTTCCATGATAGAAGTTTGCGCCATTGGTAAACCAAGCCCGCGCCATAGCTCCAGTTTTGATCCGGTTTGTTGTGAAACTCTTTTTCCAGCCGAAACAACACCTTTATCTGTTGGGAAGCATTTGTGAAAAGTGTTATCTCATCTTGTAGAATAGTCTGTGTTACCTCGCTTTGGTAGCTCTTTTTTTGGAAGATCTCCTTCGGTATTATCTCTTCATAGTCTAAGGAGTAGAGCGTTGTCGTGAAATTGTGCCAGTTTACAGGTTGGGACCAGGAGAGATGGTGTCTGCCGATAAAGCTTTGCCAGGAGAGCATGAGATAATGGTGATAATAGAGATCGTTTTGGCGATAACCGCCCAGGAAAAGCTCAGGCACAGGATCATGCAATGTCTGGCTCTCTTGGAGGCTTTGTAGATGAAGCTCCATTTTATGGCTCTGGCCAATGGGAATTGCCAGAATGCCCTGAAGCTGAATTTCTCGGTGATCTTCGTTTGTTCGCAGCAGCGGACTACCTTCGCTTCCGGGGATACCGCTATGTTTCAAATGAATGCGTTCAATAAATTTCCACGATATTTTCTTTGCAGGCAGAGAGGAGATCGAAAGGGACTCTTCCATTTTCCAAAAGGAGTTATTTTTCCTTGTATCCGCAAAGTCGTCGCTATGATTCAAGACAGGGGTATTGTGATTGTTGAGAAAGGAAAAATCTCCTTTGCTTGTATGTAAGAATATCGAGGTATCGACAATGGCCCAGGATAGCGGTAGCGAGGAGAATAGGGAGGCTCGATAGCTCTGGAATGAGGCAATACCGAATAGAATATCTACTCTGCTTTTTTGATCTCCGGCGCCGGAACGGGTTATGAGATTGATAGCTCCGGCGCTGTTGGTTTTTCCAAAGGAGGGCGGTAAAAAATCTTTATAGATTTCGATTTTGCTGATACCATCCAGAGAAAAGTTGGATAGATCTGAGATGCCGCTAAAGGCATTGCTGACAGGGATGCCATTCAATAGCAGTGTGACCTGTTTGGATGTTGATCCGCGTATCGCAAACGTTGTCAGACTGTTTTCAAGACCCCAGCGGTTGATTGTTACTCCGTTTTCATAAAATAGGATGTCCGCTAATGTTTTTTTTGTGTCTGGAGTGCTAAGGATAGGAATGGTTGTCGTGTAAGAGCTATGTTCAAGGGATTGGTCTGCATCCGGATGGATAACAATAGGATCGAGATCATGTTTATCAGAAGAAACTGCTGGGGTGCCAATACTTATCATCCATAAGAAGCAGAAAAAAATAAAAAATTTCATAAAAAAAGGCTCGATGGTATGATTTTTAAGATTTTGCCAGCAGGTTGGAAAGTGATTTTATTTTCAGGCAGGTATATCAGCCAGATATATTCTCAGTTTGAAAATATATCTGGTGATCTGTACCCAAAACAAATTGGTCTTCTCCGCGAAGCAGTTCTGCTCCGGGAGACCAATTCTCCTGCCGAATTTGGCGCAAGCGGAAAATTCGACCATTAGGATAATGAAGCTTGTGCTGAGCATAGCCGAAGCACCAGAATGTGCGAAGATTACTTTCTTCGCAGTATTCAATTATTTCTTTTTGGCTTTTGACTTTTCGTCGGACTTTGCCTCTTTAAGCTCTACTTTCAGGGCAGTAAGCTCATCTTTTGCAGCTGCCATCTGTTCTTTCAGTTTTTCAATCTTCGCCTGCGCTCTTTCAATTGCCAGGTTGACCTGTTTAACTGTTTTTGCCATGTTATAAACTCCTTCAGGAAGTAAATTTTTTTTGTGCACGATTCTTAGAATAGAAGTGATTTGATTTTGTCAAGGATAATGTATCCATAGATATTTTTTTTGAAAAAAAAATTGCAATAAAAATAAAAAAGCTAATTTTCGTTTGTGTAGGGTTTTTTCGGACAGAATATTTTATCCATTGGTTCTGCCCTATCACTCTTGATCTAATGCGGTAAGGGTTATCTTTGCTTTAAGGAAAAGGAGACAGGCACTGAAATCTGTTGCTGATGTGTCATCTCCTTCAGATGGGTACTGGAAACCGGAGATATACTGCGAATAATTTCTATCGCGGCTACATTGAATGGATGAAATTTGCTTTCCTGTGTAAGTTTGATGTCATGGATGGTGCCATCCCGTTCTAAAACAAAGGAGATCTGTACCGTATCTTCTATGCGTATTAGACGCGCCTGCTCAGGAAAGTATGCGTTTTTTATAATCTCTTTGCGGATATCAGAGTAAAGATTTTGCAAAAGTTGCTTTGCTTGCTCGGTGTCTGTTGCTGTACTGTTGGTTTGATCGATTCGCTTGCGGTAATCTTTGCGGAAAAAATGCAATGATATAGTGGAGCTCATTTTTGCGATTCGTTGGGTTGATGAGAGCGGGTTGTCAGTGTTGCTGGAATTTTCTTTCCGTATCGCAGAGTAAAGCAAGGGGGCGAGGCAAATAAGATGTAGGCCTACAGAGAGAAGAAACGCTTTGGATAAAAGATATCTGTTTTTTTTCATAGTCGATGAGGAAATTGAAATAATAATCATTCCTTAGCTTTGTATAGCTGAAAATTATACAATTTTTTCGAGAATTAAGAAAAAATTGTATAATTTTCAGCATAAAACTTTTAAAGAATCATAACAGAATTGCAATTGTCTTTACAGTAGGCGATACACCTTTTCGATTCCCTTTCCAGGTCATGGGTTAATTGAGTTTGGGTCAAGATGGTTTTTGTAAATAATGAAGAAAGTACTTATCGCACTTTCTGGTGCTTCGATATTACTCAGCACAAGCTTCGTTATCCAAGCTGCCGAATTTTCCGCTTGCGCGAAATTCGGCATGCTTTGTACCTTGCAAACCTTTCCAAGGCTTTTGCGAGGGCAGATTTGGTTCCCTAAGGCGATGCCTATGGGGCCGGATTTTTGACGTCCCGACTACAGGATGTAGGAGGTGCAGCTGTGACAGGATGTCACAAAAAGCTGCCTGGCAAATCCGTGTCGATTTTTGCCAGGAGGTAAAATCGACACTTGAGCGATATCGTTCTTCGTATTCCTCACATCGTGTGAGTCGAAAAAGCAATTTCTTTTCGGAATAGTTCGCAAAGCCAATGATTTTATCGTAAAGAAATCTAAAGCTTTCGTCGGACTCGATGATGTGGTATTGGTAAGTGAAATGATCATGCAATGATTCTGCGCTCCATCTAAAAAAAAGAAGGGGTTGTTGCGACTCTTCGCGCGTGAAAGGTTTGGAAAAAAATGGATTTTCTATTGCAGATTGGCTGGTTGGGGTTGCCGCTATTGGTAACTTCCATCTGGGCCGTAGAAATTATCATCGAAAGGTTTTTTTTACTGCGAAAATTATGGGTGCGCAAGGAAACTGCTGTTCTGGATATCGATTTTTTACAGCGCTGGGAACAGAGCGACCAGAAAGAGCAGCTATCCCTACGCTTCGGAGCGCGCAAGGATTGGCTGGCACAAATTGTTTCTCATTTTTTTATGGAGAGTCCGCAACATCCACGAAGCGCGGAATTGCTTGCAGCTGATCTTCATTTTCTTTTGACCGCCCGGCTGGGAAGTCTGTCTACCATTGCCAGAATCGCCCCTTTGCTGGGGCTACTCGGTACCGTTGTGGGTTTGGTAAATATATTTCTTGATTTCAGCCAAGCCACCCAGCAGCTCGATGCGCGCACTCTCCTTGCCGGCGGTATCTACCAAGCCCTTTTAACCACAGTAGCTGGTTTGCTGATTGCCATACCTGTCGTGGCAGCTCACCGTTTTTTTTCTCATGCTGCGGATGAGATGGAGCACATGATGAATAAGGTGCTGACTATTTTGTCCGAACGCTATTCCAGAGAAAAGGGTGTTTGATATGCGGCTATTTCCCCGCAGAGCCGCCAGGTCTGATGTGGAGATCGATTTGACTCCTATTGTTGATGTTGTTTTTATTCTCATAATTTTTTTATTGTTACTCGGAACAGAGCAAAAAAAGAAGCAGGATGATGCCCACCTTCATTTTCCCATTGAGCTTGCCAGGTCTCATGGAGTTGCAGCGCAGGATCATGATTTGCTGCTGGTAGCGATAAACGAGCACGGGCAGATTTTCTGCCAGAATCAGCAATTTCAGGAAAGGAAGAAGTTTATCCAATGGCTGTCTCAGCATAAGGAAAACGCATCCAAAAGGATAGAGCTTGCAGCAGATCGGCGTCTCCCCTCTGGAAATTTGTTAGAACTGATTGCTGCTTTGCGTCAGCTTGGATTCTCTCGGTTGGTTGTCAGAATGGGTTTGGAAGCACCAAGGCGACCCTGACCGTTTTTTCTCCTCTTGACAAACCAGCCCCTAAAAAAAAATGAAGGCAAAGATGCGTCCCTTGGCTGCATTCAACACATAGGAAAAGGATTCGTTATGGAATTATCAAAATCATACTCTCCGGAGAGCGTAGAAAAAAAATGGTATCCCGTCTGGATGCAAGCGGAATCCTTTTCTCCGGATAGCAATTCTCTGAATTTGAACTACCGGAACGAACATTTTTCAATTGTGATTCCACCGCCCAATGTTACTGGCGTGCTTCACATGGGTCATGCGTTGAATTCTACGCTTCAGGATGTCCTGACACGATATCATAGGATGCAGGGGTTCCAGACCCTCTGGATTCCAGGTATGGATCATGCGGGGATCGCCACCCAGTCTGTTGTGGAAAAGAAACTGCTCAAAGAAAAAATTGACAAATACGAGCTGGGCAGAGATAATTTTGTCTCTAAGGTTTGGGAGTGGAAGCAAGAGCATGGCGGTATCATCCAGAAGCAGCTGCGTGAAATGGGACACTCGCCTGATTGGAATATGGAGAGATTCACCCTTGATGAGGGGTTAAATAGAGCTGTACGCCGTGTTTTCGTCTCCTTATATAATGAAGGATTGATATACCGGGGTAAGCGAATTATAAACTGGTGCCCCATGTTGCGCACCGCCCTCTCAGATGAAGAGGTGGATCATAAAGAGATAAAAGGAAATTTGTATCATATACGTTATCCCCTTGAGGATGGCACAGGATATCTGACCGTGGCAACCACGAGACCTGAGACCATGTTGGGGGATAGTGCTGTTGCCTTCCATCCGGATGACGAGCGCTACCGGCATCTGGCCGGGAAAAGAGTTGTTCTGCCATTGATGGACAGGGCAATCCCGCTGGTACCTGACGCTTTTGTGGATCCATCCTTCGGAACAGGATTGGTAAAAGTCACACCAGCGCACGATCCGAATGATTTTGAAATTGGTCAACGGCATAACCTGGAACAGATCAACGTACTCACAGAGAAAGGATATATCAATGAGGCCGGCGGCAGGTATGCCGGACTGTACCGATTTGAAGCGCGGAAAAAAATTGTCGAAGATCTCGAAGCTATGGGCTTGCTGGAAAAAACACAGGAGCATAGCCACGCTGTCGGTCATTGTTATCGTACCGGTGATGTGGTTGAGCCCTATCTGACGGAGCAGTGGTTTGTGAAAATGAAGGCATTGGCCGAGCCAGCCATGCAGGCTGTCGCCGATGGTCGTATTCGATTTATCCCCAGGAATTGGGAAAAGACCTACATGCACTGGATGGAAAATATTAAAGACTGGTGTATCAGCCGACAATTGTGGTGGGGACACAGAATTCCAGCCTGGTATTGCAGTGATTGTCAGGGTATTACTGTGCAGGAGGAACAGCCTGCAATCTGCGTTCATTGCGGCTCGAGGAATCTGGTGCAGGACGAGGATGTCCTGGATACATGGTTTAGTTCTGCTCTTTGGCCTTTTTCTACCATGGGCTGGCCAGAAGAGGATCAAATTTTACATAAGTTCTATCCCACCTCTGTTTTGGTTACGGCGTTCGATATTATATTTTTTTGGGTTGCCCGTATGATTATGATGGGATTGAAATTCATGGACGATGTTCCATTTCGCGATGTTTTGATACACGGTCTGGTTCTGGATGAATATGGACAGAAGCAATCGAAATCCAAAGGAAATGTTATCAATCCTCTGGAGATGATGTACAAGTATGGCACTGACGCATTTCGGCTCACAATGGTTGTCTCTTCGGGGCAGGGAAGGGGTATCCGTTGGAATGAGAACACTGTCTCAGGTTACAGGCATTTCGCCAATAAAATCTGGAACGCAGCCCGTTTTATTTTTATGAATGTTGCCAGCGCCGGGTTTGAAGGTAAAGAGTTTCTTTTAATACCGAACGCAAATGAGTTGCATGACTTCGATATCTGGATTCTGGGACGGACAAGGAAAACCTTAGAGGAGGTGAATAGAACTATCCACGGATATCGACTTGGTGAAGCTGCCTCTTTGTTGTACGACTTCGTATGGAAAGAGTATTGTGACTGGTACATTGAGTTGTCCAAGGATCATCTGCGCGTGGATCAATCTCCAGAGCGTCGGAAAACGACATTGCATGTATTAATTTACACCTTGGTGCAGATATTGAAGATGCTGCATCCCTTTATGCCCTTTATCACTGAGGAGCTTTATTCGTCTATTGTGGATCATAACCCTGAGATGATGCTGCAAAAAGAGAAACTTCTTGAAACTACCGAGTGGCCGGATTTCAAGCAAATCGAGACCTTACTGCATGACAAGGAGTCTATAACCCAGCAGGTTCAGGATTTTATGGATATGGTTTTCCGTATCCGGCAGGTGCGCGGTGAGATGTCGGTGCAGCCAAATGTCCAAATCTCTGTCGTGGTTGTGCCCGAGTCCGGGCAAAAACAGCGCTATGAGCGGCTTGTGGGTAAATATATTTCTCATTTTAAAACGCAGGCCAAGTTAACGGATATTGAGGTTCGTGAAGATTACAAGGCGGATCGGGGGGATGCCAAAACCGCAGTCATGGGGGCATTGCTCTGTCTGCCATTGGCAGGCATAATAGATTTTGACAAAGAAAGAGAGCGGTTGCAAAAAGAGCTCTCCAAGATTGATAAAGTACTGCCCCGTGTTGAGGAAAAACTTCAAAATCCGGAGTTTATGCAGAATGCTCCTGAAGAGATCATAGAAAAGGAGCGGGAGAAAGCGAGCGAACTTAGAGACCTGCGCGATCGTTTTTTAGCATCTTTGCAATTAATTCAGAATTAATTGCATTGACAAAAAAGGGCTACCTGCCCTGAATTGTCTTCAGGTTCGGGCAGGTAGCTCAGTCGGTAGAGCAGAGGACTGAAAATCCTCGTGTCGGGGGTTCGATTCCCTCCCTGCCCAAGAACCTTGCCAGTTTTCTGTTTCCTCCCGATATATCATTCTTTCCCTCTGGAATTGTTATAGTAAGGACACATATGCTGGATTATATACCAATTCTTATCTCGCTTTCCTTTTTGCTTTTATCCATTCAATTGCTCTATTTCTTGATTCAGGAAAAAGATTATCCCGTGCGACTGGTGCAAACCCAGTATATGATTCAATTTATTTTGTTGCTCCTGCTTTTCACAGCTATTGCGGTTATTCACCGCCGTTTTCCTGTGGGAAATTTTTATGAAGCGCTCTATTTTGCTGCCCTGATCATCACCATTGCTACCGCGATACTCGAATATACTCTTCAGGATCGGTCGTTTTCATTTTTGGTCATGCCTGTTTCCACAGTTTTAACCATAATAGCTGGAGCAGGTTTTAACCCAATGGAGGCTTTGCCCCCCTATCTCTGGTCAACTTACTGGCCCTTACATGTAGCCTTTTCTCTAAGCAGTTTTGTTTTTTTGTTTATTGCGTCCTTATTTGCCGGAGCCTATCTTTTAAAGTTTCAGGCTCTCAAAAAAATGAATTTAGTTCCAGGTCTTGTTAAAAGAATTCCGCCGCTGGATAGAACAGACCGTTTTCAAAATTACTTTGTTCTAATGGGTATCGCTGCCTTGTCCGTCGGATTGTTGATGGGATTTCTCTGGATCTGGGATCTGCATCAGCAGCAGGAAGTATTTAAAATGAGCCGAAATCTCAGCCGGAAAATTATTTTTACATTGCTGGTATGGTTTATTTTTAGCGGCGCGACTTTATTACGCCTGCTAGGTATACTGCAGAACAGACGTTATGCTTATGTGGTGCTGGCCGGTTTTAGTATTATGCTTGCCTCTTTATCTATTGGAAATCATGCTTTTTAATTTATGCATCTGTTCGTAGTAGGGATCAATCACAAAAGCGCATCTAGCGATATTCGGGAAATGGTGGCGATACCCGAAGCTGACCAGCCGGAAGCATTGCGTCATCTGCAATCTATCCAGGATGTGCTTGGCAGTGTCCTTATCTCAACCTGCAATCGGACAGAAATCTATCTTGCCGTTGAATTTGCAGGAGAAAAAAATATCTCTCCTCAGGATCAGGATTTCATCGGCATTAAAACATCTGTCTTAAATTTTTTATTTACATTTCTCAAACTGGAAAATAATAGTTTGCACTATAATCTTTTTTACAGTTATCATTGCGATAGTGCCGTAAAGCATCTTTTCCGCGTTGCTGCCAGCCTAGACTCTCTGGTGATCGGTGAGAGGCAGATTTTAAGTCAGATTAAGCAAGCTTATACCCAGGCTTACGAGCAGAATTCCGTGGGTTCCTTGTTGAATAAAGCGTTCCAGACTGCTATTGCCGTTGGCAAACGGGTGCGCAGCCAGACCAGAATTGGCGAGGGCGCCGTTTCTGTCAGTCAGGCTGCGGTAGAGTTAAGTTCAGAAATCTTTTCTGATTTATCCGGCAAAAGTATTCTTATTATTGGCGCGGGCGAAATGGCGCAATTGGCAGCGACACACCTGCAGGCAAAAAATTGTACCCAGCTCTTTTTTTGTAATCGTAGTCATGAAAAAGCGGTTATAGCTGCAGAAAAATTTCGGGCAAAGGTTTTACCATTTTCCGAGTTAGCTTCTGCAATGAAGCAGTTCGATCTGATCTTCGCCGCGACATCTTCGCGGGATTTTTTAATTACTCCAGAGATGGTAAAACAGTACGCTCCTCCGCGTCAGATGCAGGTCTTTATGGATCTCTCACTGCCGCGAAATATCGATACACAAATCAAACAATTCGATTTTATTTTTCTCTACGGAATTGATGAACTTAAATTGGTTGTTGCCAAGAATATTCATAAGCGAGAGTTGGAAATCAGTAAATGCGGGGATATCATATCTGAGGAGTTTGACAATTATGTTAAATGGTATTCCAAGTTGAACCTGCTCGGTGTGGTACAGAAAATTCGTGATCGGCTTGAATCCATTCGTAGAAGCGCAATCGACCAGCACCAAAAAAAAGAGAAAAAATCTGGCCGTGATTTGGAAAACCTACAAACCATTGAGAGAATAAGCAGCAAGATCATCGGTAAAATTATCAATGATCTTATGTCTGGAGCTGAAAAGTGCCAGTCAAATAAAGATTGGCAGGAGTACTCACGCAAGCTTGCGGAGGTCTTTGGCTTAGATGGCAGCCAGTCCAAGATTGATTCGTAAGAATAAACAAACGATAATTTACATCAAATATTTCGTCCCTATTATACCCGATAAGGAAGGATCCATTGCTGATATTATTCACAACAATTTTTTTCTGGTTTTTTGCCACTTTCTATAGTTTGATTTTGGTGCTTGTGGCGTTGGCTCTCTCGCCTTTTACCAAAAAAGGTAATGCCCTGCAATGGGTAGCTCATATATGGGGGCGAGGGCTTATCTGGCTCTCTTTTTCTAGTGTGCAGGTTATTGGATTAGAAAAGCTAAAAAATATGCAGGAACCGATGCTCTATA
>DYNZ01000116.1 GCA_020720805.1 Leptospira biflexa | reverse complement strand
GGAAAATTATGTTCAGGATTTAGCGCAATATGAGCACCTTCTCCGGCAAGCCGGTTTTGCTGACTGTCACATTGAGGATGCCTCTGTTCCCTGTTTTCACGGCTCTTATTGGCATCTGGTTGAATTCAGCCATGCAAAGCTCCTTCAACGCCAGATGAATAGAGAATCACTGCGCAATTTTGTCAAACGAGTATACGAATTTGTACCGGAGATCCGCTATTACCTGCTGGCCTCTGCTGTAAAGGGAAAATAATAGACTAACCCCGATGAACAGGATAAGTGGCTTATCAGAAAAATGTATTTGAAAATACAAGAAATTTATCTGTAAGTCATTAAGCCGCTGTAAAAAATTAACATGGTCAATGAATTGATTGGAGTGGCATAAGTAGCCGTAACGAAATTAATATAAAAGGCCAGATTATTTCGTAACGGCTCCTAACATGAAAAAATTTCACGATTGGTTGCCCTGAAAGGACAGGATATGACACCCTACAAAGTAAATATAACCTATGAACCATTTGCCCTTGAACCGGAATATATTGAATCAAACCGAGCTTTTATAGCCAACATGGCTTTGGACAAAACGCAAATGGTACTCGATCTCGCCTGTGGCATAGGGACCATGACCGATTTGCTGCTGAACAGAAAAAAAGAGATAACCGTAACGGGAATCGATATTTCCAAAGAATCATTAACCATTGCCAAAGACAATTTTTCCAAAGTCGGGGCGTTTGGGGCAACCGGCTCGGCCGTTCTGTCCTTGATCCAGGCATCAGCGGATTGTCTGCCAGTGGCTAATCGCCGGTTTGATGCGGTCATCATGGGCAATTCAATCCATCTTCTCCCTGATAAGGACAGGCTGCTGAATGAGATCAACAGGGTTCTCCGCCCAGGCGGCTTCCTTGCCTTCAACAGTTCATTTTACGCCGGGACAATGCCAAAAGGCACGGAAAAATTCCATCATGAGTGGATGAAACAGGCTATGTCCTATATTGTCAGCAAAGATCTGAATCTGCGCAAACAGGGAAGAGCGGGCATCCCGCGTAAAAGGGGAACCGTGCCCGGGGCGTTTTCTCATCACTGGCCTTCCGGCAAAGAATGGCAAAACATTCTCGAACACCACGGTTTTGCTATACGTTACACTAATGAGCGAACCGTTGTGATGACCCAGAGCAATTTTGAGACAATAGGCGCCTATGGTGGTTTCGCCAAAATTATTCTCAGCGGATATCCGGTTGAAGATGCAAGCGAAGCCTTGCAGGCAACGGTTGCCCCATCTCTTGCCGCGGTAAACATGAAAACGGTTCCTCGATTGTGGCTTGAAGTGATAGCTGAAAAAAAGATTGAATACGGAAAAATGGGATCGGGAACCTCGGCTGACAGTACAGGCAAGCAGTAGAGAGCTATCCGAACAAAAGGAGATAAGATATGGATAGAGTGGATGTGCTTTTCATAGGTTCCGTCATGAATTACGACGGCAAGAGCGGTTCTCTGGCTAACTATATCAGACGAAAGGGAAAATGGATTGCCCCTTTTCAATATATATATGAAAAACGCAAAGATATCTTTACCTCAGAAGCCGATGCCTGCGTGTATGACATCCCCAATCTGAGCATATGCGAGCTTGTCGATTATTTGAAACGGCAGGATGACCTTTCCTATCACATTGTCTGGCATTTTGACTATCACAAGGATGAGGTGCTGGATATTCTCAAAAATTCCCCACCCCTGCTGGTGGCCATCTCCAGCACCTTGGCTTTTTTTCCTGTATATCTGAAACAGTGCGTCGCCTGGCTCAACGAACATAAAAACGAGAACACAAAAATTGTTGTGGGAGGAAAATGGATTTACAGCAATTATAAACAGGACGGAGCCTCCGCCAGACTTGAAAAGGTTTTGACCGATATTAATGCCGATTATTTTGTCATTAATCTTTATGGCCAACAGACATTCCACCAACTTTTACAGGCTGAAAAAAATGGAGATCTCGCCGGGGCACAAACTTTGTCGAACCTGGCCTACCGCACCTGCGATAGTGCCAGCCCGTGCAAATCAAGTAAAAAACTGCCGGAATACACAGGGAAAAATTTCTGTATCAACACTGTAACCGAGGAGTCGCACATTCAAGGCAAGCCAATGCTTGATTTTGAGCATATCAGCAGCAGGTTTATGCGGGATATTGTTCATGTAAGAACCGCAAGTTCTTGTCCTTTCCATTGCCGATTCTGTACCTTTCCCGCCCTGGCTGGGAAATATGTCCTCTTTGATGTAGAAGATGTCATTGCACAGCTTGTTCAGCTTAAACGCATAGGGGTTAAGTACCTTTTTTTTATTGATGATACCTTTAATGTGCCGCTCAAACGCTTCAATCACCTGCTTGACCGGATGATCGACGAAAAGTTGAACATGGAATGGGTTTCATTTTTCCGACCCCAGTTCGCCACAGCCGAGGTTGTCCAGAAAATGTATGCGGCGGGCTGCAGAATGGTGTTTTGCGGAATTGAATCCGGCAATGATCAAATCCTCAAAAATATGAACAAACGTGTCACTGTAAAACAATTTGAAGACGGTTTTGACTTTCTCGACCGAGCCAATATTACCATTGCCGCATCCTATTTTGTCGGATATCCAGGCGAGACGTACCAGACTGCCATGGACACCCTGAAACTGGTCAGCGATCCACGGATAGCCTTTTCCCGGGGCAGTATTTTCTATTACGATCCCGGGGCTCCGGTGGGTGAATTTGCAAAAGAGTATAAATTATCCGGTTATGGGGCTGAATGGCGACATCAAACAATGAACAGTAATGAAGCTGCAGAAATTCACATGGAAATGGTTGACAAAATAAAGAGTGTGAATGTGCAGATTTCCGATGGGGCCGGCTGGAGTGTATTCCATCTCTATTCGCGGGGCTTAAGCATTGAAGACCTCAAAGGGCTTTATACGGAATTTAACGACATTCAGAAAAGCCAAATCCAGGAGGCGGGAAGCAATGCCCTTTCTCAATATCGAGTATTCGGCAGAAAGCGGAAGGCCTCTTGATCCCATGACAATGGTTGCGGGACTGAAACACAACGGAGGACAGTAATACATGGAGGAATTTGTACCGCGCATAAAAAGACTTGGCAAAGGAGCAAGCGCCAAAGTCGTTCTCGCTACCGCGCTGTTGGAGCAGGGTAACGCGGAACAGGCTATTGCCGAATGCCGGGCCGCCTTACGCATTAATCCCCAATTTCCCTATGCGGCCCTGTTGCTCGGTGTCATTTATTCTGATCTTGGGAAACATAATGAAGCCCTTGACGAGCTTGAATCCATACTGCGGACAAACCCGGATTTTGTCCAGGCCCATCGACTGGCGAGCGACATTTACGGCGAACTCGGTCATTACGTAAAGGCGATCAATGAACGCCTTGCCGTTATTCAAGTTGATCCGAAGGATGGTCAGGATTTTTTCAAGCTCGGAGAGCTTTATCTGGAGGAAGAACATTTTGACGATGCGGTACAAGCCTTTCTGCATGCTTTAAAGCTTGATCCCCAGATGGGCTTGGCCCATTACAAGTTAGCCCACGCCTTTCTGAAAATTAATAAGGAAACAGAGGCCATAGCCGCATTGCAAACAGCACTCCGGCTCAGTCCAGGTTTTGCCAGGTCGCACCTGCTTCTTGGTGATATTATCCTGGGCCGCAATGATTTTCACGGAGCCATTGCCGAGTACCGTAATGCCTTGGAATGCAACCCTAAACTCCCTGAAATATACTATAAACTTGGCGAGGTGCACTATTTGCTGGAGGACTATCCTCTTGCAGCCGTGGAATTTCGTATGGCATTAATGTTAAAGCCGCAATACATTGAGGTTCATCATCGTTTAGGCAACATCCTTTACAGGTTTCAGCAATATGATCTTGCCATCAGGCAATATGAGACTGTCCTGTCCATCAATCCCGGTCATATCAAAGCCATTGCCGATCTTGGAGATGCCTTAACAGCCCAAGGACACTATCAAGAGGCACTGGGCAAATACAACCAATTATTGCAACTTGAAAACAAGTCATGCAACAAAGGCCAAGAGTTCATCGAACAGGGCCTTTTTCTGCAAGCGATCTATGAGCTCCGCGCAGCCCTTGCGCTCGATCCTGAACTAATTGTATCCGATGCAGTCTCGGACAAAATAGCTTATGGCCGGCATGGAGATTTTGGCGACCTGAGAGAGTCACCGAGATATTTACTGAGGATACCAGTGGATATCCGCAAAGGACCGCAAAATTATTTGCCCGCAACGGTGGTTAATGCCTCAACGGGAGGGCTGCTTCTTGAAAGCTCTGGAGACCTCGAACTTGATGCTGAACTCGAAATCATCACCTCCCTTGAAGAGAGTAATCAAAAGATAAGCACCAGGGGAAAAGTTGTGCGGGTTGAGCCCATGCGAGCGGAAAAGAAAAACCGTTTAGGCATTAAGCTGTTGGATAAAAACGAGATATGGGAACGGTTTATGGCGCCATAATTCAGACTGCTTTTAGTGCCATGCAGATTGTTTTCTTGTTTTTTTTACAAGAAAACAATCCGCAAAATGCACTCATCCCGTTCATCAGGGTTAGTATGTGCGTGCGTGAAGTTGTAAAAAAATAAAGCATGACAAATGTCTCCGTGTAGAACAAATAATTTCCCTTCCAAGAGGAAAAAACGTGCCCGAAAGTCTGCCTGAATTCAGAAAAGATCTGAAAATAGTCCCCTATCAATCAGAGGGGAAAGGAATTCGCTACCTCATTAAAATTCCCGAGACAGAAGACAGTTTCGAGTTTGGCGAAACAGAGTATTTTCTCTGCAAACAGCTTGATGGAAGAACCGGTCTGTCACACATTCTTGCCGCCTTTCAGGATAACTTCAAGATTCCCCTTCAGCAAAAGCAACTGGACGCCTTTGTTCGTAATTTGGCTCATACGGGGCTAACGGTCGACGGTGGAACGATGGCGAGCAGGCATTCTTCCTCTGAAATGGATGTTAAGATCTGGTCACTGTTTAATCCAGACCCTATCTTTCGCCGTCTTGCAAAGAGTCTGGCATGGTGTTTTTCCGATTATTTCCTGGCCATACCTGTTCTACTGACCCTCATTGCCCTTGCGATTGCCATCAAACATAGCAGTGTTTTTTTCTATGGACTGAACAGCACGTTCCGTTATGAACATCTTGTCTCTTTTCTCAGTATTCCCTGCTTAGGTTTTTTCCTTGTCTATCCTGTGGGGGAGGTTGCCAAAGGACTGGCCTGCAGACATTATGGGGGCCAAGTGCCTGAGTTCACGGTTGGATTTCTTTTCCGGTGTATCCCCCGCTTCTCATCCAACATATGGGACTCATTGTGGTTTCTAACAAAAGACCAACGGATAATTGTTTTTGCCACCGGTCCCATTTGTCAACTGATGTTACTGGATGTCGCTCTTATTGGCTGGAAAAACTCCATGCCATTTTCCGGAATTTCGCTTTTCTGGTCATTTCTGGTTCTTTCCTCGACCTTGTACCTTCTCTTGAATTTAAACCCCTTCATCCAGCGGGATGGATATTTCATGCTGGTCAATTGGCTGGAAATCCGCGACTTGCGAGACCGGGCTGAGGATTTGGCAAAGGCATGGTTTCTGCGCAAACCCATGCCCGAACCACTCGATGCCAGAGAATTGAAAATTTTTTTCTGGTATGGAGGCTTTTCAATTCTATTTACCTTTTTATTTACCTGGTTCGTTCTTGGTTGTACCGGCCAAATGCTGACCAGCTCTTTTCAAGGCGTTGGTGCTCTATTATTTTTATTTTTTATGTACTTACGGTTTGAAGTTTTTTTCAAGCGACAGTTGTCGCGTATACCGTTTATTCGTGGAGGCGTGATGAATCAAGAAGGTTCGATAAAATATCGTATTGTTAAAAACCTTGGGATTTTAGTCATACTGGGGCTCATCTGCGTACTGCCCTACCCCTATGAAGCGGGGGGGGATTTCCGGATTGTGCCGGCTCGGCAGTTGGGAGTCAGGACAGAGGTCGCTGCCACAATTAAAGATGTGTTGGTTAAAGAGAATGAAATGGTAAAAAAAGGACAGCCTCTGGCTATTTTAGATGACAGGATCCCGAAAAAACAGATTGAGCAAATCCAGGCATCAATTGATGAGGCAGAAGCGGTGCTTGCCCTGCGCCGCAAGGGTGGTAAGCCCGAAGAGATTGCCAAGGCGCAGCAGGAGGTTGAGACCGCAGCGAAGGCCCTTGAATACAGTGCGCAGGAAGCCACTCGCTATAAAAAAATGTTCGAGCAAAAGGCGATCCCCGAGACGGAGTATCAAAACGCCGCCATGCGTCACGACTTGGATAAGGAACGGCTTGAACTTACTAAAAAAAATCTGGCTATCATCAAAAGTGGGGCGCAGGATGAAGAGGTTGAGGCAATGGAGGCCAAAATCCGTCTCCTCCTGGTTGAGCGGAATCAGGCGGAATATGCCCTGCTTGCCACCACTCT
>DYNZ01000343.1 GCA_020720805.1 Leptospira biflexa | reverse complement strand
CCCAATCTCCTTTCTCTTGCTCCTCGCCCTGTTCGGCGTTGGGTTGTTCCTGCCATCCATGCTCCTGCCGTTGGGGATTGCGCTCGTCCTTCTGGTCTTTGTCTTCTCCTTTGCCGTGATGAAAGAAAAATATCAAACTCAATATCAAAGGGGTGAAATCACCCAGTCGGAAATGCGAAGCAAAATGAGAAAGGGCTTCGCGGTTTTGAGTGCCGTCCTGCTGCTCACCATCCTCTTGGGAGTATGGATTAGCGGCTGGGTATCGGGTCTGGTGGGGAATGGGGTCGAAGTCCGCTGGGCAGGGTGGGGAAGCGCAGCCGCATTTGTTTCCGCAATTTTTGTCAGTTTTGCGGTGGGGTATGCGGTCAATCGGGCGGCGGGAAAGTTGAGCAGGGAGTGAATTCATGAGAGGGATAATCGAAGACAATGCGGAGAAATAAAAAAAGATCGTCTGGCTCGATTCAATTAATGGTAACAAGTTGAAAGATCTGTTTCATTGGGCAAAATATGAATATGCAAGGACAAGGTGTAAGCGGGAATCAGCCTATTGATGACGGTCAAAGAGCCAGCACAACTTCCTAAATTTATACGCATCCATAATTGACTTTATGTGTATATAAACCCCTTTGTGTGACTATATTCGACCTGTGGGGACTCTGTCCCACCCGTAACTTTGCATTGGTATCCCAGAAAAATATGCTCGTAAAATATTTTTTCCTAGTTGAACGGGAGAAATTGCAATACTTTCCAATTGACAAATTCCATGCTTTCATATATTCTTGAAATGATAGTTAGACAAACAATAACATGGGGGAAGGACAGTCCCTAAAAAGGCAAATCATGACAACCAACGATATTTTGAAGAATACCGCGCGCGAGAGACCCGACTGGGAAGGAAAGGTTTCAATTGAATTTGGTTACTTCCACTGTGTGGATACTTCTGTGAATAGGCATGTCTTCGGGGTTCTGGCGCTGGAGAGCGAGCCGATTGATCCGAGGTTGTAAATCTCTCCCGCCCATTTTTCCTTTATACTTGCCCTTTGACCTTATCTTACGGAGACCGTAATGCCCATTTTGCACTGGCTCAATGACGATGAAGCGCGTAAGACCTCCAGCCGCGTACCCTACCGCCTGCTTGAAGCGGACGCGAATCTCTCCTACCAGTCCCCCTCTCCCGCTCTTGGGAGAGGGGCTAGTATCTCAACAAGTTAAAGATGTAGGGTAGTACTCTTTGAAAACTTTGCG
>DYNZ01000115.1 GCA_020720805.1 Leptospira biflexa | reverse complement strand
ATAAGGCATGGGTGAAGAACTATTGGAAAGATGTTGACTTTGACGTATCGAAGATTCTCAGGAATAGTCTAACGTTTCAGTTTCCCTACCGATAATTAACCTTACCATTGGTTTCCTCGAAAAAAGTTTTCCAGAATTACTGGTATTTATATTTCTATTGTGATTGTATGAAAAACTATTCGTTTTATGATGATGAGGGGAAGTAGGAAAAATCTAAAAGTCAGTTTTTGAATAGCTGGTCAAATTTGGTACTGAAAAAACAGTACATCCGTAGTCATTCAATAAATTTGCGGTAGTAAAGGAGAGGTATCTATGATAATCAGCGCCAGCCGCAGAACCGATTTACCAGCGTTTTATGCCGACTGGTTTATGAACAGGATTAGAGCAGGCTACTGCGCGGTACCCAATCCGTTTAACCGCAATCAGGTTTCCTATATTTCATTGTTGTCGGACGAGGTCGAAGCGATAGTCTTTTGGACCCGAAACCCGGCACCGCTTTTACCGCGCCTACAGGAGCTTGACGATCAGGGTTTTCACTATTATTTCCAATTTACTCTGGTCAATAACCCAAAACAGATTGATCCGCATTCCCCGCCCCTTGAAAAAGCGGTCGGTGTTTTTCAGCAACTCGCCGATCGGATAGGCCCAGAGCGGGTTATCTGGCGCTATGACCCGATTTTCTTAAGCAACATCACCCAGTTTTCCTACCATATAGAAAATTACAGCTGCATAGCCGAAAAGCTGCAGGGCTATGCCAAACGCTCAGTTATCAGTTTTGTTGACGACTACCGGAAGGCCAGCAAGCGCATTAGGGAACTAGGACAATACCAGATAGAGGTTCGTCCCTCCGAGAGGCTTGTGGTCGCTGATGTTAAGCATTTCGTCCTCAAGCTGGTCAAGGAGGCAACCGCCAATGGCATGGAGATGCAAAGCTGTGCCGAAAACCTCGATATGACCGAATTGGGTGTCCGGCCGGGGAAATGTATAGACGACGATCTGATCAGAACACTCTTCAAATATGACTCTTCCTCTAAAAAAGATCCCTCCCAGCGGAAGGAATGCGGGTGCGCCATTAGTCGAGATATCGGCATGTACGACTCTTGCCTGTTTGGCTGCAGCTACTGTTATGCCACCCAGAGCTTTGAGCTCGCGAGGAAAAATCATAGCGAACATAAACCCGATTCTCCTTCTCTTGTTGGCTGGTCTGACGCCGAACCTCCAGCCAAAAAGGTAAAGAAGAAGAAACTGAATTATACTCAGGGTAATTTATTTTAAAATCATGACCATTTCTACCCCACCAGACAGTGTACAGAGTTTCTCCCCCTATTCGGCTCAGGTCTTGGATACCCTGCAGAATATCCTCGCTCCGGGAAAACGTTTCCGGATATCCCCACATATAGAGACAGCGCAGTTTCTTTGTCTGTTTGATGACACTATTGACCCCGCTACAAGAAACCAGCAGATGCACGAAATCTTCAGGCAGCACGATAGGCGCTTGGAGGAACTGGCAGAGGAACATTCTTTGTTTGTTTCAGGGGTAAAGAAGTTTACGGGGAGCTATGACAAAGCGTTTCTTGATCGCTATATGATCTATTACTTCCCGGTGAATGTTGCTAAACTACAATTATTATTGCTTGAGTTATTGGAACGAGAGGAGCTCAATGCTGAAATACGGATTATTGATATCGGTGTTGGTTCTGGAACGTCTGTTCTTTCGTTATTTGATTTCCTTTTGGCCTGGGCGACTGCCTGCCACCTCTATGACATTGAGTTCCCGATCTCTTCGGTGAAGTATGCAGGTGTAGATAACAGTCCGTTCTGCCTTAAGTATGCTGAACAAGCGGTGCAGGCTTTTGCCGAAGGGATAAGGAGCAGAGGAAATGCTACAGGGAACCCATTTTATAAGAGAATTGAAGAATGGCTGGAGCAATGCGAGTGGCTGCAGGAGGATATAAATACCGGGTATGCGAAGATAACCCACGATAACCGGAAAACACTTCTTATTGCCTCAAACGTACTGAATGAGCTGACCACGCAGGGAACAAAGAGGATTGAAGAGCTTTTCACCGGTCTTCCCGAAGGGAGTATGGGGCTGTTTATTGAACCCGGGGATAAAAACAAGACAACCAGATTGAACAGCTGGCGCAAAAATCTCCAGATAAAAAATAAGCAGATTTGTACGGTAGCACCTTGCGGGCAGGAACATGAAAATTTTTTGCAGTGTAAATGTGATGATTGCTGGAATGCGCGAAGAGAATCGTTTTTTCAGTCACCCCTTTACAGGGTATTTCGTGAGAAGTGTTCAAGGTATAACAAAGATAAACGGAGCAACAGCTTTGATGAGTACCAGAATAATTTGCTCTCCTGGAGCTATTATATTCTCAAAACTGCGAAGAAGAGTCTAAAACAAATTCCTGTCGACGTAGCTGGTGTGAAAATCAGGCGGTATGTCGGCTCTTTTGCTATAAGTGCCCCTGTTGCTCCATCGCATGGTGAATCTACCGTTACGTCCGTAGATGAGTATCTGAAGTTTTGTCCCGGTAGCGCTTCGGAATATAAGACACTGGTCATAAAACGTAAACCGGGGATGCAGTGCCCTGACTTACGTCATGGTGAAAATGTCAATTTTAATAGTATCGAAAATGCGCCACAACAAGTCTGGGGGAAGACCGAGGCTCCCGAAGCGCTCCAGTTCAGCCCTGAAGAGTCGGACATATTTGACATCGTTCCGGTTGGCAGGAGGCGTAACGAAAACGTTTTTCTGACCAGCTATTCATCCAAGGTTAAATCTGCCATTGATGATATTGCCTTTCGTCTCTTTGGCTTTCCTCAGATGCGCCCTTTTCAACACACGATTTTGGAACGAGTGCTGCAAGGCAACAGCATTCTTGGAATCGCAGCCACCGGCGGCGGCAAAAGCGAGTGTTATATTTTGCCGGCTATGCTCCTTCCAGGTATCACCATCGTTATCGCACCGCTTATCTCACTTATTCAGGACCAGTTTGAGCAGAGGATACGAGACCGTTACGGCCTTGAAGGCGTGACAACGTATATCAACTCAGAAATTCCCTTTAAAGAGCGACAAGCTCGTCTGAAACGCCTTACACTGGGTTATTATAAAATAATTTACCTGACTCCAGAACAGTTGGAAAAAGCCTACATCCTGAACTGTTTGCAGGAAGCCGACCATAAATATACCATCAGATATCTAGCTCTCGATGAGTCGCATTGCATTAGCCAGTGGGGACATGATTTCAGACCAGCCTATCTGAACATGGTTAGCAGGTTGAAGTTATGGCAGATCCAGCCAACCAGAATTGCACTGACGGCAACTGCCAGCCCTGAAGTGCGAAAGGACTTGTGTGCCGAGCTTGGCTTAAATCCACAACCTCTGGAGTTGGGTGGGGACGTGTTTCTACATTCTTCCAACAGGCACGAACTGAATTTTATCGCAAGAGCATTTCCAAATATGGAGGCAAAGTCCAAAGCAATTCTTGATGCTCTAAAGCAGCTTTCGATGGAGAATAGGAGATCGAAGCACAAAGGTGCTGCGATAGTTTTTTTCCCCTATACAGGTGGAGACCCTGAGTATACATATCGATATATGCCTGACGAGGAAAAGTATCAATCATCCCGTAAAGGTATGAAAAGTGCTGGTGTTACGCCCTTCGCCTCATATATCGAACGTGAACTGCAACAACGGGTTTCCATCTATCACGGGAAGATTGAAAATGAAAAGAAGGTAGAGGCTGCCAGTACAAACAGAAATTACGGTGATCTGAGTGGGCGAACACGACAGTCACAGCAAAAGGCTTTTATTGAAGGCGATACCGATATAATGGTGGCAACCAAAGGTTTTGGCATGGGAATTGATAAGCCGAATATCAGGCTGGTCATTCATAGAACCCCAACCTCCAATCTTGAGGCGTATGCCCAGGAAGCTGGCCGAGCTGGAAGAGATGGTGAAATTGCTGATTGCCTGCTCTTTTACAGCCCCGATGCTGTGGATGATGACCAGAGTTACGGTAATTCGGGAAAAATCCCTTCGGACCATGAAATTCAAACTCGATTTCTCTCTGGTAAATACATCCGATTACAGGATATGGTCGTGATGTTTCATTTCCTCCGTGATGTTGAACGTAAAGTTGGAGAATATTTCTATTTTACTAATGATGAAGTCCTGGAATTTTTCCAGAAATGTATCGAGGATCCGGGTCATGTTGGATTATCCGAATATTTTTGGCCTGACTTTCAAAAAAGGGAACCTGGACCGTATGAGAATGAGGAAGAAACTCTGGTTTTGGAAAAAGGGCATTATTATCAGGAAAAGACAAGCTATGTAGGGAGGATTTTATCAGTTGCTTACCGTGTTCGCCCGCAGATTAGTGGCAAACGTGTAAGTGCTTTGGATGAGTTGCAGGAGACAGGTGCCTCTTTCAGCGCAAAAAAGATAGAAATTTTTAACGCGACCGATATTGTTCAGTCCAATAGTTATTTCGGTGCCTTTTTAAGGGCGAAGGGGCTGGATAGCAGAGAGTTTTCCCAGTGGTTGCAGAAGTGCGCTTCTGGAGATTTTATCGAATTTGCCCATTATCTTGACATAAGCCTGAAGGAGACTGCAAGCCTCTTCCAGGACATTAAGCGTTCTGATGGGAGTTTTAGAAATGGTGAGTGGAAACCCCGCTTGCTGAATTTTGGTGCTATCATCCCTCCCAAATATGGACCTGCTCTGGATAAAAATACACTGCCGCATTGGCGTGATTATGCTGGAGCTAAATTTCTTAACAAAAAGGCCTATATCGAGGCAAAAAAAAATAATCGAAAGCCGACGATTGATGAGCGTTTCCCGTGGAGTACCATGCCCTTTTCAACGGGGTGGGAGGTCAAACTCGGTAGTGCTTTTGATAATGCAAATAATTTCCAAATCTTTCTTAGGGAGTTTATGCAGGTCCACGAAGAGAGGGAAAAAAATGACTGGGCGGCATACTATCGCTTGTTATCTAATTATGTTGGAGTGGATAAAAATGGGCAGATAAGAGAAAATGATGATCGAAAATGTTTACGTTCGGTGATGCTGGGATATCTGAAAACCTACGAAGTTGTGGAAGGCGGTAACTGTCTGAGCTGCAATGTCTGTATCCCAAACGAAAAGTTTGAAATCGATCTCGAAAAACGAAAGCGGGTTGTGGTCAAGCTAAGCGAGCCGATTGCCGAGTTTATCGAGAAGATAGAAAGCGCCTGGGAGGTGCTGCCGGAGGAGGATGTAATACAATCTTTTTGGGATTCTGTTCAAGCTGAGGTTGCTGCGGGGCGATCAGCACTCGGTTATATAGAGGGCGCCACAGGGCGTATGCTTGATGATAATCCTGGTCATATTCCGGCACTGTATATCCGGTTGACAGGTATGGCAAAGTCGATCATGGCAATGGATGAGCGAGCATTTGTCGACAATGCCAATACGCTCGTTACGAATTGTTCCGTGGATGATACCATACGCTTCCTGAATGAGTTTTTGTATAAAATGCAAGAATTTTTGCCTGACGACTTAGCTGTTCTTGATGTTCAGGGTACTGCTTTGCATAAGATTGGTGACTATAAGGGAGAATTGGTTGCCAGAGTCCAAATTCATATCAGCTCTCAGGCCGTAGGGCCGTTATACGATAAAAATTGTCAAGCGCTATGTGATTTAACCGAGCAAAACGGCCCTTTAGAAAACTCTACTGAGTATTTGAAATATGCACTGGATCTAGCTCGGTTAGCAAGTACTCTGGCAACATCCCACCAATATTACCAGATATTACTTAAAGAGTGGACTTGGGAACGGGTAGATAGCGAACTTGACTGGTTGAGAGAAAATGGACCACGCCCCAAAACGCAGCTGTTCATCGTTGAAAAGTGGTTAAGCAAATTGAGTGGTTTTGATGGCTATCAAAAGGTTTGTGGATACCTGGAGCAAAAGGACCTTGTTGAAGAGTGGCCGGATGTTTGGCAGGCAAAGTTGTTTTCTGATATGCCACTGTCTTGTTTTGATCAATATCCTTTGCTGAAAGACAATTACTGGAAATCGGTTGAAATTTATAAATTCAAACCTGTTCCTAGGCTCTATGCAGCCATTGTAAGCGATTATGTGCGTGGGGAACGGTCAGAGTATTTGAATGATAGCATTGAGCTTATTTTTGAAGTTCTATTTGTGAACTGCAAGGATGATGAACGTGAAATATTTATTGAAGAAAATGCTGCTAAAGACCCACTGTTTCCTCAAAAGCTTATCAGCCATTTAGCTGCTGAATTATTACCTAGTGGGGTAGTATTTTTTAGGGGTTGGTTGAATTTGTTCGAGAAGCATATCAATAGAACAAGTAATAAAAAAAACTTCGATATTATTGTAAAACTTCTTGAACACACTGGGAAGCAGGTTGAAGAGTTTCTGAACCAGTACGCTGACCTTTTTTCGCAACTATTAGTATTATTGTTGCCTGACGAGGAATATACAGAAAGATTACATGATATTTGGA
>DYNZ01000342.1 GCA_020720805.1 Leptospira biflexa | reverse complement strand
GGGAGTCCTGATAAAATTGAAATTGCTGGACATGGTCAAAGGTGTCATCGTGGACATTCACTGCTGACCAAGTGATATAAGAACCATCGCTGGCAACAAGATGTTCCTGAATATTGTGCCCACGAATATCGGCCATAATCGGCATCTCTCTTCCGCATTGCTCACACCTGTTACCGATATAGGTGGCGTAATCTCCTGTCCGGTAACGGATAAAGGGCACAACCTGATTAATAAAACCTGTCCCAACTATTTCGCCTCTTTCCCCTGAGGTTGTGACTGGCGCTCCGTTTGGGTACAGCAGTTCAAAATAACCATACGTGGGCCATACATGATAATTGGTGGATTTTTCACATTCTGCTGCTGACACAAGTTTTTCTGTATGGCCATAACTGGAAAAATATCGACAGCCGAAAATCTCTTCTACCATCCGGCGTTGTTCTGGATAAACATTTTCAGACTCAGCCAGTATTCCCTTGATGTTAGGTATTGGTTTTATAGAATGTCGCAGCATATAACGTGCCAGGTTCGAGGCAGAAGATGGATAGATATGGAGGTAGCAGAGGCCGAGGGTACGAATATGATCCAGATAGCAGCCCATATTTTCTTCCGTCATGTGAAAATTACTGTAGTAATGGTGGCGGAGTAAGGGGTCATATTCATGTGGCAGGCCATGACTATCCGGTGAAATAACTCTTCCCCGTATTACTGCCATTGGCATGCCTAATTGATATCCAATGCGCTGCCATCCTGAAACCAGATACGGATATTCAATATGGGACCGGCCAGCTCCAATATAAAACCGTAGAGGAACTCCGCCTGTTCCTCCTGTTGTAATATAATCAATATGTGCTGCCTTAGTGGACATCGTAAGCATACGATCCAGATGATCATTGATTGTATCACGATTAATGGTTGGCAGTCGTTCCATATCAGAAAGATCTTTTATATCTGCTGGATTTAGACCTGCTGAAGAAAAGTGCTCATGATAGAAGGCACTTTTCTCAAAGGCATGGGTGCAAATCTGTTGAACCTGTTTCAGCTGGTAGGCTTGAAATTGTGCACGAGACCACCATTGTGCTTCCTCAAGAAATTTCATGTTGTTGCGGAATTGCTTCCCTAAGATACGGGGTACGGGAAGAACGCCAAGGGCATACCCTGCAACGGTTTTCAATGGTCGTGGGAGATTATCCCAGATATTTTTTTTGGAGAGCGCTCGTTTCATGCCTTAACTCTGTTAAATTTATTCTGA
>DYNZ01000114.1 GCA_020720805.1 Leptospira biflexa | reverse complement strand
CTGCTGCCCGGCTACAACATGATAATTGGTAATGATAAGATTCTGATGCCTGTCATAAAATCCAGAACCGCTACCGCTATTTGTGATTATTTTTACAATACCGAGCGAAAACTGCTCCAGATTAAAGGAATCTTTTTTACTTTTCATCAAACTCCTCCTGAAGCATCAGCATCAGACAGAGACAGGATCTTTTTGATCCCTTGCAATAAAATTTGTGCCGATTTTTCCCAAGGCTTTGCTGCGGCCTTTTTCAGGATGGAGACAAAGATATCCTCAACTGAGCCAGGAAGAATATAACGAAAAAAGATGAAATACAAAGCTGTGAAGAGGTTGATGACCACAGTCGGAAAATCCTGTTCCAATGAGGCATGCAAAGATCGATTATAATCCTCCCGTAAAATCTGCTGCAACGCCGCAATCTGGATTGGCCGTCGGATCGAAATCAGGAAATGGGGCAAATAAAGGGATGCCTCCAATTGTTGATCGCTCAGTTCGGCTAAATAGAGAAATACCTGGCGAAGTTTGTGCACCCGAATCTCTTCCAGAACATCCTCCTCAGGGGGGCTTACGATACTTTCAATTTCTGTTCTGATTTTGCCCTGAGGTCTGATATGAAAATCAATTTGCAACATAGAAAGAATGCCTAGATCGTAAGCCTGCTGGTATTGCCTTTTTCTTTCATAATATTGAACAGAGGCAAGAGCATCCTCTAGCAGCTCTCGAAAAATTTTTCTGAGCTGCTGCAAATCATTTTCGGCAAAACGGCGGACGTCGGGGTTCTCAATACGGGAAGCCCCCATCTCATCAATAAAGATATCATCAAAAAAATCGGCGTATACACTAATTTCCGTAAGAACTGTAAAAATTTTTTTAGGTTCACACAAATCCAATGGCGAGGAAAAAACAAAATGCAACTCATCGCCGCGCATTACGATTTGGCTTAACAGCAGGGTATGGAAATTTAACTCTGATGCCTGCCGCATCAACGCTGTTGCCATACCGGTTATTTTTAGAAAGGGAGCCTCTACATAAAGAGTCTCATCTTTCAAGGCGATATGAAGAACAACAGAACCGTGAGGTATGCGCCAATTGTCGCCGGTTTCGCTATCCAGACTGGGATCAAGAAAGGAGAATAATTTTTGCAACGATTGGCGATACTTTCCAGCTATGTAAAGCTGTTGCGCCTTACTCCACTTGCCATAATCCTGTCCGCCTGCTGTGGTAGTAAAAGGAAAAAGAGGATAAAATTTTGGACTCAATTCCATACTGGTTTAAGTTTTTGGAATTTCTTTAAAATATTTGCCTTTAATCCATCTAAACCGTTACCTGATAACGCTGAAACAAAAAAAATCTGATTTTTATTTATTTTTTTTACTTTATTTACCTCTTCAAAATAGAGATTCTGCAAATCTGCCCTGTCATCCTCTTCGATCAAATCCAATTTACTGAAAACAAGAATAAAAGGTTTTTTTACCAGCTCTTTGCTATACTGCAACAGCTCTGCACGCAGAATCTTAAAATTATAAACAGGATCTGGTGAATCCAATCCGATCAAAAAAATGATCATCTGAACCCGTTCGATATGCTGCAAAAAAGATAAACCCAGACCTGACCCTTTATGGGCGCCTTCTATGATGCCTGGAATATCGGCAAGCTTGAGACGCACTGGTCCCTTTTCAGCCTCAAGATCGAGAACTCCAAGCTGGGGAATCAGGGTTGTAAAAGGATAATCGCCTATCTTGGGTTGGGCATTTGTCAATTTTGAAAGCATGGTTGATTTACCAGCATTAGGCAGACCGACAAATCCGATATCCGCGATTAACTTCAGCTCAATCTTGAGCTCTTTGGCATCTCCTGGCAGTCCTGGCTGAGCATAATCGGGTGTTTGGTTAACTGATGATGAAAAATGAACATTGCCAAGCCCCCCCTTACCTCCGGAAGCGACCAATATCGGATTTTCGGTATCCTGCAACAGAGCAGTATCCAGCAACATTTCGCCTGTCTCATTATCCGTGATCACCGATCCGGGAGGGAGGTTGAGGATAAGATCCTTTCCGCCCTTTCCGGATTTTCTCTGGCCAGACCCCGGCGCACCATTCTCTCCACAGTAGGTCTGCCATGTATCCAAATGATCCAGGTTGTACAATTGAGGGTTGATCTTTACCATCACACTGCCCCCATTCCCGCCATCGCCGCCATCAGGGCCACCGCGCGGCACATATTTCTCTCGACGATAGTGGACGCTACCTGCGCCGCCGTGCCCGCCTTGCACCTGAATGACTATTGAATCTACAAATTTTCCCATATTTTTTTCCTACAGTGAGGGTGCTTTTGCTTCCGATTTTGGGAAGGATGACGTTCTCCGGTTACTCCATAAAAAAAGCGGACTATATAGCCCGCTTTTACCGCTTGCCGCTTTCTGTCCGATTCCTGGACTGTTCTGCAGCAATTATGTGAAAAATTTGTGATCCTCAGACGTAAAGTACAGGGTAACTGATAGTCTTACCAGACACGCCTTAAAGAAACGATCCCAAAACAGGGCTAACGGGCTCATCCTTCAGGCTCCATTCAACAGGTAGCTATTGAGAAAGGATATTTATGAGAAAAATAGAGCAAGATCCCTCTTTGCAGCTACTTGATCCAACGTTTCCCTTTTTCAGCGTACCAAATTTGAATTAAGCCTGTTCTATCGGATATACAGAGACCCTTTTACGATCTTTATCTAAAAATTCAAATTTAACCCTACCATCCACCAAGGCAAATAGTGTATGATCCCTTCCGAGACCGACATTGGTTCCCGCATGAAACTTGGTACCGCGCTGGCGCACCAGGATATTACCGCCCAGAACAACCTGGCCATCAAAACGCTTTACACCAAGACGTTGGGAATTTGAATCGCGACCATTTTTACTGGAGCCTCCGCCCTTTTTATGTGCCATGCTAATCCTCTTAAACTTATGATTTATTAAGTATTACAATTCTGAATATTCCCAAAACCTGACAGTAGCCGAAAATTGGAGAAACAGCTCTGATATGATCCACACCAGGGCATCTATTACCGCAGAATCCATTTGCTGAAACCCACTAGCCTTAAAAAAGGCCTCAACAGTGTGTTGTTTCAACCATTTTTTCTTCTGAAGCTCTTTTTCCAGAGAGCGTATCAGATGATCCGTCGCACCTATCGTGGTATAATCCTGAAATCCGTACCTGGCTAAACTCTGCCAAAGCAGAGAGCCTTTTTGCTCCAGCGTGACAGCCAATAGGCCTTGCCACTGCTCCACAAATTGCCAATGTCTCTGACTTCGTAACTCCCAGCTCTTCAGAAAAAACTGCAAGATGGAAGAAAACGACGCACAGGCAATTTTATCCGCTCCCTCTTGACCTGAAAAATGACCTATTGCTGCAAAACTGACCAGATTGCCCTGTCTCTGCTCGCAAGCCAATAGCATCATCTCAGTATATGTACCTTCAGTTAAGCTTCGACTAACCTGCTATGATCTCCTCAACAGCGAGACGAACAAATGGCTGCCTATGGCCATAGGTTCTTTTAAAATTCTTTCTTTTTTTATAGGTCTCGACCCGGATTTTTTTTCCTTTGCCCTGACCTGCAACCTTGACCTTAACCTCAGCGCCTGATACCGCAGGACGACCAACTTTAACGCTACCTTCATTATTAATGAAAAGAACATTTTTCAGCGATAGCTGGGAGCCTACTTCCAAACTCTTTAACTCTTCTGTTAATTCGACCACAACAACCTGGCCAGGCTCCACCTGGTACTGTCTGCCACCATAAGCAACAATTGCGTACATACACTCTATCCTTACATATAATTCCATCAGGAAAGGACAGATAAAAAGTGCTACTCTTGCTTGTCAAGCGAAATCAGGCAAAGAGTTTCGGGAAAAAAGGGGCGCATCTTTTTTTTCAGGGCAACAGGCGTTAAACCAAAAATCTCTGGTGCAAGGAGCTTTCCTCCTTGAAGGATGCTGCATACGCTGATCGTGGTTAAAGACAGCATTAGAGAGAGCGGCTTTAATTAGCGCATGGTTCTGAGACGGCTAACGACAAACTCAGGGGCGCGAAACGTCCCACAAAAGCGGAAGATTAGCTCTCATAGCGGTTGAGATTGAATAAACCGATATTCTTGTGTACGCCCCTGAAAACCCCATGAGTCTGCACGCACATCGTGGATAACGATATAACTGGCTGGGGTTATTGGGCCAAACATTGAATCAAAGTCAGCGAACACATTTCTTACATATTTCACTTTCTCTGCTTTGGTATTTGTTCCGTCAGTGACCTTTATATCAAGGTAGAACGTAACCGCCTTTTGATCGCATACGCGCACACCGCCGACGAACCATTTGTCGGGCGCTATGAAATCAATCTCGATGGATGTGACATCAGGCTTTTTACCGAGAACTTCGCTTGTGTGCTTCATCAGGGTGGCCACTATCTTTTCGGCGGACTCTGACGATTCGGGGATTGAAACTTTGACATTCAAATAAGGCATGAGGGTTTCCTTGTGAAAGCTAACATACTCTTTACCTGTATCGCGGTTTTACCGCGATGTCAGGTTGAAGCGATTGTTAGCCGCATTTCCTTTTACTTTTACTTTTCTGGATTGAATTTTTTACACTCAATTGTTGGTATATACTTATAATGATTATCATTTGCAGTTAATAGTATTTCACCATTCTGAACAACAGTTGCAGCAATTAATCCATCTGCCAGCATCATTGAATGACTCAACGCATATTCCTGAACATAGAACATTGCTCGTGAAGAAATTTCTTTATCTGTTTGTATTATATTTATATTCCATTTTTGTATTTGCTTTTGAAACTTTTTCATTTCCTCTTTATTTTTCATACCTTGTAATAATTCCATATACGTTACTACAGAAATTGAAAATGGTATGTTTGCTTCTATCGTTTTCTTTGAAGCTTCAATTCCTCTTAGATACCAAATTAGGACATCTGTATCTATTATCAAAACTGACGTCCTTTCCTAAGATCACGTACCTGATCTTCAACAGACAGGTTATTATTATGATTTTTCCACATTCCAAATATTGAAGTTTCTTCTTCATCAATAATTGAAGATTGAAAAGGGATTATTTTTGCGAGAGGTTTCCCCCTATATGTTATAGTAATTTCTTGACCTACAGAAACTTGGTCAATTATCTTACCAGGTTGAATCCTTAACTCTTTCGTAGTAACTTCCATAAATGAATACCCCTTGTGTACACTAATAAGTGTACACTTTAGACTATAAAAAGGCAAGCATTTTTTTATTTTCGCTCCGCGAAGCGTCAACCGAACGCCAAAATCAGCGGCGGGCGGCCTGGGAGCGAGAAGAAGAAAGAACCAAGCTTCCCCGCCCGTCAGCAGCATTTTTTCGTTGGGCTTTCTATATGATGCCCTTAAGCTTCAAGGCTTCAATAGTGATTTCCTGCCGAAGGCGGCTGTCTTCGGGCTTAACTATCTCTATGTTTGTCGCAAAGAACCATACCTTATCACCAGATTCAACGTAACCTACGAACCAGCCCACCTGTGGAGTGACTCTTTGTGCCCATCCGGTTTTTGCCCGTACGGTGTAAGCAGGCGACTGATCAACAACCATGGATTTTCTGAGCATTTCATATGAAGATGATCTAAACGCATACTTTTTGGCATAAAGGCTTTTAAGGAAAGAAACTTGTTCCACGGCACTGATCTTTAGATCCCCATTCAACCAGAAGGTCGTTACATCTGGACCAGTCAGCCCATTGCCATACTTTATCTTTCCAAGATAGGACTCATATTTTTCCTTCCCTACGCGCTTGGCAAGTTCCTTATAGAACCATACACATGAGGAGGGAAAAGCTGTCTCCAGAGACTGGTCTTTTTTCCAGGCGGGCAGTCCTTTGTCCTTTCCGTCCCATTTTATGATTTCTTTTTCATCGGCAATGGCACCTTCCTCAAGAGCTATAAGAGTGTTCGGTATTTTGAAGGTCGATGCAGGAAGAAAACGATCATTGGCTCGTTTGTCGTCATGGATATAGGTACTGGTCCCATCCAGAGAGGATATGACAATTGTTCCGCTCGCACCCTTGCTCTTGAAAAGGTGGGCCAAGTCAAAATCCTCACCGTATCCTGAGGATACGGTAATAATGATTAGCAGTACTGCAATAAAAGGTACGATCTTGTTCATTGAAGCCTCCTTGTCTTAGTCCTGGATAGCCTGGATAGTCCACCGGCCTGCGCATCACCCGCGCGGCCGACGAACCTTTGCTTTACGACTCGCTCAAAGTGGCGAAATCAACCTCAATAATAACCTCGCTTGGGGCGTCGCCTGCATGCGCGTGTTGGGCGCGTTTTTACTATAATTAGTGACCACATTTTGTACGCAAAGATAATATAAACTTTAAATACTTGGGTGTTAGATCATCGAACAATCCCGATATTTCAGAAAATACAGCCTCGTTAAACAGATCAAACTCTGTACTTTTTCTTTCCACAAACTTCCGTGTCTGGACTGACCCCCTAAAACTAGAGTGA
>DYNZ01000341.1 GCA_020720805.1 Leptospira biflexa | reverse complement strand
GCCAGGGGCTATGACCGTGTTTTTCTGGCGCTTAAGGGCGGTATGGGGAGGTGGGCGGAAAGGCTTTTGTTAACTATTGTCAGAGAGCAATCTTTTCCCGAGTTTTTTCTCATTCTTTCCGATGGCCGTAAGACCTTCTCTATGGATAGAAGAGGAAAAAAAGTAAAAAGCCAGCAATTGGCCTCTTTGGGCCTGCAACGGCATCTTGATCTGCATAGTCTGGTTCTTGAGGCCGAAAAGGTGGACGACAAGATGGCCATCAAAGGCGTGCTTTCTCACGACCGCGCTCATGGTAAAAACGATCTCCCTTTCCTGATGCTTCTTGAATACCGGGGGTTCCTCTATGCTGCTTTTGACACATCAGAATGGATGGACGGCGATCCTGCGGTGAAGTATCAAAAAGAATTTCGCCGGTTAATGGAGCAGTGCCGTAACCTCACCCTCGAAACCGGACGCATTCTTCTTGTTGTCCACGGTAACAAAAGCCAGTCTTCAACACTCAGGCAGCGATGCGAAGAGCAGGGTGTAGCCGTGGTGGTCATTGAAGGAATCAACATGGCAGGAGTAGAGCAGATACAAAAGGCTTTGCTGCACATGGCCAAGAAACCGCATCCTGGCAACGACTACAAAGGCAAGGATGCTCACTTGCATGATATCATTAGAAAACATACATGTCAGTTCAAGACCGGAACATTGGCAATGGCCGTGTCTGGCCTTGATTCCTTTGCCCACCTGTTGGCCGTCCATAGCCATAACCCCCAGAACTTGTTTGCCTTTTATGACGACAGTACCACGGGGACCGCTGAAGCGGCCAGGCGGTTAAAAAAAATTGTCCAGAGTCATGTTCCGCCTTATGCCGGGCGGGCGCTGCTCACCAAAACCGACCATACAGGCGCCGGGATTATTGCTGATATTCAAAAACTCCGCGAAAAATCCAGTGATCCCTGGGATTTTAATCTCTCGCCAGGCACCAAGGAACAGGCTTTTATGTTTATCCTTGCCAGCCATCCACAGGATCGCTTTTGGTATTTTGATACAGAAGGCGAATATGTTCAGCAAATTGAATCCGAAGACAAAATTCCCCAGCACTACCCACCCTTAACCGATATTGCCTGCCAGTTGGGCGGAGAGCTAAAAAGCCGGGGTCATACCCTTGTTCAAGGCACTTTAACTATAGATGCCATCGCCCTTGTTAAAGAAGTTTTTGCCGCTCTTGCTGATTCCAAGTTTAAAGGATCGCTTTCCGCAGAGGC
>DYNZ01000340.1 GCA_020720805.1 Leptospira biflexa | reverse complement strand
GTGGCCTCCATTTTCTGACGGATTATCCTGAGAGCCGCCCGGAGTGTGCCCATGACACCCGGTTGAGCAAAAAAGGATGGAGGAGAGCAGGGCACAGGGTTGTGTTAATGGAGCAGGCGCATGCTGTTGTGGCCCATAATGTTGTGCAAGAGTTTATCGGTGAGGGAGAGTGAGCGCAATCGTGCCAAGGCTGCCATTTGATCTTCCCATGGAGAGTCGCTGCCAAAAAGGAGACAGTGCGGTGGATGGCGCTGAAGCATTCGAGTTGCCTGTTCTGAGGATAGGTAGGAAAGGGCAAAGGATATTTCCATATAGATCTCTTTGCCAATCAGTAGTTTTTCCACTTCATCCCATGCATCCCAGCCTCCAAAATGGGTGGTGATGAGTTGAAGCCTGGGAAACAGACGGTGAACAGAGAGAATTTGCGATGGATCGGCCCGTCGAATGCGGGGAAATCCAATGTCGTATCCGCAATGGACAACCAGGAATAACCCCGTGTCGCTTAACGCCTCATAGAGGGGGAACAGTCGTTTTTCATCAAGAAAAAAATCCTGGTAGTAGGGGTGCATTTTAATGCCGGAAAAACCTTCCTCTTTAATCCTGAAAACCCGGGCAACCAGATCGAGATCGGTTGGATGAATGGATGGCAGGGGGAAGATTCGAGAAGACCGAATTTCTTTTGACCAGGAGAGGATGGGGTCAAATTGGGAGGCACGGGTGGCAATGGAGCAGACAACGCTGATATCAATACCAGCCCGATCCATAGAGGCCATGAGAGAGTCTATGGTACCCGTGGTGTGTGCCAGTATATTTCCCTCTGCCGCCAGGGCGGGGATGGCTTTGGCGGCCACTGGGTCTGGAAATGCGTGGGTATGAAAATCTATGATCACGATGTTTCTCGGGGTGGCCAAAGGTAAAGAGTGGTGATGAATGTCTTCCTCAATCGTGCAAGCGCTTGGGCATCGAAACTGGCAAACCTCTTGCATCACAGGCGAAGTGTGCTTCGGTGACCATGAAAATGGTGAAGCCAGGGGAAGGTATCGTGTCAGTATTGACTGGCGCATGTCAAGCGGTTACAAGGTTTTGATTTACTCTATACCGCCTGGGAGGAGATTTTGGCAAAACAATTATGATGATCTCCAATGAGGCGCCATGAAAGTTGAGCCTTTTGCAAAATGATCTTTTCGTCCAATATCTTCGTTTCGTTCAAAGTTTTATCCTCGGAATATCAACTCTATGCCTGCGGTAAAATTTTTCGCAG
>DYNZ01000339.1 GCA_020720805.1 Leptospira biflexa | reverse complement strand
TGATTATCCCAAAAACAGCTAACCGGACAGGGAGAAACAGAGATTATGCAATGGAATTACAAAACCGTTCAATACGAGCTTAAAAAAGAAGGATTACTGAGAAATTCCTTTCTTGATGAGCTGGAAGTCGAACAATCGTTAAATGAATATGGTCAGCAAGGATGGGAACTGGTATCTCTTTTTGCCATGCAGGACGGACTCATGGCCATATTCAAGCAACCTCTGGGTCGCAGTTATGCTCCCATCGCTGGACACGAACCGACCATCGAATCAGCACCGATACACACTCAAAAAGAGACAGAACAACGAGAAGTTTCAATAAATACCGAAACAATACCCGTTGTCGAAACTGAGCATGAACGAGACAACAGTTGGCGAGAACCTGCCGTCTCATTGGATGACAACCAGGAAGATGAGACAGAAGAAGGAGGGTTTGGAGGAATCCGCATCGAATAACAGGCAGTGGGTAAAAAAGATGCACATGCAAAACGAAAAGTGGATAAAAAGGAAACTCTTTCATGAGACCAGCCCTTGTCGCCCAATCAAGAAATCACAAAGAAAACTGATTTCTATAAACAAATTCATAGCATTATAACATTGACAACAATTCTGGCCCAGGATTTGCATCAATAGAATGAAAACGCTATTCACCATTTCATTCTATTGAGGAGACACACCATGAAAAAAATGTTCGTTGTTACCGCTCTGGTTATAGGTATGGGCGTTATTGGTTGGCAACAGGCAGATGCCGCCAATAAAGGCATGGGTATGGGAGCAGGCCCACAAAAAGGATGTCCGCAATACCAGCAACTGGACGCCGCTTCCCAGGCAAAAGTTGACAAGTTTCACGAAGACACCAAGGCCCTTCGTCGGCAGATGATGATGAAACATGCCGAAGAGCGAGCAATTCTGAAGGCCGACAATCCAGATCCTGCCAAGGCTGCCCAGTTAGCCGGGGAACTTTTCGATCTGCGTGAAACCATGCAAGGCAAAGCAAAAGAGGCGGGAGTACAGGAGTTGATGGGAGGCAGAGGTTGCATGGGAGCAGGAATGATGGGCCCCCATCGAGGTGGCTGTGGCCGTGGCATGATGATGAACGGCAACGGCCCCACCGCACTGGGCACTGAAACAGCAGCGCCCGCCACCGGCGCAAATGCGCATTAAATAACAGGCGAGTCCTTCTTCCAATAATCAGAACAATTTATTTTTCAAAGGGCATAAAAAAGGCCCCAATCAGCAAGAGCTGATTGGGGCCTTTTTGGTGAAAAAATTCG
>DYNZ01000338.1 GCA_020720805.1 Leptospira biflexa | reverse complement strand
GAAGGGGGGCAACCAGCAAATATCTGCTGAAATATTATAAACCTGACCGGATTACTGGTATCAATATTTCCGAAAAGCAGCTTGAAACCTGCAGGTCTATGATCCCGGAGGCACGTTTTCTCCTGATGGATGCGGTCGATCTCCAGTTTCCTGACGCCTCTTTTGATACAATCATCTGTGTAGAGGCTGCCTTTCATTTCAAAACCAGACAGCATTTTTTTGAAGAATCATACCGGGTTCTCAGGCCCGGCGGACGCCTCATCCTGTCAGACGCACTCATTTCCGACAAAAACAAGGAAAATCGTCCTCATATGCCCCCTGAAAATTTTGTGGAAAATCTTGACCAATATGAACTTTTTTTTTACCGGGCAGGTTTTCACCAGGTTGAAATTCTCGATGCCACCAAGGAATGCTTTCACGGCGGGTTCTGGCACGTTGTCCGTTTTATCCATGGCAAGTTCCTGGAGGGTGCCGTTACAGCCGAGCAATTACAGACTTTTCTGGAACGGGTGTATCGTCTTACCGCCGATCTTAATTATTATGTCATGGCCTCTGCCACTAAACCTTATGCCTCATCCAAGGCATGATAAATCAACAATCCGAAGCATTATTTCTTGCTGGCCAGTAATTATGATGATGAAACAGAATAAGACAAAAAAACAAAGAAGCAGCAAATATGACCGTCTTTAATATCGATAACAATTGCCAGCCCAATGCCCGAGGCTATGACAGTCTGATGTACTGGCCTCCCCTGCAGGAATATTTTTGCCAAAGCGATTACGTTAATTACGGCTACTGGCAAAAAGAAACGGTTGACGCCAAAGAAGCTGCTGAAAATCTGATTGAAAAGCTGCTCTCCTTTCTGCCGGAAAAAACGGGGAAGATCCTGGATGTGGCTTGTGGCAAAGGCGCAACCACTCGTTATTTATGCAAATATTACCATCCATCCCAAGTGACAGGCATAAATATCTCTGAAACACAGATCGCCACCTGCCGTGAGAACGCGCCGGAATGCATCTTTCTCCTCATGGATGCCGTTGATCTGCAATTTCCCGATGCCTTCTTTGACAATATCATCTGTGTGGAAGCGGCTTTCCATTTCCAGACCAGACAAGATTTTTTTGCAGAAGCCCTTCGAGTACTCAAACCCGGCGGGAGGTTATGCCTCTCCGACATCCTTTTGACCCGGGAAGCCGAAGAGCGGCGCAAATTTCGCTTTGCGGAAAATTATGTTCAGGATTTAGCGCAATATGAGCACCTTCTCCGGCAAGCCGGT
>DYNZ01000337.1 GCA_020720805.1 Leptospira biflexa | reverse complement strand
GGTTTTCGTCAAATTTATAGGGAATAAATGAATTGGAAGGAGAATCGTCGAACAACGGAAGGGATGCGCGCAGAATATCAATGGCATCATCCACATCCACAGGCACGCCGCCATTGATGGTTAGTTCGGTATCAGATTGGGACACCTTCAAAATTTTCAAATCGGTCAGGTTTTTGGCTCCCACATAACCAACCAACACTTTTTCGGGGGCGTCGCTCAGGCTAAAAACAACAGTGACTTTGGATTTAACTTTGATGCCGTTGCGGGTATAAACTTCAAGAAAGTCGGTTGTGCGGGTCTGCTTGCGCAGGTCCACCACGTCGTCAATTTTCTGTCCCTTTTCTGTAAATACCACGCCCGGACCTTTGGCTTCTGGCTCTTTAGGTTCGTAGGGGGTGGCAGATTTCCCTTTTTTGGCGGGCTTGTTGCGAAAAGCCTCCAATTCTTCCTCTGAAGGCAAAGACATGGATTTAACATCATCGTGCTGAACCAGCACCACAGCGCTGCTTAAATCAACCAGAGCAACGCCAGGTTTGCTGCTTTCCAATTCGTGTTCACGGGAAATTTTTACGCCGCCTTTGACAAAAATTGCGGGACCGTGTATTCCACGCGCATAAAAAACAAGGCGCTGATATGCCTTTTTCCGCTCTGACCACTCGGTGACAGGCAATACAAATTGAGATACCACAAACAGACTTAAGTGGTAAAGAAAGATGTAGGCAACTGCACCCAAAAGTAGAAATAACACTGAAATATTCAGGGAGGAAAACGCATCCCCCATTATGAGTTGCAGATCAGGTTTACGGAGGATGAAAAATAGCACAAACTTCAAAAGATAAAAAACGAATAGAACAAGCCCCTTCAGCCCCTGCCAAACCTCGCGGTAAAAAAAAGCAGCCGCAATGACGGGAACAAGATAGAGACGGAGCCAGAGCGCGCGAAAAATTTTCATGGCAGCCCTATCTTTCTTAATCCGCTGATGCCGCTGATAATTTCATCCACAAAAATATTTTTCTTGCGTTGATCGCCATAGTCGCTGAACACGGTCTTTATATAATACACCAGGTCTTGATCTTCGGCGTAATCTTTCAACAATGGCAAGAGATTGGTTTTGTTTGGAAGAGGCGGCTCGCTCGCTGCCTGCACGGGTGTTTCAGACTGGAAAAAATTATCCAAAATACTGCGGATGTGCGCCTCGGATGACGAAGAGAGCCTTTGGTAAAAATCGGGCCAGGCGTGATACAACAAAGCCAGATAAAAAACCAAAATCTGGGATGC
>DYNZ01000336.1 GCA_020720805.1 Leptospira biflexa | reverse complement strand
AGCAGGTGATATCGTTAGGTTTTTTCGTCTCTCTCCCCGGGGTGGTCACCTTCAAAAATGCCGGTGAGTTGCATTCAGTGGCAAAATTACTGCCCTTAACGGCAATGATTGTGGAGACGGACGGCCCTTTTCTGGCACCGGTTCCGTATCGGGGCCAAAGGAATGAACCGGCCTTTCTCCTGTATACATCCCAAAAAATAGCGGAATTACGGGGGATTTCAATTGATGAAGTCGCCCAACAGACGAGCGAGAACGCCCGGGTCCTTTTTCAACTGACTGGCGATTTTTTGGGCGATAAGGAGGAAGGGGCAGATGTCTGTGATCACCAAAAACCTGCGTGAGATTCGTCAGCAGATTGCTGATGCTGCCCTCCAATGTGGAAGGGATCCCTCTTCTATTCAACTGGTTGCTGTCTCCAAGAAGTTTCCGGCATCGGCCATCCAGGAGGCCATGCAGGCTGGTCAGCGCTGTTTTGGCGAAAATTATCTGCAAGAAGCGGCTCACAAAAAAAATGAACTCGGGCCGATGTGCGATTCAGCGTCGTTTCATTGCATCGGCCACCTCCAAAGTAACAAGGCGAAACTTGCAACTCAGGTTTTTCAGGTAATTGAGAGCGTAGATCGTTTCAAACTCGCCCTGGCCATAGATAAAGAGCTCAAAAGCCAGGGGCGGAAGATGGACATCCTGGTACAGATCAATATCGGTCATGAGCCGCAAAAATCAGGGGTGCTTCCTCAGGATGCCGAACGATTTTTGCAGGAACTGCACTCCTTATCTCATCTCAGGGTGCGCGGCCTTATGGCTATCCCCCCTTATTCTGATGATCCAGAACATTCCCGCCCCTTCTTCAAAGCGTTGCGGGGACTGGCCGCAGAAAATCAACAACTTGGCTCTTTTTATGATAACACCAGGGTGCAACTGTCCATGGGGATGTCCCACGACTATCGTGTGGCCATCGAAGAGGGGGCGACCATCCTCCGCATCGGAACAGCCATCTTCGGGACTCGTGCCCCGCAGATCATCCACTCGTGACAGCATCCTTTTTTCCACTCTCTATGCTTCCCTGCTTGACAGTGTCATTTTTTTTGAGTATTTTTCCTGTTTTTTGTTATTGATTGCATCGGCTGATGAGAGCCCCTGCCGACCTCTTTTTCCCCACAGGGAAAGAATGGTCGTATTTATTATATTTGAATATCGTGCTTTTTTCTTGAATCTTTGCCGTTGCCCTTTGCCTTTACTCCATGTTTGAAAATCTGACAGATCGGCTGGAAGGTGTTTT
>DYNZ01000025.1 GCA_020720805.1 Leptospira biflexa | reverse complement strand
GAATCCATTTCTTTTTTTGCGTCTGTGAATGAAACGCTATTAATCGCCAAACGATCTTGGTTTGCTGACGCACTACATCGAAATCAACCAGGGTGTTGCTTGTCTCCACACGCGCTCCAATGAATTTTTCGAGAATTGTTTTGTGTGCCATATAGATGGCTGCTCGTTTGGCCTCCAGTTCTCTTTTTTGCGGATCGCTCTGGTTTTTGCGCGGCAAACCGGAAACATAAACCCGGTAGGTGTGCTGGTTGATCCACCCTTCGCGGTTAGGTACGATCTGTACATCTCCGGTGCAGTGGGAAGGCCTGCTGGCACTGCCGGTAACAAATAGGAGCAGGGCAGCGAGTTGGAAAGGCCGGAAGAGTGGTGTAGCTTTACAAAGCGGAGTGAACATGGAAAGCCTCCTTGCAAGTGTCTGGCACGCTACCTCTCTTGAGCTGCCAATTTTGTCAATCGATACCTGTGATTTCCATTCCGCTTTCAGGTTGGTTTGATTTTTCCATCCTGCCAATATGAACCACATCGGGACATACCATTTGAATATTACCGAGCTGCTCTGGCGCACAGACCAGAACCATACCAATACCCATATTAAACGTGGAAAACATTTCGCGTGGCTCTATCGGTCCTTGCTTCGCCAAAAAGTGGAATAACGGTTGCACGGGAATCGCCTTTAGGTCAAGGATCGCTTTTGTCTGAGCCGGAAGCACTCGCGGTATATTTTCATAAAAACCGCCGCCGGTGATGTGCGCTGCTGCCTTGATAAGATTGCGTTTATGCAGCTCTAGAATCTCCAGGTGATAGAGGCGGGTCGGCTGCAACAGGGTCTCGCCCAGGCTTGCGGACATACCCTGGTAGTTCCGGCTGAGATCAAGCTGGTGAGTGGAGATCAATTTGCGGATCAACGAATAACCATTGGAGTGGGCGCCGGACGAGGGTAGTCCCAGCAGTAGATCCCCAGGCAGAATATCTGTGCGCGGCAGCAGGCGTTTCCCATCGGCGACTCCCACGACAAAACCGGCCAGATCATATTTGCCCGGCTCCATCTCATCCGGATGTTCGGCTGTCTCGCCGCCGATCAAGGGCATACCTACCTTTTTGCAGGCATTGGCTATTCCCTCGATCACCTGTAGGTGGGTGGCTTGGTCGAGTTTTCCCGTGGCGAGGTAATCGAGAAAGAAGAGAGACCGTGCGCCGACAGTAACGATATCATTCACGCACATTGCGACCAGATCCTGTCCAATTCCTTGGTGGGACTCCATTTGGCGCGCCAGTACAAGCTTGGTGCCAACTCCATCGGTTCCCGACACCAGCACAGGGTTTTCCATATCTTTGGGGAAATTGTAGAGGGCGGCAAAACCACCAATACCGGAGCGGACATTGGCGGTAAATGTGGATTTGGCGATAGCTTTGATACCCTGAACAAAAGTCTGACCGGCATGGACATCCACGCCGGAGTCACGGTAGGTCATACCCATAGTGCTCTCCTTTTTTCCCTTGCGCTATAGATCAGGCTTTGTCCTCTCCGGCGCATTGTCAAGATGGAAAAAAAAGAGAGCTTTGGGTAGCCATCCTCGGGCTTCGTATGGCAGCCAGCGTCAGGCCAGTCTCTTACGGTTCGAGGCGAAACATATCATAAAAGGCGCTGTCGAGCTCACCCGTAACAATCCCCTCGTTGAGAAGTACCTCAAAATAGCTTTTCACCTTTTCCAGCAGCGGCTGCCCCTCCATATATTGAAAATTGACCCGATTCAGAAAGAGTTCGATGCGATCCGGCGGCTGACGCATCATGTCAAAGGCAAGCCTGGCAGCCTCGATACGGTTATCGTTTACCCATTGGATCGCCTCCTTCAATTCGCTTAAAAATAATTTTACAACATCCGGATGCTTCCGCGCAAACTCACCCTTGAGAACCAGACCCGCATTGGGAAAGCTTCCGAAGCCAGGGTTGATCTGGTTCCATATATCGCTGTATTGCAGGGTAAAAACTTTTATTCCTCTGTCCTGCATGATCTTAATGGCATAACTGGCCTCTGGTTCGCGGAGGATCACGGTGTCAGCCTCGCCAGAAACAAAGGAGGCGTAGATCTCCTCTGGTCTGCCGAATGGCTGGCCGTAACGAAACTGGAACTGTTCAGGATCCAGGCCGCTTGCCTTGATCAGATATTTGGTGATTTTGGTAGGTGGCGCCTCTTCAAACAGGGGAGTATAGATCTCTCTGTTTTGTACATCCTCAAAACTATGGATCTCTTGCCGCGACAGCAGAACAAAATTGTCCCAAACTAAAAAGGCGGGCATTTTAATATCAGCATTTTTCAATTTGAAGGAGGTGATCACCGCGGAAAAGCTGATATCAGCCCTGCCATTGGCGATCCAGGCCAGATGCTTTTCGGTCTCCTCCCACACCTTAAGCTCTCTGATGGCAATTTTTTTTCGTATGTTTTCGGATTGCAGCAGGCGCATAATCACTGGATAGGCGACCGGCGTGGCGGACTGGATCACCACCTCCGTTTTCTCGCTGTCCGAGCCCATGGTGTCATCTGTGTCCGGTGTTTTGTAAAAATATACCCACACCTCCCTTGAGCCGCGGTGTTCGCTTTCGTGCTCGAAACCCATCTCGGCAAGCATATTAATCATAGGAAAGGGTTCAAAGCTCTGGATCAGGATAAACCCTTCGCCGGGCTGCAGACTGTACGCCTTTTGGATGATGATGTCAAATGGATCACTTGCCATAGTGCGAACATCGAGCCGAAAAAATTTATTTCTCTGTTCGCGCCAGTCTGCTTTTACCTCCTGTGCCGGGTTAAAAAGGGAGATGCGGTAGTCGCGCTCCTTTGTTACATTTTGCCATAGATTGAGACCCTGAGCCGTTTTGACGACGGCAAGGGGCTCTTCCACGGCAATAAGAACAAGATTCTGTTGGGGTGCAAGCCTGTTGACCATTTCGATGATTTCGGTCATGGAATCATGGTTGTAGATATAGCGGTCAGCGGTTTCGGGCCAGGAAATTTCACGGCTGACAGAAAAGATGTTGAAGGGAGCCTGCTCTTTTACGCATTCCGGAGCAATCCTGGAGAGCTCCTTGACAGTACCCAGGGCGCCGTTGAGAATATGAAGGATTTCGCACACCGATATTCCTGATACGCGGGCGGCATCGTGAAAAGAGGCGAAACGGGCTACAGTGTAGTACATCACCGGATTCAATAATTTTTTGAATTTTGGCGAGAAACCAATGAGCACCTCTTTTAACTGGGGGTGCGTTTCCAGTGTCTCGCGCACATTGTGAGAGGCCAGGACAGGCCCAGGAGCGGCGATGGCACTTGAGATTGCTTCAACCGGGCAAACATCCTTAGCGGTTCTGCACTGGCGAAACTCCGCCTCGCTGGCAGGTTGTCGTTTCACAAAAGCGAGATTATTCTCGCCCATGGCAAAGTTGTCTCCCGCGACTTCAACGCAGGCATGACAGGAGATACACTCTTTACTGACCTGATATGTTTCCATAAACTAATGAATCCTTGTTTGATTGTACTGGCACTGTCTGCGATAAAAATGAAACTCATTTTTATCGCAGACAGGCTGTTATATAGGAAACATAGTTCATGGGGAGGGGGAGTCCTTGACTTTAGTCAAATCTAGAGTTGGCAAAATAAAAATAGTTTGATTTTACTCCTTGAGTTTCGGTGGAACATTTTTCCAGTATTCAATGCAGCATAACTGACTGACTCACAAGGGGCCAGCTATTTCTTGCTGATTTTAATAATGCCTATCTGGTGGCATGAGCTCAGCTTAGCCTGGGTTATTCTGAACGATTGCTTTACTCTAGTAAACTTTTTCCAGTGGGGGGCATTTTCATCCTTATTATCTCTGTTCGGCGCAAAATAGACCAGCTCTATCTCATAGACCTCATTCAGCGATGCAATCGGTATGCTCAGTTTTCCTTCATCATCCAGCTTAAAAGCAACATTGCCATAAATAATTTTTACATCGGATAAAGGCTGGTTTTTCCCGATGAGATGAAAATGAATTCTCTGGGAGGAGTAAACCAACGTTGGTCTGTCCAGAAGAGGAGCTTGTTTTTACTGCGAGAGAAATATTTTTATCATCATATTTTCCGGAAAACTCGGCGTAGCATGAAGCATAGCCGGATTTCTGTAGCAATAAAGCGGACATCAGTAAGGCAAGTATCATTGTCAGAAGTTGTTTCATTTCATGCTCCTTGATGATAGTTAAAAAAAAAATTACAGAAAGAATTCCGGTAACAATGCCTCCGGGGCTCTCTGTCTATTTTGACGAAGAAAGTTGAGTTTTCAACGAAAAAAAAGGAATTAAACCGAAAAGAAATTGGTTTCCGACTCACAGGATGTGAGGAGTGTTATAATGTCGATTTTGCCATGGCAGCATTTCTGCCCTCCATAGCAAATGCTGCACCTCTTACATCCCTTAGTCGGGACGTAAAAAATCGACCCGGATTTGATAAGGCAGCTTTATGTGACGTCCTGTCACAGCTGCATGAGTTACATCCTGTAACTAAGATGTCAAAAATCCGGCCGACTCACAGGATGTGAGGAGTGCTAGAAGCACTTTCTTTGCAGTATATAAAAAAGATGCTGAGTGCCTGCATTCGCAAGCGGTAGCGGCATTTTTTTTTGATAAAAAAAATCGATTTCATCCAGAATTTCCTGGTAACTGCGTATCCGGATAAAAGATCTTGCTGGTTCAAAAGGCAAAAGGGTTGTGCTTTCTATATAGAAATTTTCTCCGGTATCATGGTTGTAAATCTGAAAACCTTTAATAAGTCTGACAGATTCAGGCTCCTGTGACCTTTCATGTCTTTTAGAGTCTATTCTCCATACTGTTTTTCCATCCGCATAGTTGATAAAAAAATCATTTTCCATAGCTGTGCCCAGAAAAGCCATTCCCTCGCCCTCGAAGTATTTCCACATACTTTCTCGTTCGAGATAATTTGATCTGGTCCATTCAAGATGGCTGCGAAGTTTCAACAGAAATTTTCCATCATCTTCTCCGGAAAGCTCCTGAATGACTGTTTCAATTTCCTGGGTTCCGGGTTCTATCTTCTTAACGGTTAATCGATACAATATGTTTCCCTGCGCCTACAGATGGTGCATGTCAATATCATGCTCTATGCCATGTTTCAGGATGTGCAGATGAACCCGGAAAAAATGATTCATCTGATCGGGACTGGACTCGAATATAATCATTTTATTGTCTGGGTAAAATTCTATAATGCTGAATTGTTTTTATAAGAGTATATAAAACCAATGATCATAAGTCAAAGAATTAAAAAAAATTTGTGTCAGCGGTCTCAGTCTCTGAATGCAAAGAATACTGCCAGCATCATAAATAGAGCTGACAGGGCATAATTCCAGCTCAGTTTTTCCTGCATATAGAACAGGGAAAACGGCACGAAAACAAGGAGCGTTACAGCTTCCTGAATGATTTTGAGCTGGCTGACTTTCAAAACAGTGTGGCCGAGTCTGTTGGCCGGCACCTGGATTGCATATTCCAGCGAGGCTATCAGCCAGCTGATCAGGATTGCTGCCAAAAGTGGGCTGTCCTTCAATTTTTTCAGATGTCCGTACCAGGCAAAGGTCATGAACACATTGGAGAGAATGAGCAGGAGTACTGTAATCACTATCGTTTTAATCTGCATAATTGGCTGTAACCTCAAGTTTTATATTTAAGCTATCGCCTTTGCCCATTAGACTCAACATGTCCCATGCTTCGACAAAGCTCAGCACAGGTGACCAAAAATCTGGTTTTTATCTTTACCATCTTTAGTTTTGTAACACCAACCTCCCTGGTATATAGCGAGAATCTTCCTAAAAAGAATCTTCCTAAAAAAAATCTAATTGTCGCTAGATATGCCGGGTTTAAACGGTGGAGCCTGCGGCGGATTTCCTTTATCAGGGCTGGCCTGTCTCCCCAGTATCAATGCAAAACACATGGTTGTACTTTATTAGAAATATTTTTCCTTTATGAATGACAAAACCTGTGCGGCGTGGACGAAAGAACGCTCCACCTCCCTGTTCATCAGAAATTTTAACCGGAGTTTTCCATAGTATTCTCCCTGTCTTTTCATCCTCGCAGACGATGGTTTCGGAATAATCACTAAAAATGTTTCCTGTGCTATTTCTTGGTACCAGGCTATAATATTTTTTCCCGTTTAAAAAGATCACAGGCTCGAAGGTATTCTTGGAAATTTTTTCAGTTCTGATGCGCTGGCCGGTTGAGGGATCAAGTATGGTCAGGCATGAATCAGTATTGGAGTACCCCGTTTCGTTGCTTTCGAAAAGCATTAATTTTCCTTTATGGAGCACGAATTCAAACAGCCTGGATTTATTCAAGGGGATTGTTTTCTGAATTTTACCTGTGGTGCGGTCCAGGTAGACCAGGTGCACCGGGATATCTTTAATACCGTGATGCATGCTGAAAATAATACTGCTTCCATGGGTAAGGAGAAAATGAAAAAACATTCTCCTGTCGTTAGCCTGGTAAGGAATCATCCAGTTTCTTTTCCCAGTTTCTAAATCAATGCTGAAAACCAGGAACGGATCCCATTCCGCTGCGACAACCAGGTTTTCCTGGTCGATGATCGAATGAAAAATTTCCAATGCAGCCCTTTTTGCCATACTTTTTTTCAGGCGGATCAGGTGTCTTCCGTCCACATGGAAAAGGTCGTTGATATCGGTGCGCCAGACAAGTTTGCCGCTCGCGGCATCAACGCTGTACAGGGACCCCTGCATGTCAAAAAATATCAGGTTCCCCTGGTATATAAATGATTTCTTCCCGGGACGGACGCGGAGCGGCAAATATTTGACATACGGGTTTTTACCCGGTGTGGTTTTGAATTTCCATATTACCCTGCCGGTATCAGCATCCAGGCATTTCATGTATCCATCCTGATCCCCCAGGTATAATTTTCCCTCCCATGAGGTGATCAGGGGGCCGCGCATATTCTCTCCCCGTTTATCCAGGGAGTGCAGCCAGAGGCGCTTCCCAGTGTTAATGTCCAGTGCGAAGACATCGTCCCCGTTAGTATTGAGAAAAATTTTATTATTATAAAACGTAGGAGTAGTCAGCTGGGCCGGCAGAATATCGTTATAAGTATAGTGCCACAGAAGTTTTCCTGCCCCGGAAGCAGGCTCAGCAGTGGCGGTCCGAGACTCTGCCAGGTCAAGACTGACGGCGAAAAGAAAGACCCCGATCGCCAGGATAATTTTTTTCAGGAAAGGAATATTGATCAAAGTTCTTGGTAATGTTTTCATGGGAATTTCCTGTTGCATTGGGTAGTGTTTCAATAATTTCTATTTATCAAGGAAACAAGGTTTACTCAGTCAGGTTTCCACTTTTCAGTTGTCTGATAGCTTGCTCCCGTTTGTTGCTTTTCCGGATAAAGTAACGGATATAGCCTTCATTCTCCGTCCCCTCTTTCATATTAATCCCGTTATTCGATAGATCAATATCATACGAGGTAGGAGACTTTTTGACAAGGGTATAAAGAGGCGCAAGATCCCTCATCTGGTTGTTATTCAAAATAAATCTATTTACCACTGTGCCCCATTTTTCGACGTGTGCCAGGGTATTCAGACGGTTATGGGAAAAGTCGACATCGTGCAGGCATTCAGTCTTCGCAAGGGCGCTCACATCGCTCACCTGCGCATGAGTGACACTCAGATGGAAGATGCACGTTCCAGGAAGGATAAAATCAAGATTTCGAAGAGGCAAATACGAAATACTCAGCGTGTTAATCCTGCTGATTTTATTAGAGAGCGCAAAACCTTCCACACTCCGCACATGAGAGAGTCTCAGTTCATCCATTACTCCCGGATACGACTGAATACCCGACAGAAAATAAAGATCCGATTCCCTGCTGTTTAGCAAGTGAATGGCATAAAATTTTCCCTGCAGGGGCATCGTCGGGCTTTTGACTTTGATGCCGGATAGCAGTAAATAAGCAAGTTTTTCGTAACCGGCCACCAGCCCCAGGTCGAGAACGATTCGGTCCCGGTGCCTGCTTGCCAGTTCCAGTCTTTCGAGTTTCATCTTTCCCGACAGGAAGGAAAGGTCTGTACCCTGGGGCAGGTTTTTGAGTTTTATGGTATTCAGCCGGGTGAGCGACTTCAGCTGTTGAAATTCTGCAACCGGGATTTGAGAACAGTCTTCAATTTTAACAGCCCATAATTCTTTTGCATACTGTAAACCTTCAAGGGAGCGAATGTTTGGCGATCCCGGAAAGATCTCCAGTACTGAAAGTTTTTCGAGATCATGCATCGTAATGGGACTGTCCGGGGATTTAACCAGCTTTTTGCGGATATTATATGCCAGGCCAGGGTCCTGGACCAAGTTGTTATTCCGGAAATCCTGTGCGTGTGCTGCTGGTAAATACAGCAGGAGTGATAGAAGAAAAGCCAATTTTGTAAGCATGATTAACTTGAAGCGCATTGTTTTTACTCTGTTAGCCTTTCCATTATTTCTTTTAGGAACTTGCACGTTCTTTACCCGAGAAGCAACTGATTTCATGTTCCTCAAAGATGCATAGAGCCCGAAAGGGTATAAAAAAATCAAGACTTAAAGAAACCTTTCCTGGCCTTGCGGGTAAAAATAAATTTTGGGGTCACTTGCTTCTATTATAAAATATAACCACGATTTTTGACAGATGCAAAGCTTAAATTTAAGCTCCGCCTTTGCCCATAAGACTCAATATGTCCCATGCTTCGACAAAGCTCAGCACAGGTGACCAAAAACCTGATTATAATTTTTTCAACCCTTGGTTTATTATTCATATCTTCTCTGGCATATAGCGAGAACTTTCCTAAAAAAATAAAATTATCTGAAGGCAGCCCGGTAAATCCGTGCCTGAATTCTGCTACTGTTTTCTAATTTTTATTGTGCCTATCTGGTGGCAGGAGCTTAGCCTGGCCTGGGTTATTCTGAACGAATAATTTACTCTAGTAAACTTTTTCCAGTGGGGAGCATTTTCATCCTTATTTTCCGGGTTCGGGATAGAATAGATCAGTTCTATCTCATAGACCTCATTTAGCGATGCAATCGGTATGCTCAGTTTGCCCTCATCATCCAGCTTAAAAACAACATTGCCATAAATAATTTTAACGTCGGATAATGGCTGGCTTTTTCCGGTGAGATGAAAATAAATTCTCTGGGAGGAGTAAAAACCAACGTTGCTCTTTCCAGAAGAGGAACTTGTTTTTACTGCGATAGAAATATTTTTATCATCATATTTACCGTTAAAAACAGAATAACAGGATGCAAAACTGTATTTCTGTGACCATAACGCGGATAGCAGCAATGTTAGCAAAATTACCAATATTTGTCTCATTTTTTTCCTCGATTATTTTTTGTGCAGGCGCAATCGAACCTGGGTCAGGTGGTGATTGTTAAAAAGGAAAACCCGCAATGATTCTCTCTACTTTGACGATGAATGTTGCAGAATCAACGAAAAAAAAGAAAAAAAATCATCTGAATTTATTACAAAGGTTAAATTTCAGCCTGACCTTAAACGCTTCTGGGATTACTCAGAAGTTCTACTTTCTTGGTTATCATCATTTCTTGCTATTGATTTAGTAACGTTCCTTTCTATTTTTCAAACCACCGAATAAAAATAAGAGTCCGATGATTAAGGCAATACCTGAGTAGATGGAGTCCGAAACCGAATTGGTATTTTGTATTGTATGGAATATCAATCCACCCAGTCCGCGAAAAATATAGATTGCGGCAATGGTAAAAATTCCGATGGTCAAAAAAGGAAGTCTCCTAAATTTACCTGCGGCCGAAAGGCCATAAAGACCGAAAATAAAAAAAATAACAGAAACAAACACCGTTAGCAGATAGGGAATGGCTGGATGAATCCGGGCAAGTTTACTCATACCTGGACCGGCTCCGGTAGCTTCAAACATTTGTTTCGCCCACAAAAGGCCGACAATGTGACCTATTGCAATGATAATATTGATAATTCCTCCTAAACTAAGCATTTCCTTTTATAACTCCTTTTTTTACTAATTTTAACATTTCCATTCTTATTAAGGCGCTAAAGGGTTGGATAAAAAACCAATAGAGCGAGAATAGGATCCTGGCTCGCCTGGTTAAACATTTTACTCTGGTTTCAGTAATGACTTTACATTCATGTTCCTTAATTTGTTTAAATTGAAAACTCCAAACAACTTTAGCCTGATAGTCTTTTGTGGTGTTCACAAACTCATTTACGTCTCGTACAACTTGCGCCTTAAATTCTTTACCCCAAAATCCGTAGATAAAACCCGTATAAGGCGCCTCCTCCAGCAAAGTAAAATTCATGCTCTTTGTAAATTCTAAAAACCTGGGTTGGGAAAACGGCAAACCGCGAAGAAAGAACAGGACAGCAATGATAGAGGACTTGGATAAATCCAAATTCATTACAGTTTGGTAACATTTCTCACAATTCCCATTTACTACTATGCCGTGGATTTCGTTATAGTCATATTCGGATAGATATTTTTGTACAAGTTCCATTTATAAAAGGCTTAAAAAATGATAATTTAATCAATCTTTTTCCATTCGATCAAAATGCTCCAAAACAGATCACTCCACTTTCTTTGTTCCTTTCTATCAGCGACCGGACGAACAAATAAGCCACCGATAAAGGCGGAATAAGCAAACCGAGCAAGCAACCAGCATTGTGCTTTTTTAATTCCCTGAAGCGCAACAATGTTTTCGATTGTAATCGTCCGCCACGTATCCACTTCGGCAACGATTTCGGCAATGTATGGGGATTTTTGCGCCCAATTCCTAAAGGCAATCTCAATCTCGGGCGAGAAAGTCCTTTCTATGGAGTCTTCCAAAGCTTTGTACATACTCTGGGCATCCTTGAGTCCGTGCAAACTTTCAATTATTTTCACGGTCATCGTACTCTTCCAGGATTCAATGAGCTCTTTGATGTAATCTTCGCGATCCTTAAAATGGTGATAAAAGGAACCCTTTGTCAATTTCATACGACTTAGCAGATTTTCGATTGTTAAGCTCTTTTCTCCAAATTCCACTAAGATTTGAAGTCCCTGACGAATCCAATCCTCTTTAGCGCTTGTTCTTTTCCTTTTCATTTCCATGTATATTTTTCAGACATTCTTTCTCTGGTTTTGGTTTTGTAGTTATTTCATTCCAGTTATTCGTTTTCCACATAATTCTTGAATTCTATGTTCATTGTCTTAAAAAAGGCCAATGTTTTTAGAATCTTCGATTTGAATATTCTATATAAAAGGCCGCTTAGCTTCCAGCGTTGCACCAAGCGAGATGAATTAGGCCCAGTTTCCTCGATTATAAAAAAATGAGTGGCCGCAAAAAGCCATTGGCGGAAAATTATCTGTCTTGCAGAAAAGGAACTTTCATCTTTATGAAGAAGCATTGCCTGGAAACGCTCTGGCTTTTTGCCTTTTAGAATGGTCACCTGAAAATTTTTACCTATAATAAGCTCGTCGTTGCTTTCCATTTTAAGAACAGAATTCCACTTTTGATAACTCTTAAAATCAAGCACTGCCAAAATCGCTTTGTCCTTGGATATATCAATATCAATGGATATGGAATAGCTACTATCATCCATTTGCGCCGCAGCAAGTGGAACATCAAAATCAAGAAAAACAGTTGAACTTTTATGTTTCATGATTTTTTGCCTTGAGTTAACCTTAATTATCATACCATACCGTATGGTATGATAATTAAGGCCAAATGTCAACAAAAAAAAATACTTCAATGATTTGCATCTTTTTAATTTCAAATATTTTTAGGTCATTCAGAAGTTTTACTTTTCTGAAAGCATATTATTTTTTGATGTAGGTGCTAGTGAGTGGAATTGTTAAAAAGATAGAGACAGACGCTGTTTATACTAAAGGCATTTTGGTTATCGGAAATCGCAAGGCAATGCCAGCGATGTCGACGCACCCTTTAGCCAGTATTAAACCCGAGAACCAAAGTGTTTTGAGTATATCGTCTGCTTCTGGCAATGTTCATGGATATTCGTTAACCCTGATAATGGAAGGCTGGAAAAATTTTGATTTTCGCTCTTGTTTCAGGACTATTGTTGATTCAGGTTCGGTTTGCCGCTTTCAACGGAGAAAATCGAATAGACAATAACAACAAAAATTTAATATTGATAAATTTAAATAAGACTCGATCGGGGACGAAAGCTCGCAACGGAAATTTTTCTTTGAGATTTGTATTCAGTCCGCCAAAACTCTCGCAGCTGATCAGCCTGTGTTAGCGGATATTTCAGGTTAATAAGACCAATCTTCCATTTTTTAAACGTTAACTCTGACAAATTCCCTTTTATTATTTGTTACCATGATTAAATTTTTACGAACCGCTTGACTTGCCAATAATATGCAGCGAAGAAAGAGCTTACTTCGTATTTTTCATCGTGTAAGGTGAAAAGCCAACTTCCTTTTAGTATTTATCATTTCACAACGATTCTCCGCGTCAAAGGTAACTTTAAGAACAGTTCCAGGTAAAATAATTTCCTAGAAATCTTTGGCCGCATTTAACCGGCATTGATGCATATTAGCTTTGTCTGTCAGCATATTCTTTTCTGCCTGGAATTTCTCCTGAACCTGTTTTACAGAAATCATATATGCCTGGTGGATGCAGGCAAGGTTTTTCTCCCACGGCGATTTTGCTTTGATATAAAAACCTGCGGCGGCTGTAACACGATCGGAATTTTCATCAATCCAGCTCGTTTTGAGAGAACTGTTGTTATCCTTTACATGACTGCCAGCGCAGATAGAAAAAATCCTCAGTGTATTTTTATTTGATTTCTATAAGAGTTATTTCATTCCTTGGCCTGGTAGGCTTTTTGGGCAGTACTACTTTGAATTTTTTGGAATATTTTTTTGTCTCAATATACTTATAAGAACCTTTCTTCCTCAATTCATATACCAGGCCGATAACATCCCCATCTTTCAGCCTCTTATCATCAAAAACCCGATAGCCGCCAGTATAAAAATAGTTATCCACCTGCTGCGACTGGAAGACATAATCGCGGCCCTCGAAAACAAAATAGCTGCGGTTAAAAATTGATTGTCCTTTTTTTGCGATGATTTCAAAACGGACATTTGAAAAATGACTCACCGGCCGATTAGGCATCGGAGTAGAATTTCCCCAGTTGTAGAACACCATGAATTTGATGTCGCTGTTTTCGTAGGTGCCGGCATTGGCGATCATGATCGATGCCTGCGCGCTCCATATAGATAACAGAAAAAAGACCGTAATAAAAAAAACAGACCGCTTCATATAAGATTCTCCCTATCGTTTCAACTATGAATTACAAATTTTCAGAACCTGTTTTTGACGAAGCAAGTAAAAAACAGGACTATTCTTTTTCTGTGCAAAGGGTAATATAAAAAGGATCACGAGGCTGAAAACCATCCAGATGATTCTCCAGGCTATTTTATTTCAGAATCCGGTTCCAGCGGAGGCGCAGATCAATTATAAAATCCTGATCCTCTGCAATCTCCCGGTCGGGCTTGTGCAGCAGCGTGAGCCAGTTGCTCACACCAGGATAATCGTCTGAGCGTGAAATCTCCTGTCCATCTATATTTCCATAGAGACGGGTAGAGAGAAAGCCTGCTCCATAGCCGAGGTACCAGCTGTCCGAAATTTTTCGGTGGAGCTCCATCCCTCCCGGCATCATCAGATAACCGGGATTGCCCCGGTTCCAGAACTGGTCGGTATAATAACCGAAACTGGCCTCGGGGCGCACTCCCCAGCCGTCGAAGTCAAAATTAAAGGTGACACCCAGTTCGCCTTTAAACAAGGCCGTAATCCACCATAGCATCCTAGCTCAGACTACCCATCCAGGCGGTACCGGCCATGGCCGAGATGGCGAGCATGCTTCCGGCAGCGAAACCGGGATCGGAAAAACCAGTAAAGGAGCTGACTCTGATTTTCGTATCCGCCTGCAAAGGAATCTGCTGTAGAAAAAGAAAAAGTGTCAGGGTAATCCATAATCTTTTCAATATAGCAAGTTCCTTAAACTAAAACAGGGCACAATTCACGGAACAATTATCAAAATCATCATCACAGTTTCTGACACAATCTGTATAGAGAGTCGTGCCGGTGTCAGAGTAATTTGTATAACAGACATTGTAGCAGATATTTTTATCCTGAAGACAATCCTGTCTGCAGGCGGCTGTTTCTTCATCTGTAGAACAATGAACCATGGAAATCAAAAATACGATAAATACAAAAGATCTTAAAGAAATCATGATTTTTACTTAATAATAGTCTCATTTTTCCTGCAGATCTTATCGATGCATGGATTCTGCTGGTGTCTTTAAAAATTCTAATTAAGACTGATTTTTGACGTATCATACTATGATTATGACTGATTTTTTTAAAGAATTTTATATCCGGCAGCAAAAAAAAGTTTCAGATATTTCATTTTCTTCTCAGGATAGCCTCTGCTCAAAAAAATCAATATCAATAATTAAAAAACAGTTGATATTTTATAAGGCGTCCTATAAAAATTAGTGCAGCGATTTGAAAGGCTGACCTCCGACAAACCTTCGCCTCTTAGTCAGCGCAGCAGAAAATAATGATATGAAAATGGTGCTATTTTGAACAGAACTACCCGCACGTTCGCAATTTTGACTGTTATGGTCTCGATTATTTTTTTCTCGTTAACCGGATGCGCAGGACCGAAAAGCCATGGACGCACAACCAGAGAAGAGCTACAGCGTTACTTCGGAAAGGTCTCTATACCTTCTGCCGCGACGGACCTGTATTATTTCAGCGAGGGTTTTATGGACAATGCCGATTATATTGCCTTGACCCTGCCCGCAGAGGATGCCTGGGATTTCATCCGGCGATACGCCCGGGTCAACAGGAAACAGTTCAGCCCTCTTTCCCGGATTGCCTACCTGCCGAAACCTCCGCAAAAAGAATGGGACGTGAAAAACTACCCGCAGGCTCTGGCCCATGAGCATGTGGAGAAAGACGGCAACCTAATCCAGTGGTACAGACTCATAGTTTACGACACCGCTACGGGCCGCCTGTTCATCCACTTCAGTACGACCTGATCAGAAAAGTGTAAGGTAATCGTCTGACAGAGAAAAAGAGCGAAAGATAATTGACACAATATTTTTTATTCAGGACTCCATTACAATTGGCAGGAGCCGAACTCACCGTCTTATTATTTTTGATATAAGGCTTAGCAAAAAAGATATAAGTGAGATTCAGCCTAAATATCACTTATTCAATGCATTTACTTAAAGGCTGATTGCCTGAAAACCGTCATCCCCTTCATTTTTTATGGGCGGCCAGCCTGGCGCTGAAAAAAGATTTATAATTATCAATGGTACGTTCCATGGAAAAATCTTCCAGCACCGTTTTCTGTCCATTTTTTTTCAATTTTGCATATAATCTCTTATCCTCAAAAAGTCGCCGAATCCCGGAAGCCAGCTCCACAGGATCGCCAGGCGGAAAATTCGGCGGATAGGATAACAAAGCTTGTGTCGAGCTAAGTTTATCCCTAGTGCTTTCGAGGGATCGAATTGATAAAAAAGTGCGGAAATCACTATCTTCGCAGTATATTTCTAATTTGAAATAAATTAATATGCATGATTTCATGTTCGGGGCATCTCTATAGAGAGCCCATTTTGGCAGAGATGCAAGGAAGTTTTCGGTTTGGTGATTTGCGCAAAGAATAAGGATCGCTTTCATTCCATGCGCTTGATTCGATGATACCCTTTTTATCTATTTGTTTTTTTGACGAGGAATTGTGTAACTCAGTACAAGATAAAGAAAATGGTCTTGCTGCAGTAGCTCTCCTCCCGGACTAAAGCTTTTTTCCAGAATGTAATTGATTTTCGCGAAAAGACCATTTTGAACAATTCCTGAAAATCCGATGTACCACTTGCTTTTGGCAAAACCTTTACGATAAAAACCTGCTCCGCTAGTGGGGGCTGCTTCCTGGTCTTCGACCATTCCATGAAAAAGCTCCAAAGCAGTCATGATGCTCCAGGTGTCGCTGAAGCGGTAAGCGATGCCCAACATCTCTGTTAGTAGAAGTGAGTAGCCCCATCTTTCCTGATCCGTGTTATAAAAACCGGAGTACAACGTGTTGTGAGCGAACAGGCGTAGCGAGATGGAAAGTCTACCAAAGGGTAGGGTGTAGGTTGGCAGAACCGCGATATTATGGTTGCTGTGGTAGCTATCGCTGGGCTTGTAGGGGAAACCGAGGTAGTAGTACCACACCGGAAAATGAAGAAAACCAGGACCGAATTTACCATGGTAGGTTGGGCCAACAAAAAGTTCATATAGGAAAGTATCTATGGATTCCGATCCGTTGCGCTGGAACTCATATTTATGACCAGGCATGATCGTCATAGACCAGTGATCTGACATGGGGAGGGTAACACCTAGATAGAGCCAACTGCGCGTAGTCTCTGTTTTGGCCAGACCGGCTGTGGTCAGGGATAAAAGCAGGGAGATGATGAATGCGAAAAGAAATTTCATGACGTTTCTTCCTGATGAAATAAAGCCTGCAATTGTGCAGTTAGATTTTGATATATAAGCGTAAGGATGTGAGAAAAAATTATAACTCACATCCCTTTGTCAAGTAGAATTAGCTCACCTTACAAGCAAAGCTCAAGAATTTTCATTATATCGCTTTTAAAGACATTTTGCTTTTCGCCGATGCCGGTGCCGCTCTCTACAAAGCGGGAGGCAATCGTTGCGAAATGGTTGCCGTTCAGGCCATATCCAGACAAGCGCGTGGCCACCCCCAGGCTCTGGAAAAACTCTTCCGTTTTAGCGATAGCCTGGTGGGCCAGAACGGCTGGATCGGAACCCTGCAATCCCCATACCCGCCTGCCATAATGGGCAAGTTTTTCCTGTTTCTGATCGAAGAGGTGGCGCCAGACCGCCGGCAGTACAAGCGCCAGGGTCTGGGCATGATCCAGTCCATACAGGGCAGTAATCTCATGGCCGATGGCGTGGGTTGTCCAGTCCTGGGGAACGCCGTTGGCAATCCAGCCGTTTAGGGCGTTGGTGGCGCACCACATCAGATCTGCGCGCGCGTCAAAATTGGCCGGAATGGCAAGCATGGCCTGGGTCTCTTCGACCAGGGTCAATAGAATGGCTTCGGCCTGTCTCTCTTGCAGTGGGGCATGCAGGGGATAGGTCAAATATTGCTCCATTACATGGATAAAGGTATCGACAATGCCGTTTTGCAACTGACGCAGGGGCAGGGTAAAGGTGGTCTCTGGGTCCAGCACGGAGAAGCGCGGATAGAGCAGCGGCCCACCAAAGGCGAGTTTCTGCTGGGTACTTTTACGAGAAACCACAGCATAGCCATTCATCTCTGAGCCCGTTGCTGGCAGGGTCAGGATTGCGCCTATGGGCAGCGCCTTACTGAAACGGGCCCGGCTTTCCAGCAGCTTCCAGGGATCGTTCTCTTTATAATCCACAGCAGCCGCGATAAATTTGGTTCCATCCACAACCGAGCCGCCGCCAACTGCCAATAAAAATTGGACCTTCTCGCGACGAGCCAGATCCACCGCCTGCATCAGGGTTTCGTATGTGGGGTTTGCCTCGATGCCGCCAAATTCGACCACCTGGTAGCCAGTCAGCGCTGTTTGCACCTGATCATAAACGCCATTGCTTTTGATGGAGCCGCCGCCATAGGTAAGCAGGATTTTGTCGGTTTTGTTGATCTCTCTGGCAATTTTGCTGATACTGTTTTTACCAAAAATAATTTTTACAGGATTCACATAGCTGAATGCGTACATCGTGTATCTCCTTGTCTGATTTTTTTAAGGAATCTTTCCTGATGTTTAATAAAGGATTCCTATCAAGGTTCCGGTGAGACTAGTGGTGATGACCCCTGCCAGAATGGATTTGAGTCCCAGACTGATAATCTCCTGGCGTCGTTCAGGAACCATTGCCCCAAGGCCGCCGATCATTATACCGAGGCTTCCAAAATTGGCGAATCCGCACATTGCATAGGTCATAATGATTCGGCTTTTTTCGCTCAGAGCATCCGCGGGTAGTTTTGCCATTTGCATATAGGAGAGAAATTCATTGAGAACCGTTTTGGTCCCCATTAGGGCACCTGCAGTCTGTGCCTCTGCCCAGGGAATTCCCATTATCCAGGTAAAGGGAGCCAGAAAAAGACCCATAATCCGCTCCAGGGTAATAGGGTGACCGGCTATGTGCGGCAGCAGACCGAGAATCTGGTTTGTCAGGTTCACGAGAGCCACCAGTACGAGGATCATCGCAATGATGCCAAGCAGGAGCTGGAGACCATCCATGGTTCCCCGGGTGATGGCATCAATGGGGCCTGATGCCTCTGAGTGCAGCTCAATAGATCTTTGTAGGATATCTTGCGTTTCTGGCACCATGAGCGAAGCGATGACAATGGCTCCCGGGGCATTGATAATCGAAGCGGTGAGAATGTGGCCCATAGCATCTGGAATTGCATCTTTGAGAACGCTAGCATAGATAACCATCATGGTACCGGCAATGGTCGCCATGCCGCTAGTCATCACAATAAAGAGCTCGCTGCGCGTTAGCTCTTTCAGGTAGGGTTTGATCAATAGGGGCGCCTCAACCATCCCTACGAAGACATTCGCAGCCGTGCCAAGACCAGTGGCGCCGCTGATGCCGAGGGTTTTCTGTAATACCCAGGAGAAACCTTTTACAATCCGAGGCAGTATTTTCCAATAAAAAAGAAGAGCGCTGATAGCGCTGATAACCAGTACCAGGGGTAAGGCCTGAAATGCCAGGATAAAACTGGCTCCTGGAAAGCTCTCCGGAAAGGGGAGGGGGGCGCCACCAGCATAGCCGAAGACAAAGGAGGTTCCGGCGCGGGTTGCCTTTTCTAGTGCCAGAACCACTTTATGAAGATAGAGAAAAATGGTCTGAAAAACAGGAACTTTCAAAAAAAGCAGCGCTAGAATTATCTGCAAACTGATCCCTCCCAGAACAATGCGCCAGGGAACCCGCTTGCGGTTTTCGCTGATGAGCCAGGTAAGGACAAGAAAGAGTACAACGCCGAAGATTGCCTGTACAGTTGTCATGGAAGTTCGCTCCTTTCTGTGGGGAAGAATCGTTTCTCTTTGAAGATGAGGAAATAAGATAAAAGCCGAGTAGTCGCGAGATGGAATCGCTGGCTTTTAATGTATGATCGGTATATCGGTTTCGAATGATATGTGCCCAAGGCCGGACTTGAACCGGCACGGGAATCCCCACTACCCCCTCAAGATAGCGTGTCTACCAGTTCCACCACTTGGGCTTAATCATAGAAGACGAAATCCTATCCGGAATGCACCGGGTAAAGATCGTTGGGAAAGAAAAAATGGGGGCTTTATCCATGTCAAGCTGTTTTCGTGAAGAGAAAGGGCTCGGAATGAGCTTTCCCCTTTTTTTCGGTTTACAAAAGAGTTTGCTCTTTCCAATGAAGAGACAAGCGGTGCGGGGAGGGGTCTGTTGTTTGCAAAAATCTTGTTGTTGAGACGGTATAGATATCGAGGCTGGGTATACCAATGGCAATTTTTTGTATTGATTTTCCTCGGGCTCCTGGCAATGAGCTCTGGGTTCGGTTTTACGGAATCAAAAGAGCCATCACCTATGAGCAAATACCAGTTAGAGCAGATTCGCCGGGATCTGATCGAGAAAAAACTTGTTAAAATGCTGCGCGATCCTAGTTTACGGAAAATAGGTCTGGTTAATGCCTCTACTTTTCAGGTGCATGTCGTCTCCTTGCGCCAGGGGCAGAGCAAGGTCTCGGATCAGGCACTGGAATTGCCGGAAACACCCCTCTCTGTGCTTGACCCCTACCGCAAATCGATGTCCGATGAGACCTATTTTCAGGCTGTTTTGATGATGAATCGCATGATAGCAGAGTATCGCGATAAGCATGGTGCGATACCCAAAATGCCTGATGAGATACGGTGTGATGTGGTCTACCTGAATCGCCTGCAGGTGACAGCCAAGGCCTGCGATTCCCAGGGAAACTGTCTAATGGTCGTTCAGTACAAGAATTTTAACCTCAGAGAGATCCTGCAACGTCCTCTTGATTAAATCCGGAGATTACGAAGCCCTTGCAAACGCCAAAATCTTTTCGGTATATATTGTATGCAATGGACTTTGTGCCAAAAGGACGCGGTTATGGCGGCTCGTGCTGAGCTTTGTCGAAGCAGCCCAACCGGTCACTTGTGCTGAGATTATCGAAGCATCGATGCTTATTGGTATAAAAGGGAAAAATATACTAAAGCTAAATCATTTTTTTGCCGATTCAGAATCTAAGAGAACGGTACAGCACCTACAATATAAGGACCACAAGGAGGTGGGCCATGAAGATTCAAGGGATTGGAAACGGGATGATAGCGCATACAATACAGAATCCGGATATGACGATTCCATTGCGGAACAAGAACAGTGTATCTCCAGAGCAGAAAGCAGACTGGAAAGATAAAGTTCTGCATCCAGGACGCAAATCGGATCCATCAGAACAGATGTTGCGGGAAAAGAAGGATTGGGAAGAGCTGTTGAAGCACCAGGAAAAATCCTTTCAGATGATCAAAGATCTGCTGTTTCTGATTACACCCGGAATGGAAGAGTGGTTGGAGAAAAAACCAGCCGAATCCGCCCAGAAATACTCTGTAGATTTTCTCTCCTGATACCGGCTATAGGTAAAAACCGTTAGCCGGTGACCGGCCTATTCTATTTGCCCCATCATCCTGCGACATTGATGATCTCTCATGATTTGGAATATGAATACGAAGGCGGTTTTGTCTTGAAAAAACAATGCGACATAACAAATAAAAGGAACTTCTTTCGGTTTTCCGTTTTGGTTGGTAAGGGGAAAGGGATCACTCTATTTGGCTTGCTCCTCTATCTGATTCTTCCTCTGGCAGCAAAACCGGTACTGATTCGTGATATCCAGTCCATTCGCAGCGAAAGGTTATTTCACCAGGGAATTCTCCATATCAATATGCATCACTATCTGGCTGCGGTGGAAGAGCTGGTTCGAGCCCGCAGTTTGAACGCCAAAGATCCCGATCTGCGCTATTTTCTGGCAAAGGCCTATACCCTGGCAGGGTTTCGTGATCAAGCCATTGAAGAGTGGAAACGGCTAGTGCAGGATTTTCCCTCCCATGCTTTGGCGCAGGAAAAATTAGAGGCACTGGTGCAGCGGGATATTCCCCGGGAAAAACCGACCTACTCATTATTGAACCGGTTTTCCCAGCGTGGTCGCGACTTTCGCTATGGCTTTGATCTAGCACTAGATCCCAAGGGGGGGGTATGGGTGTTGGGTCTGGAATCGCGCAATGTGGTACGTTATCTAAGTGACGGCACTCGCTCTCTACGGATACGGCCAGGTAACAGCAATTTGGGCATTCCCTATAGTCTGGCAGTTTCCACAGATCGCATCTACATCAGTGATTATAAAAATAATGTGGTTCATCTTTTTGATTTGCAGGGTCGCTCACTCGGGGTCTTCGGGAAAAAAGGGGACGAACAGCCGGGTCTGGAACTCCTGGGACCAACCGGATTGTGGGTCGTTGATGACGGCTCTCTTTTTATTGCTGATAGCGGCAATCACCGAATTGTGAAAGTATCTGCCAGAGGGGATTTGCAGTACAGTTTTGGTTCCTCCGGGCAGGAGAAGGGGAAACTGCTCCATCCGGTCGCGATTGCCTCAACGGGATCTAGTGGTGAACTATTTGTTCTTGAAAAAGGCAATCGCAGGGTCCAGCATTTTGATTCCTTTGGCAATGCGCTTGGGGTGTACCAGAGCGATCTCATCCAAGAACCGGTTCACATGAAATTGTATGACAATACACTGTATATTGTCGATGAAAAAAGCGGCATCTACTCTTTTCATATCCCAAGTAAACAATTTTTTTCTAGACCGCTTGATCAGGTTTTGGAGATGCCTGACAAAAAGGACGAGCATTCGTATCGGGCCCTTGCCTGGGATAGTTCGCGCCACCTTTACCTGCTTGAACATAATCAGGACGAAATCCAGGTGTTTGCCCCGACAGATTACAAGGTCAGTAATCTGGATGTCCAGGTAATGCAAATTGACCGACGCCGCTTTCCCGTTTTGGGAATGCGGGTTCGCGTTCAGTCCGGGAATGGTACGCCGGTAACAACATTACGGCAGAACCATTTTATGATCCTGGATGAAGGGGTGCGCATGCAGAGGGTAAACACCGAATCGTTTCAGCGCAATCACAATTTTCTTCGTCTGGTTTTCCTGGTGGAAAACAGCGAGGCAATGGTGGCCCACCGGGATGATCTGGAGTGGGTATTGGATTCTCTGCTTGCGAAGATGGTGCGCCAGGAGCGTATGCGCGTGATGCACTTTAGTGACCAGGTGGTGCGCCGAACCGACTACGATTGGAGCGTGCGCCGGACCAAAAAGGAGATCCTCAATGTTCAATCGGGCAGGGACAACAATACCGGAAAAGCATTGTATGGCGCGCTCTCTGAACTGGCGCCCCTCTCCTACCAAAAAGGAATTGTATTGCTGACATCAGGCGAGACTGGTGTCGATGGATTCCAGCAATATTCTCTGGCAAACCTGGAAAATTTTGCCCTGCAGCACGATATCCCCATCTATATTCTCAGTTTTCAAAAGGAACCTGCCCATGGAGAGCTGCGCTCTCTGGCTGAGGTCACCGGGGGGAAGTGGCTTTCCATGTATGACAGCCATAAGATTGGTCAGATTCCTGAGGCATTGCGCAGCCGCGCCCGAAGCTACTACCAGCTTTCGTTTCGAACCTTCACCAATGAAAAACTAAAAGAGCGTTTCAGGAAAGTAGTTGTGAAGGTGGAGCACATGAAGCAGATCGGTTCGGATATCGGCGGATATATCAATCCCTAAAACCGGAAAGCTGTCATGCCTTTTTTCGATCCTGATCCTAAATTTTCAGAGCGCAGATGTTCAGCGATGATTGAAGAGCAGCTAGCTGCGCGTGGCATCTGGTCTGAGCGCGTTCTCAGCGCCTTCGCAAGGGTCAAGCGCCATGAATTTGTCTCTGAAGCGCTGTATCAGCGCGCCTACGATGATACACCATTGCCTATCGGCAGCGGCCAGACCATCTCCCAACCCTATATTGTGGCTTACATGACCCAGGAGTTGCAGCTAGCTGGTTCTGAGAGGGTTTTGGAAATTGGTACCGGTTCGGGTTACCAGACAGCGATTCTGGCTGAGCTATGCCGGCTGGTTGTTTCTGTGGAGAGATTGCCAGAGCTTTATGAAAAGGCAAGGGAGCGGTTACTCCTGCAGCTTGGCTATGCGAATATCCGTCTGCTGCTGGCAAACGGCCTGGAAGAGCCCTTTGCCTCAGATTTTGACAGGATATTAATTACTGCTGGAGCGGCAGCACCCCCTGTTTCATTGATGGCCTTATTGCGGCCTGGCGGTTTTCTCATTGCTCCGATTGGTGAGCTGTCGAGTCAGTTTTTGTATAAAATCTCAGCGGTGGACGAGAGCCAGAGACACGCACCCGAGGGCGAGCTCTGGCAAGGATATCCTGGGTTTCGCTTCCGGCGTCTGGCTGGAGTCCGTTTCGTTCCTCTGATAGGACCGGGAAGCTGGCAGGCGTAGGGTGAAGGCTGCAAAACAAAGTAAGGTGGAATGAGCATGATTCGGCAGATATATAGAGTTCATCTTTTTTTGATATGGCTAACATTGCTGTCTGTGTGTGTGCAGCCAGTCCTATCTGCCGATCAGCGATCCGTTGTACTGCTTAGCGCAGAGGCAAAAAGTTATTTTTCCAGGGGCGATCATCGACGGGCGCTTGAAAACTACAGTCGAGCCTTGCGAGGCAATCCTAACCACTTACCAGCGATGTTGGGACTCTCAGAGGTGTATAATGCGATAGGTTCCCATACCAAAGCCAAGGAGATTTTAACACGGGCTCTTAAATTGGGGATCGATGTGCATGCCGTGAATTCCCATCTGGGCGATACATCTCTTCATCTGGGTGATATAAACAAAGCCATGGAGTACTACCAAAACGCCCTGAGGATTCGCGATGGTTATATCCCTGCGGAATTGGGCATTGTCAGAATTTTTCGCTTTCGAGGGCAGTATTCCCTGGCGTTGAGCAGAATCAACCGTCTGGAAAGGCGGGACTCAGAAAATATGGCTATCTTTATCGAGAAATTTCATATAGGCATGGCTTCGAAAAATTTTTCTCTGGCGCAGAAATCTCTTGCCCGTGCCAGAGCTGTTGATCCTAATTATGCTGGTATCTATGCGTTTCAGGGTATGCTGCTTTTGCAACGCTATCTCAGCCAGCCGCAGGAGCTTGCGAACACGGCGTTATTAAACGAAGCCCTGGAGGATTTGAACCGCTCTCTGGAACTTGGGATGGAAAATGCAGATCTCCTTTTCGTGTTAAATCAGATCTATTTTTCATTGGGAAAGTGGCAAGAGGCGGCGGCAACATTGGGAAAAATCCGCAGGTTGCGTCCCGATGACTCATTTACCTATTATCTGTCAGGTATGGCGGCTCAGGGATTGGGCAAAAAAGAGGAGGCTCTCTCTTTTTTTCAGGTGAGCCTGCGGCGCAATTCGAACAACTCAGTTTTTCGCAATCATCTGGAAAATTTTTTAAAGGATGAGGGGATTCCGGTAAATCATCCCTTGCGGCGCCAATTGGCTATGGATCGATATCGCAATGCAATCTATTTTTATCGGCGCAATCTTGCGGATTCGGCTTATCACGAGCTGCAGCGCGCATTGATGCTTGATCCGGATTTGCTAGTGGCGCGGGAAAAGGTTTTAGAACACTATCAACACCAGAATGCGTTTCCTCTGTATCTGCAGGAATTAAAAAAAATTATTTCCATTATTCCGGCAGAGAAATCGCAGATGCGCGATCGCTATCAGTTTCTGCTTGAAAAAAGTGTTCGTCAGAGACGCTCCAAGCTGTACTATCAGGAGGGAGTGGAGTATCCATTTGACAGAACAGTTTACAAACTTGGTCTCCGGGTTAAAGCTACACAGCTTTTAACCAGAAAGCATCCCAATGTTGCCCAGGTTTTTGCAAAACTTCTTCAATTTGATCTGTCGCTGAGTGGTAGATTTGCATTTCGGGAGGGTCACGATTTCGTGTTGATGGCGGATATACAGGAGATTAGTGAGCGCATCCGCGCTGAAGTAGTATTAAAGCAGGCCCTAACCGGGATCGTTTTGCACAGGTTTGCCGTTGAGGAGAGCGGAAGGGGCGCACTGGATCGGGTTTCAATCCGCGTTGCAAAGCGGATCAATGAATCGATGCCAATGATCGGCAAAATTATCAAGATGGATCCTGACTATGTGCTGGTCAGTCTCGGAAGGATCGATGGCCTTGATGAAAAAACACCTGTCTATTTTTTCTCAATGTCGCAGGATCAGTTTCTCTCAGAAAAAAATCGCTATCCCAAAGAGGCTCAATACAAAGGAACGATTGTTAAGCTTGATGACTTTGTTGCAAAAATTGTGCTTGCCAATCAGGTTCCTACCATTCACCTGAATTCGAATGATCTGGCTGTCATTGGCTTACCGCCAGATCCTGAGGATAAAAAAAAGAGAGACTGATGACCAGGAATGAGAAAATTTATTTCATTCTTTAAACCGTCAACGATATCGCTGTACATACTCAGGGAGCAGTTACCTCCTATACTGGTGGGTCTAGCTTTTTTTACCTTTGTTCTGCTGGTGAATAAGGTCGTCATTCTTCTCTCTCTGTTAATAGAAAAAAATGTTCCTGTCTCTTACAGTCTCGAATTATTTTTATTGATGATTCCCTTTACAATGGCTTTAACCGTGCCCGTTGCGATTCTTATGGGCACTGTTATGGCTATGGGGCGTCTGTCGTCCGATTCCGAGATCATTGCCATGCGCGCTTCCGGCATCAGCTATTTTCGCATCTACCGCTCACTGATTGCAATGGGTCTTTTATATACCTTTGTGATGGTTCTCTTTAATAACTATCTGTTACCTTACGCGAACAGGCGCTATCGAATTTTATACGACGAGATTTCGCGATCTCAACCTGTCAGCCTGGTTGATGCCGCTGTCTTCAATGTCATACCAGGCCAGCCCGAGACGTTATACACTGAGTCCATTTCCAAAAAAACAAAAGAGATGAAAAATGTACTCATTATCAGAGAAAAGCCAGACAAAACCAGAGAGATTATTCTGGCGGATCGGGGTCAGTGGCTGGATCATGAGACGATTGGCAACCTAAAGCAATTGCGTCTGTTTACCGGAAGCGCGCATACAGCGAATATCACGAATGGCAAATACTCCATTGTAGATTTTTCGAAGGGATATTCAGATTTCAATATGCTGGAGAAGGGCATTGGCTATACAGGAGCCAGCAGGGATGCGCGCTCCGAAAGGGAAAAATCGATGGAGGAGATTTTTGTTGATCTTAGAGATTATAAAAAGAAAAATCCTGATCGTTCGAGTCATCAGGTCAGGCATGAAATTGCCAACCGTGAGTTAGAGTTTTGGAAGCATCTCTCTATTCCTTTCGCCTCTCTGGCTTTGACATTGATTGGAGCACCTCTTGGGATTGTATCACACCGTTCCGGCAAGGGGCTTGGTTTCGGCTTTGCCATTATCGTTACTTTTATTTATTACCTGATTCTGATGACCGGAGAGCGCATGGTGAACGCATTGCAGATGCGCTCATGGATAGGAGCATGGATGCCGGTTTTCGTGGTTTCACTGTTCGGAATTATTATGATTTATTTCCGCAATTCCGCAGAGAATGTCATGGAAGGAATTTCCGATATGTTTCGACGGTTTGCGCGCAGATTCAAAAACCAGAAAGATTAATTTTTTTATTTTCTGCCACAAGGGTATCGCTGAGGCGTTGAAACTCAAGGATCCATTTTTGCAATAGAATTTTGTGCAGCAGAAGACTGTAGTTGATATTTTCTTTCTGGTTGCGTGCCATAATCAGATCATTGAGGGTTGCTTTTCCTATGAGAAAATGTCTCTGCTCTTCCTGGAGGATCCGCTCCGCCATAACTAGCTGAGCTTGGGCATTTTGTATCAAGAGCTGCTCTTTATCGATGCGGCTGCGGATTTCAAAGAGTAGATTATCCAGATAGAGCAGGTCTCTTTGTTTTTGCAGTGTATGCTTGCGCGCATCTATACGGGCTGATTCGTACAGCGCTTTCTCGCGATGCTTGGTGAAATTGAGAGCCGATGTTAAACCCGCATAGATTTTATGCTCTTTGTCAATGAATTCCCACTCTCTGCCAACAATACTGTATCCCGCAAATAAAGAGGCCGAGGGGAGTAAATTATTTTTGGCGATCAGGGTGTCGTTGATCCCCTGATCAACCATAAGTTTCAGCATTTGAAATGTTCTGGTTTCAACAGCCTTTTTTTGTAAGGCTCTGTCCGCGATAACCGGTGGTTGAGGTCTGGGCATTTTTGTCGCATCCAGTTTTAATAACTGGCTAATCTTAAATTCTACCTGTTTGTGGTTGTGGCGAGCTAACGCCTGAGCTTCTTCTGCCTTGGCCAATTCAAGTCTGACTTTCTGTACATCCTTATTGTAGGCAATTCTATAACGCTGTTTTTGCTGCATGAGAGAGAGCAGATTTTTCTGATAGATAACATTGCTCTCGGCCAATATCATGTTTTCCTGAGCAAGAAACCAGTCAATGTACAGCAATATCATGCTGGCCAGATAATCCTCATAGGCTTCAATGACTTGATGGCGCAGCCAGGCAACAAGAAGATCATTTTTTTTCTCGAGCAGGCGGTACGCTTTGCCAAAGGCGTTTCGGGCAATGTCCTGGCTTAAAATCAGTAAAAACTGCGAGCGCTGGTACCCGGATGTGCTGGTGTTGAGTCGGCTAAGACTATAGCTGGCGCTCAGGTTTGTTGCGCTGGTTGCGAATAATTTTTGCAGAGAGATGGATGCCTCGGGCACAGGGTCGCCCGATTGACCCTGTTCATCAAGGATCATGCTATATTGAGCTGTGAGGTTGAGAACAAGATCCGATGGTTCAAGGTTCAACCCTTTATAGAGCTGCAGGCGCAGCTCTTCGATCAGTATATAAGGGAAAGAAGGGTCATGGGCGAGTGATCTCTTAATAAATTTTTGCATGGAGATGGATGGCTGCGCATTTTCCTCGCTGGCTTTAATCATGGTTTCCGCGGGCTGGCGCTGTATGCAGACAAGCGAGATCATGAAGAAAAAAGATATTGATCTAATTCGAATCATCATTATTTGGCTGCCATTATTTCTTAAATTTATAACGTATATCGAGAATTATCATATAGATGCTTGGAATCAAAAGAAGGATTATCAATGTCCCGAATACGAGTCCCCAGGATAGAGCCAGCATCATTTCCGCCAGCATAGAATCATAGCCTAACCAGCCATAGGCAGTCGGAAAGAGACCGGCTACCGTTGTCAATGTTGTCAGGGTTACTGCCTTCAGGCGCGTTGCAGATTGTTCCGCAACGATCTGGTATAAATCGGACTTAGTAAAGTGAAGATTATCTACCGGAAGTTTATCCTGGAGTTTGGAGAGAAGCACTATCGCATCATTGACTACTACGCCGCTGAGTCCCAAAATCCCTATGATTCCGAAAAAACCAAGATAATTCATACCATGGAGAAAAAAAACAAGGATGACCGATGCCGCTGCCGGCGGAATTGATGCCATAATAATCAGGGGATTGAGCATTGAGTTAAATTGCAGAGCCAGAATCATAAAAATCAGAAAAATGACAGAGGCGATGGCAACAGGAAAAAATGAGGAGGACTCCCGGCTGATTTTGATCTCGCCATCGAAAGTAAACAGGGCATTGGGGCTGAGTCTGGTTAACTTTGGAAATATGTTTTTTTCAAGATAGGTGGCAACCTCAAGAGGAGTCATGGTTGCATTTTTATGCAGATCTGCGTACACGATGAGAGAACGCATACGGTTGAGGCGTTGAATCTCTGAATGATCCTTGACCTTTTCGTGAGATATCAGTTCGTTTAGAGGGATCATGTATCCGGCCAGATTGGGAACAGCAACAGCGGAGATCTGTGCAAATTGCTGTTTGTCTTTTTTGGCAAAGGTCAGTCTGATATTTTTCTCTTCATCCCCGGAAAGAATGCGGTAGAGTATAATACCCTCCAGAGAGGCGCGCAGAGCAAGGGAGAGATCGGCTGGATTGACCTCCAGCCGTTTGAGCAGATCTCGCTTCAAACGCAAACGATACTCTGGACTCTGAAAGGATTCGCCGATCTCTGTATTGCTGATGCTAGGAATTTTCATTAACTCTTCGGATAGAGCATCCGCAATTTTTTTTCGCAAATTATGGTCATTTTCCTGAATAACCACCTCAATGGGGCTGCCGCTATCCATGCCGAATCGGGCGTTCGAGAAGCGTACCTTTTTAATATTGGGAACTTTTTTCATTTTTTTGATCCAAAGTTCGGCTAACTGGGTGGTACTCAGTTTTCGCTGGTCACCAGGCACTACCTCAATACGCATCAGGATACGGTTCTCCTGGCTGGCATAATTAAAAATGGTTATACCAATCATGGTGCGGACATTCATCACCTCTTTGCCAAGGTGCTTGAGTACAACAGCCTCGAGATCCGCGGCGACGGCTGCGGTCTGGTCCTTGCGGAAATGGACAGGAGCTTCGGCTGCCAATCTCATCTCCGTGGACTCTTCACGGGGAAAGAGCACAAAGCGCATACCAAAAATATAGATCAAACTGCCGGCAATGGTGATGAAAATAAAGAAAGTTACCGTTATATAACGAAAATGAAGTGCCCGCGCCAGGAGCCTGCTGTAACGGTATTCGAAACGGGCGAACCAGTGTGCTGCGTTATCCGCCATTTCTTTTACTTTTTCTCTTGATGAACCTTGCCTGATCCAGCGGCGGCGCAGATGCTCCACCAGAAGCCAGCCGCCCAGTGTGATGGCGATACGCCAGGGACGTGAGAATTCCAGTTTCATGTGTGCTGGCAGAATAATCAGAGATTCGACCAGACTTGCAAGTAGCATAAAGGCAACGATGGGAGGTATCGAATCGGTCAACATGGCCAGACGACCTTCAAATGCCAGTATAGGCAGAAAGGCGACAATGGTTGTCAGGACGCTGGCGGTGATAGGCAAGGTAACGTAGGCTGTTCCTTCTACCACTGCCTGCTGCAACGGAACACCCTCATCTTGCAGACGAAGGATATTTTCAGATACCACAATGGCATCATCGACTACCATTCCCATAACAATGATTACCGCAGCGAGGGTCATATTGTTAATGGTGAGACCATACCAGTTGGCGGCGATCATCGTTGCCGCCAGTGAAAAGGGGATACCCATCGCCACCCAAAAGCCGGTTTTGAAATTGAGAAAAAAGAAAAGGGTAAAGAGGATTAATAAAAAGCCGATCAGGCCATTGCTCTGAATCAACGAGATTCTGTTGCGAACATCGCGCGATTCATCATCGATCGCTACAATTTCCAGATTTACAGAAGGGTTGGTCTGGCGAAATAGCTCCATCTCTCTTTTGACAGCGTCAACGGTTTCAATAATACCGAAGCGGGTGGATTTTCGGATTTTAAATTGGATGCCTTCATGACCATTAATTTTCATGATAGTCTGGGTCTCTTCAAAGCTATCCTTGATCGTTGCGATATCCTCCAAGCGGACAAGAGCGCTGCTAAAGGTTCCCTGCATCGGTAGTTTGCGGAGCTGATCCTCTTGCCGCAGCTCTGCATCCAGGGAGATGCGATCCCGGTTCAGATTTTCCAGACTACCGGCTGGCTGCCGGATATTGGATTTTTTGATGTCATTGACAATCGAGGTAAAAGGTATCTGATAAAATTGCATCTTATCCGGAAAGATTTCAATGCGGAGCTCTTCCTGCAGGTAGCCGCTGCGTGAGATTGTGTTGACATGAGGGAGGGCGAGTAGTCTATTTTCAAGGGCATGGGCGATTTTCTGCAACTGCTGCCTTTCCTTATCCTGCAACAGATGAACATCCTTCCAGTAGATCCCGATATCCATAATAGGTTTACGTGAGCTTTTCAACTCGCGAATCTCGGGCAGGTCGATGATCTCTTCCGGCAGCCGAACGCTGAGTACCGCGTTACGTATATCAGATACTGTATTGGATCTGTTTTTATCGTATTTGTCCAGTTCAAGGGTTATCAGAGATTTCCCTTCGCTGCTGGTGCTGCGGATAGTCTCAATGCCATCAATATTCTGCAGCTCCTTTTCCAGAGGCCATGTGACCAGCATCTCTATCTCAGAAGCGGACGCGCCGGGATAGCTTGTTGTTACCAGCACAAGATCCATGGTGATATTGGGAAGCTCCTCTTTGCTGGTTTTGTGCCAGTAGAGGATACCTCCGGCAACCACAATGATAAAAAGAAAATTGGAGAAAAGATGCTGTTTTGAGAAAAATTCTATTAATCGTATCATAGAGACACGATTTTTTATGGGAGCATAGAATTGCAATTTTTTTATTCGATTATCTCGTAAAATGGGGCTAAGAAAAGCAATTGACATTTTTTTCGTTGCTTCATAGAGTCTCAAAAGAATTTTGCAAATATAACCTTGCACCCCTTATTTTTGCTTTTGCCGAAAATATGGTAAAATAGGTAATTGCACATGAGCTTGACGGTTTCCATTCTTTTGCGTTTGGTTTGCGAATGAAATGGATGGTAGGAAGAGTGGTATGGAGAATATTCAGATCGTTGTTGTTTCGGATAACAGAGAGGGAAAACGGATTGCGCAAGGGTTTCAAGAAGTCGGTGCGGATGTCGTTGAATCCTCTCTCAAGGATTTATATAAATTTCAGGAAAGCGCACGGGAACAGATAGTATTAGCTGTCAATCTTGACAAACCTGCTTATCCTGATGTTTTAAAGAGTCTCCAGAAATTACCCCAATGCGCGCAATGGTTGAAATTTATTTTTATCAAGGCAGGCTTACTTAAAAACATCGATTACAGCGCTGTTGATAGCCGTACGCTGGAGTTTCTACAAAGGCCAGTTCGTATTTCTGAATTCTTAATTATAGTCGAGAAAAGCTTGTTGGCTGAACGGTTTCGGAATACGCTGCAATCCCATAGCCAGTCAAAACCAGCCGAGAAAGAGTCTCTCCAGAATCTCTATGATCTTTTCCGTAAGAAAATTTTTATTGAAGACGATCGAGGACCAGAGCAGGTTTTTGAAAAGATATTGAATATGCAAAAAAAACTTGATGACGAACATTTGCGTTACCAAAAAGCTATTGAGAAGTTCTCCGTAGCAAAACAGAAAAATCTGTTTGTGGAGCAACCCGCTGCCAGCGGCCAATTGTTGGAAATCCTGAAGGCGCAGGATAGCGCGGCCCAGCTTGACCGGGAGATCATTGATGAGTTTGACCGTTTGCAGGATGAGAACGAACGCCTCGAGGAGGCTCTGGTGAAAGCGCAGATGCGCATACTCGACCTAGAGCAAAAGCAGCTCGGTCAGAAATAGATTTATATACTCGAAACACTTTAGTTCTCGGGTTTTATACCAATAAGCATCGATGCTTCGATAAACTCAGCACAAGATTTGACCGGTTGGGCAATGCCATAACCGCGTCCTTATCGACCTTGGTATTAACGGTTGCAGGATACCCTGACTGCATGGCGTTGCCTTGCGTCGGGTAATGCCAGGTCGTGGTATTACCAACGTCCTTTTGGCACAAAGTCCATTGCAAACAGTAAATACTGGCTAAAGGGTGCGTCGACATCGCTGGCATTGCCTTGCGATATCCGAAAAGCAAAATGCCTTTAGTATACACGATAGACTTCATATTTTTGTCAGGATGCGTCTATGAATGTTTTCCAGCTATGGCAAAGGCTCCAGCAAGACTCTTTTTTTCATTCTATTGCAGGTTTTTCAAAGGGTGAAAAGCAGCCTGCGCCTGATTACCCCCGTGCAAAACTGCTTGTTCTCTCCGATCTACACTATTTTGATGCGGCCCTTGGTGTTGAAGGAAGGGCTTTTGAGAAGTACATTAAACAGGATCGAAAACTGCTGCGGGAAATTAAAGAAATTTTTCAGGAAGGCATCCGGCAGATGCTCGACCTACCTGCTGATATCCTGTTGATTCCCGGAGACCTGACTAAGGACGGCGAGCGCAGAAACCATGAAATTCTGGCTCAAGAGCTAAAAATATTTCGGGATCGGGGGGTAAAGGTATTTGTTATTCCGGGTAACCACGACATCGCGAACCACGATGCTGTCCGGTTTGAGCAAGATAAAACAGTTCCGGAGCCGTCTGTGACTCCTGAAGAGTTCGCCAGGATTTATCAGGATTACGGATATGGTCAGGCTTTGTCCCGCGACCCGGCGTCCCTGAGTTACACCAGCGAGCCTCTTCCAGGTTTCATATTGCTGGCTCTGGACTCCTGTCTTTACAAATTCAATCCAAGCGACGGTCATCCGATTACGGAAGGGAAAATTTTCCCTGAAACAAAGCATTGGATGCAGAAACAACTGGAACTAGCTCGAAAAAGCGGTAAAGCAGTGGTGGCGATGGTTCATCATGGCATATTGGAACATTGGACAGGACAGAGAAAACTTCACGCAGAATATCTTCTGGAACATTACCAGGAGGTGGCTCGCTTGCTGGCAGATTATGATGTGCGTCTGGTATTTACGGGGCATTACCATGCGCAGGATGTGTCCATGAAACGTTTTGGTAAAAAATTTATTTATGACATTGAAACGGGATCATTCGTAACCTATCCTTGCCCCTTTCGCCATATACAGATTACTGCGGATCAAAAAGCAAAGGTGTCATCCTATTTTGTGACGCGCATTCCATCGCATACAGATGATTTTCCGTCATACTCAAGGGAATTTCTGGAGAGCGGAATGTATACGGTTGTCATGGCAAGATTGAGGAAGGCAAGATTTTTATGGTTTCATCTCCAGTCCAAAGAGGCTAAAGCGATTGCGCACCAGGTAGTACGCGCTTTTACGGCTCACTACCAGGGCGATGAAAAAGCGTTTGATGCGAAAATTGACAAACAGGGCATCTCCTGGATCGGACGATTGGTAGTCTGGAACCAGAAGTATATTCTAAAAGGGTTGCTCAGGGATCTGGAACCATCGGATAATTTTATTCAAATTGATCTTAGGACAGGATCGTGGCAATAGACCTAAAGGTGGCGAAGAGCAGGCTTTAGCCAACTGTCGCTGAGGTTCTCGAAGCGCCGGGCACACCTACAGCGTTTCGATCTCCTCTGGCGAGAGGCAGGTATATTTTACAATCAACTCTGTTGTTAATCCGTCCTTCTTCATCTGTTTTGCAGTCTGACGGGCATTTTCCCGGGCACCCTGTTGCATTCCTTGCTCTAGACCCTGTTGCATTCCCTCTTCGCGGCTGCTGTTGATGAGACTGGTCTGGTCGCGC
>DYNZ01000335.1 GCA_020720805.1 Leptospira biflexa | reverse complement strand
AGATATCACATAAAACACTTCCCCTACCATATCGAATGTATCGACATTTCACACCTGTCTGGCTGACGGACAAGCTGAGGCCTCGCCTGCTTCCAATGAGGCATCCCCTACCCATACGGCTACCGCAAATACAAAATCCAATCAGCCGACGACTACGCCTCCCTCCGCGAGCTCATCCTCCGCAGATTCAAACTGCAAGAAGGGTCCCCCCTCCAAATCTCCCTCCCTGCGACCTTAAGGGAGTCCCGACTTGTCGGGAATAAAGGAGGGGTTAGGGGAGGGTTGAAGGACAGAGGGGTTGAAAACAAAGGAGGAGGGTTATTCATCCTCGACGGCGGAAAAGGCCAACTGTCCATCATTTCAAAAATCAAAGAAGAATTCCTCAACAAAAAAAACAATCCCCACCGGGAAAAAATATTCGGAAACACAACTTTCATTTCACTTTGAAAAGGCGAGGCTCGCAAAAGATCAGCAAAAGCCCAATGAGCCCACGAAGAAATTTTTTATTTTGACCAAAACGGAAATATCCAAAGCAAAAAACTCATCTATGACCAAGTAGACAAAATCCTCACCCACATCAGAGACGAAGCACATCGCTTCGCCAACGCATACAGAAAAAAGCAGATGTCTGCTGAGCGGAAATAATTACCAACACATGACCAAAAGAGAGGCTTTAATTACCCTACAGCCACTGCCACTCCTCCACTCACCCAGCTATGTACAGAATTTTCTACAAAAGCAAAAAGTTTATCACTTTCTACATATTTATTATTAGGATTATACTGATTAAGATATTCTTTCAAATGAGCGGGATTTTGTATATACAAGGCCAAAAGCTCGGTCATATCCTCGACGAGTCTTTTATTCATGGGTTTATTCTTATATGGCTCAGTATCGGGCAATTTTGTAAAAAAGAATGTATCTCCCCACCCAGACTTCACATTAGAATCTATCAACTTTTGCTCAAAATCTTTATCAGCAAGCAAACTCATCAGCACTCAGTGAGAAAGCTCATGTGCGACGACATGTTCCATTCTTTTATCTGCGGACAATCCTTTCATGGCAGCCACCTTCCCATACTGCCCATCAAACCACCCCACATCCGGAATTTTGCCAATCACAATTTCCTGCACATTCCCATCAAACTTAGACCCAGCAACAGCCGGATCATGCTTTATTTTATTCACAACTCACTTTTTTCTGAGCACTTCATAGACTTTTTTGAGCCTAGGAGACTTCTCAAGCAATTCTACAATTTTTTGATCCTCGACCCCATCTATCTTATTATT
>DYNZ01000113.1 GCA_020720805.1 Leptospira biflexa | reverse complement strand
TTTTGAATTAATATTAACCACTTAGGGGGCAAAATATGAATCAGAAATTAACGATAGTCGGTCCTGAAGCATCAGGCATGGAAGATGATTTTGGCAAAAAATCGCGGGTGCATATTGAGTCTCTGTTGTTAATGGCCAAATACGATTCGCTTTTTTATCAGAATCTTTTTGAAAACCGCGGTCGGGCATTGGATGAGTCAGGTATCGCTTTTACCCCGGCGGAAAAAGCGCTGCTAACGCATATCAGCGATACCAAGCTGCGCCAGGCCATCGCAGAGTTTCAGGTTCCGGGCATACATCCCAAAAGCCTGCCGGATTGGCGCAAGGCCGCAGCGGTGCTGCTGCTTGTTTCCAGCACAATGCTGTCGATGCCCACATGCAGCAGTATGTTTGTTGCAAACCAGACCAAATCCGGCCCTGAGAACACCATTGCGGAAGGGTGGATAGATGATCATACATACCGAATCACTGCCTGGGGCGTTCCTAGACAAAATGAAAAAGATGTCGTGAGGAGAAAAATTCAAGCAAAAGACTCTGCTATATTAATGGCGCAAAAAAGTATTATAGAAATGTTTAAGGGAATTCCTCTCCAGGGAGCCGGTGCGGCCGCGGATTCAGAACTCATTGGCCTGGCGGTAGTAAAAAAACTTTGGGCCCATTATAAAAAACGGCAAAATTATTCGCGAAAATATGACCAGGAACAAAGTTGTGAGATTGTCTATGAAGTGCACGATAAGAAATTAAAGAGAAAAGTTATGTTTGGCGTTGATTAAAATGGATATAACACTCGTAAACTTAAATATGTATTTTGTCCGCTATCTGGACGGAATGGTACTGCGCCAGAGCCAACTGCCGCTGGGTCCTTTGTATCTGATCTCCGCGCTGCACCAGGCAAGCCTTACAGTGGACTTTCGCGACTATCAGCTCTTGCCCGAAAAGAATATCTTTGAACCAGAGGTGCTGCACGATTTCCTGCAGAAACCAGCTCCGATCATCGGCATTAGCTGCATGGCCAATCTTCTTCCGTTTGTTCTCTACTCCATGCCCATGCTAAAAAAAGCCTACCCACAATCCATTTTTGTTCTTGGCGGTGTGGGTCCTATGGCTATTGAACGTCAGATTCTTGAGAGGGTAGCAGAGTTAGATATCATTCACCGAGGCGAAGGTGAGATCAGCGTCCCCCTGCTGGTCAAAACATTGAAGGAAAAGCGATCCCTCGAAAACGTGCCGAATATCTTCTATCGAAGTAAGGGACACATTGTTCAGAATCCGGCAGCAAAGCGCATTGCCGACCTCGCTTCCATCCCCTGGCCGGCCTATGACACGGTTGATTTTTCGCAGTATTTCGGTCATAATATTCTTGGCAGCCGCGGATGTCCATACCCTTGCACCTTTTGCTCCATTGCGCCGATCTGGGATTGGAAAAGCTACACCCGACCCGCAGAGGATATTGTTCGCGAGATGAGCCACATGCACCAAACTCATGGGGTCAAAGAGTTTCTGTTTCAGGATGAATTTTTTATCGCCAGCCCAAAGCGGGCCCTAAGCTTTGCGGCGGCCCTGAAAAAGGCTAACCTGCACATCGAATACAAGGCATTTGCCCGGGTTGATCAGGTGGACGAGGAGTCGCTGCAGGCACTGGCGCAGACCGGTTGTAAGGAGATCCGGTTTGGTATAGAGTCCGGCTCGGATAAGGTGCTCCGGGAGATTCAGAAAAAACTTACCTCAGATATCAGCATGCGCAATGTGGCTCTGGCCAAGAGATACATCAAAGAGGTGGACACCTTTTTTATCTGGGGATTTCCCACAGAAACCCTGGAGGATTTTAGCGAATCCCTGTTCCAGATGATCGCCTTTCGGGGAATGGGTGTGCGCGTCCTTCCTTCGCTGATCACCTATTTACCCCAAACAACAATGTACCAGGAGATGACCGATAGATCAAAATTTGAGTTCTGCGACTTTTTATTACCTGAATATATGATCACAGGTGTGGAAAAACGGGTCTCTGTGAAAATGGAGATCGAAGAGAAGCATATTCCCTTTTTTCATTTTATCCAGGAAAATCAGGATCTCTTTCCCGGCTTTTTTCAATACGATTTGAAAAATAACATTTTGCCTAAACTGGCTATGCTTGAGGAGTTTGATTTTTATATGGCTTACGATAAGATCAGCGGCGCGCATGAACCAACGCCTGACCAGTTTGTGATGCAAAGCAGATGAGTCTATATTTTCTCAGAGAGCTCTCATCGCTGCCGTTTACCGCATGCCTCTGACTCTCTCTCAGGAAAGATTTTGCAGATCGTCCATAGTGATCTGGTTGCGGGTCGAGTTTACTTTAGCACTGACAGGATGAGACAAAAGTCTCTCTGACTCTCCTGCTTGGATTTGCACCAGCATCTGCTGAACCGATCCCCGCTCGTTTATCCGTGGATCGAGCCAGGTATCATACCATTGCCTGGATACGATCAATGGCATTCGCTCATGAATCGCGCTGACAGGCTCCCTGGCGGCTCTAGTAAGCAGGGCTACGGACTCAAGAACGCCTGCGGAGGGATCCCTGCCAGCTCTCCCAGATAGCGGCCATAGCAAGAGGCTGGAACTCTGCCTGGTAAAACAAGAAGGGACGTTTCACCTTCCCTTCCGTTTGCCACTCATAAAAACCGCTAGCAGGCACCAGACAGCGCCTGCGCAAGATGGCGCTACGGAAGGAGGGCTTCTCTGTGACAGTCTCCACCTTGGCGTTGATCATCCAGGGCAGAGAAGAGCGATCTTTGGTCCATGAGGGGATCAACTGCCACAATCTCGGCCTGGCCAATCGCGCTCCGGATTCGGCAGAGAGAGTAACGACCATTCTGCCTGGAGCAATGTTGTAATCCGGCTGCAGCGCACCGAGCTCCTGGCTCAATTCGAACTGCTCGATGATTTGAGATGAGGGGGCAAACAGTAAAAAGCGACCACACATCTCTTTCTCCTCCCCTGAAACCTGGTAAACTGGTAATAGAGATGGAACACGAAAGCACCGCTTTGAGCAAGAAAAAAAAGTTGCAACAATCGCAGCAATCTATCTTCCTTTAGTCATCCTATACCGAAAGAAATCCAAAATGAAACACCGCACCCTTTTCCTCTCCCTGCTGATATGGTTTGTCCTGATAACTCCTCCCCACCATGCCCCTGGAGAAGAAAGATCTACAGAGAGCTGCAAAACACGCTACCCTATCCTCCTGGTGCACGGATTGGGGTTACGCGACCAGAACCGGGCCTTTCCTTACTGGGGGAAAATACCTCAGGTTCTGGCCCGCTGCGGCGCAACCGTGTTTCTTAGCCACCAGAATGCCTTTGCCTCTCACAGCGAAAACGCACTTAGCCTACGAGACAAAGTCGTTCAGATCCTGCAACAAACAGGAGCCAGGCGTGTCAACATCATCGCCCACTCCAAGGGCGGGTTAGAAGCGAGATATCTCATCAGCCGGCTGGGTATGGATCGGCAGGTCGCGTCATTGACAACCCTGGCAACTCCGCACCGGGGGAGCTATCTGGCAGACCTTGTTCTGTCGAAGGTAGGAAAAAAGGATGCTGCCTTTGTTCAGGTGATCAATTTTCTTTCCAGACTGGCTGGGGATAAAAATCCTAATAGCTGGCTCGCCGGCGATAATCTGACCAGGGATTTTATGGCCGCTTTTAACCGCAAGGTTCCCAATCGCTCGCGCGTCTACTATCAGAGCTATTGTGCGGTTATTGACAGTAAATTTCCGAATCTGCTGCTGCGCAAGATGGCACAGATCATCGCGGCCCAGGAGGGAGCCAACGACTCCATGGTATCTCTGGAATCCTGTCGCTGGGGGAACTTCCGCGGTGTTGTGAAAGGTGAGCGCAACGATTTCGTCTCCCATGTGGATATCGTTGGTTTACACCAGTTTTCTGGCGTACGCGATTTTGATGCGGCCGTTTTTTTACAAAATATTGTAGCAGAATTAAAGAGCAAAGGGTATTAAGGCGGGGACTGTTTTACAGGAGGTGTTTATGTCCGCTTCTACTGACAATTCCCTGCGCTCGAGGTCCCGCCATAGAGCCCCAAAGTGGTGGTTGCTTGCCTTGCTGCTACTACCACTTTCAGCTATGGCTGACTCTGTCCAGGATCGCCGCACTTTTATCCTGAACCTGTTGCAACAATACTCCCCGGATAGCCATTTTATCGTTTCAAGCTATGACCAGGCCCCCTTTACACTTGGTGATGCACGCTATTCCAAAACAGGTTTTCTGAGTTATATCAGCGGATATAACGACCTCCGCATCCTGGAGGATATCGGCACTATGGTACATGAGATGAACCACGGGTACACCGGCCATTTGGGCGAGGTCAAAGAGTTTAGCTATTATCAGAAAAAAAATATCCGCAGTACCCCCAGTGGAAAATTTTATGACTTCTATCTTGGACAGGGCCAATCGGTGCTGGTTCGGCGTACGCCAACTTTTCGGACCAATCGGATTGTGTCCACTTTTCCGACCAATATCCGCACATTTCGCTTTGATACCTATGTCAACAGCAGCTCAACCACCCTCTCCTCCCAGAGCCACGGTGTGTATGGGCTATTGGACGAGCTGAACTCCTATTTTATCGGCACCAAAGTCAATCTTGATCTTCTCCCCTACTACTGGCAAAAAAACAGCCTCCCCTACTGGAAGGTTTTCTTTAAGGATATCGACGGCTCCTATTACGGCTGCCTGGAGTTCAAGCTATATATCCTAAAATATCTCCAGTACGCTCGTGAGCATGAGCCTGCCATATACCAGCAGATCATGGCCAACGGCAATTTCCATTTCGTTTTTACAGAAATTGACAAAAAGATCGTCCCCTTTTACCAGCGCTATCTCCTTGAGCGAAAAAAAATTCTGGAAAATCTGGCGGCACAGGGCTACCAGATAAAATGGGACGGAGATATGCTGGCTATCTATAAACCAACCGACACGCGCTGGCCCTACACCTCTACCTTCGCCAACACAGTCAACCTTCTGCAAAATGAACTTGCCAGTGAACAGTATCGCGACATCCTTCAGGAGATCTCAAAAAGCGCGCGCCTGCAAGAAAATGTTTTTGACTTGTTGCTGGTTAAACCAGATATAAAGATCGGCATTCGCGGAAATCAACTGACGATTACCATGAGCTCACCATCGACAGGCGCGACCATTCGCTATTCTCTTGACGGCTCCGCGCCACTATCCGAAAAGGGTAAGGTTTACAATGGTGAAATCCTATTACCCATAGGGTCCTTCCGCAGCCCCTTGATTATCAAAGCCATCACCATCAAGGCCGGATACACCAGCAGCTCCATCGAAGAGCGCCACCTAAGCCTGCGCTAACGCAAGGAGATGACAGGATGACCAGTTACCTTATGTGGGGAGGCTTTCTCCTCTTTATTCTGGCGATGCTTGTACTGGACTTAAAGGTATTCCAGCGCCAATCCCATAAAATAACAGTACGCGAGTCTTTGCTCTGGACCCTCTTCTGGATAATCCTCGCTTTGACGTTCAATGCCGGCATCTGGCACTTCCAGGGCAGCCAGAAAGCTCTTGAATTTCTCACCGGTTATCTGATTGAAAAATCTCTTAGCGTAGATAATATCTTTGTGTTTTTGCTGATCTTTTCCTATTTCAAAGTGAAGCCCGAATACCAGCACAGGGTTCTGTTTTTTGGTATTCTTGGAGCGCTCATCATGAGAGCCATCTTCATCCTGGCTGGTATAACGTTAATAGAAAACCTTCATTGGGTTATCTATCTCTTTGGCGCCTTTCTCATTTTTATCGGTATTCGCATGGCTTTTGAGAAGGAGAAAGAGGTACACCCCGAGGAGAATCCCTTACTAAAACTGTTTCAGCGCTTTTTCCCGGTTTCCAAAACCATGCATGGCGAAAAATTCTGGATACGAGACAAAGGACGCTTAACTGCGACGCCCCTATTGATTGTGGTCATCGTAGTTGAATCCACGGATCTTGTGTTTGCGGTGGACTCTATCCCGGCAATTTTTTCCATAACACTCGATCCCTTTATTGTCTATACTTCGAACGTATTTGCCATACTGGGACTGCGCGCGCTCTATTTCGCTGTTGCCGGCATCATGGATATGTTTCACTACCTCCATTACGGCTTATCCCTCATACTGGTCTTTGTCGGTATAAAAATGTTGACAGCAGAATTTTTTCCCATTCCGACCTGGGCGGCGTTGGCTGTGGTGGGCGGTCTGCTACTGCTGTCCGCACTGTTGTCAATCCTTTTTCCGGCGAAAACCGCTCCACAGAAATAACGTAGATCAAAAAAAAAGCGGGGTTGATCCCCGCTTCCATTTCTATTGTTTTGGCTTCTGCCAGAAAGCGAAAAAACTTAGCAGCCTTCTGATTTCTTTTCTACTTTTTTAGGCTGGCTCTTTTGGGTAGCGCAGGCCTGATTGTCTGTGTGAAATTTTTGCTTTGCAGTTACAAAGCAAGCCTGTTTGGCTTTCCGATCTTCTTTGGTTTTATCTGATTTGGCATGGCACTCTTTTTTTGCCTGCTGCCACTGGGTGCGCGCCTGTTGACGGCACTCTTGAACCGGGCCAGCTATCAGGGTACCGGCGACAAACAGAGAAACCATAGAGATCGCAATGATCGTTTTTTTCATAGGTGAATTCCTTTTCCTGTGCATAAATAAAAAATGAAATCACCAGATATACTCGAAATACTTTGGTTCTCGGGTTTTATACTGGCTAAAGGGTGCGTCGACATCGCTGGCATT
>DYNZ01000112.1 GCA_020720805.1 Leptospira biflexa | reverse complement strand
ACGTCGGTCGCTCCTGTGACTTCCTGTCACCCGCGACACTCGTGCATCCGTGGACATCGCATTGACAGTTGCAGGATACCCTGACTGTATGGCAATGCCTTGCGATATCCGAAAACCAAAATGCCTTTAGTATACGACTGTAATGCAGCTATTCGATATTGCAATAGTTTTTTTTTCGCTTAAGAAAACATGACGGATTACGATTTTTGCAGACCTGAAAGGAACAACAGCACGTAAAAAAATCAAGTTGCCACATTTTCCGCTTCGATAGAAGCAAAATTATCTGGTTCTCGGTGTTTTTATTCTGGCTTAAAGGTACTTCGTACGTCGCTGGTCGTGCTTTGAGATATGCGAAGACCAAAATGCCTTCCGTATCAAAATCAGCATACCCCGGATAAAATTGCCTGCACAAAGTTTCGCCAGAAAATTTCCTTTTTGCATAGATATTGGTCAGGTCAGGATACAATTTTGATTTGACTTTCGCTGGTTTTGCTGCAATCTTAATACTAGACAATAGTTCTCTTTTCTCTATTAGCCTCCATGAAATGTGCGCCAAATATTTTTTTCTACATTCTTGCCGCAGGATTGACTCTCGTTATGATGTCATCAACGCCAGCCCAAAAGAGAGAAGATTGCACTTTACCAAATAGGCACATCGCGCCCATCAGCGCTGCCAGCAAAAAATTGACAGCCGCAACATGGGCCTACCAGCTACAGAGAGCGGATCTACGCCAGCTAGGTAAAATCCCCGAATCGCTTCTGGTTGTGGACTACTCCCGCGACGGCAGCGAGGCCAAAGCGTGGCGACCAGACCAGATCAGGAGCCTAAGGGAAAATAATCAAAAAATCGTTCTGGCCTACCTCAGCATTGGCGAGGCTGAAGATTACCGCTACTACTTTCGCCGCGAGTGGAAAAGCCCCGTTAAGGCGCCCTGCTGGCTTGGCCCGGAAAATCCCCAGTGGCCGGGCAACTTTAAGGTCCGCTACTGGTCCGAAGAGTGGCAGCAGCTCATTCTTGGCTATCTTGATAAAATCATCGATCAGGGTTTTGATGGGATCTACTTGGATATCGTGGACGCCTACGAGTACTGGGCCTCTGCCGAGATGAGCAGGCAGGAAGTGGCCCTAAGTATGGTACAGTTTATCCAGAGGCTGGCTGCTCATGCCCGTATCGCGCGCGGACGCCATGAGTTCTTCCTTGTTCCCCAGAATGGCGAAGGGCTGCTGGCCTTTGATTTTCACATCACCAGCATTGGCACTTTTGACCTCCTCAGAGTAATCGACGGCATGGGCATTGAGGATCTTTACTATTACGGCAAGGAAAAAAATATGCCAGAGTCAACAAGCTATCGAAATAAATTTCTCCAGCAAATCAGAGCTGCAGGCAAGCCGGTCTTTCTCATCGATTATGTTTATCCCTATGACAAATTGACTCAGGATTTTTACAAAAAAGCAGCCAGTGACGGCTATATTGGCTATGCGGCTCATGAAAACCGCAAGCTAGACCGCTATTATCCTCGCATGACACCCGCTACCCCACACAAGGAAAAGAATTGAGTCGTCCGATGAACAACCTGAACGCCATCACCAACTATCTGCAGACAGAAAAAGTATCGCTCTGTGCCCTGCCCACACCGCTATTGTATCTGCCTGGTCTAAGCCGTATCTGGCAGCGGGATATTTTCTGCAAACGCGACGACCTCTCGGGACCTGCTTTTGGCGGCAATAAAAACCGTAAACTCGAATACCTGCTGCACGACGCCCAGAAAAAGGAAGCAGACACCATAATCACATCGGGCAGCGTTCAATCCAACCACTGCCGGCAGACCGCCGGTCTTGCCGCGATGCTGGGTCTGGAGTGTCACCTGCTGCTGGGAGGCGCTGTGCCGAACCAGAGCCAGGCCAACCTCCTGCTGGATCTCCTCTTTGGGGCTACCATTCACTGGACAGGCAAACAGCGCAAAGGGGAGACGGAGAAGGCTCTGCTGCAAAAGCTGATCGATGCAGGGAAAAGGCCTTATCTCGTCCCTTATGGGGGATCCAATGGCCGCGGCGCCCTGGGTTATACCTCTGCCTTCCTTGAGCTGCAAGGGCAGTTTCGTTCCCAAAAAATATTTCCTGGTTCGATTGTTCTGGCCAGCAGCTCAGGAGCCACCTACGCGGGTCTGCTTGCGGGAAAGCTTGTGACCGGTGATACTATCGAGATTTTTGGAATTGAAATTGACCCGGATCAGAAGAGCGACGACCAGACCAGACACATCCACTCCTTAATCAGTGAAACCTTATCTCTGCTGGGAGTATCAACAAAGGTAGATTCAGGCAACCCTCCTCCTGTGCACCTTTATGGCGAATTGAAGGAAGCCGGTTATGCCGTAGTCACAGAAGAAGAGAAGCAGGTGATACTTCAGACAGCGCGCGCTGACGCACTCCTGTTAGATCCCGTTTACACAGCGCGAGCTATGCTTGGCCTGCACAGGTTGCTGACAAAAAAATTGCTGCCGGAGGGACCAGTCCTATTCTGGCATACAGGCGGACAGCCAGCTCTATTCGATCAAAATCTTTTTTCGATCAGTCCGCCCGGCTAAGACATAAAGACTATCAGGAAAGGAACTTTTTAAGTATCTCGTCGATCTGTGCCTGTGACAGCTTCCCTTTTGCGCCATTATGGATCATCTGATCAAGAAGATTCTCCTTGGAATCCTCGGCTGCTGTGGCAGGTTTTTCGGGCTCAACCACAGCCGTTTTGGCTGGAGTTTGCCTCTTCTCAAAAAAGAGATCAACCTCATTGAGAAGCTCCCGGCTGCGCAAAACCCCATCCAATTGCGCTACCGTAGGTCCTGTCAACAGCGAGCTCACGCGCTCAAACACGACCAAGGGAAAGCGACGAAAATAGAAGGTGTCCATCTGGCTGATCTGGGCGATTTCCGCGAAAGAGAGCACAGCCGTGAAAATTATTTTTTGCATAATTTCGTTGCGCTTGCCGATTTTATCAAGCTCGCGTTCCAACTCACGGCGTTGGGCAGAATCAAAGCCGAGTACCATGGTGCAAAGCTCCTGGGTTTTACGGCTGAAATTGCCACCTCCCGGTAGCGTGCCCCCGTGCTGCGACCGCTGAAATTCCTCCAGAAAGTCAGCCAGAGATCGAATTCCCTGAGCCTGGTCCGGAGAGACACCCTCTAGCCTGATAAAATCTTCTGCGATCTTTGCCAAAGCGATACTCTGGTGACAGGTGAACAAATAGAGAAGAAAATTTTTGATTAATTGCCAGCGGCGATTGATACGATGACTTAGAAACAGAAAACGGCGGTTGATTTCATCAAAATCGGGCTGTTCGTAGGCGACCACAGCAAGATCTCGCAGCAACAGGGGCATTACGGTTTCATTGATCTTTATCGCTTCGGCCTGCCCCTGGCTAAGGGCGATACGGATATGCGTAAAAATTGTAATAGCCAGGTCTGACAGGCCAACTGACCGAAAACGGCCATCCACATCCAAAAAAGCTGAAAAATCCACTACCTTCATTGCGTCAGAGCCTTACCTAAACCTTTTCCTCGTTTGCCAAACAGCACGGTTCGAATCTAAAAAAGAAGAATAGACGCATCTGATCTCTTGTCCTGTCCAGGTCAAGCACTGTTACTCTTAGTCACTTTTTACCTGCAGGAAAACAAAATAAAAACTTGCTTGCCAGAACCCCTCTGCCTATCCAATGTCCAGGGGCGAATTCGGCACATTCAGGAGCAAAGTATGCATCAGGTTCTTGTCATCGATGATGATCCGGATATTCGATCCCTGTTATCCGTCCACCTCTCCAGCGAAAATTTAAAGGTCATCGCTGCCAGCTCAGGCGCCAAAGGTGTTGAGATGGCGACAACAGGACAACCTGATGTTATTCTGCTCGATATCAATATGCCTGACATGGATGGCTTCTCTGTGTTGCGTAAACTCAGGGATCAAAAGAACACCAAAAATATACCGGTAATCATGCTGACAGCCTCCTCGCAGAGGGATGATGTCGCCAATGCCATGCGTTTCGGTATCGCTGACTATATCAAAAAGCCCTACCAGCAGCCCTTGCTGGTGCGTAAAATCGCTATCGCGATCCAGCGTAACAAAACTGACAGATTGAAATCCCTGGAAAATCTCAGTCAGCATATCACCCTGGAACGAGATCACAATATGTCCGTTGTCAATATCAACGCCCAGCAGGTGGACAAGGATCTTACAAAAGAGGCCGGCATAGTTTTTAACCCAGCCTTTTTTACATTGACCAAAAAGGACAATATTGTTCTGGATCTGCGCGGTCTGGACACCTTTCATGAAGCGGACATTCCCTTTATTCAAAGAATCATGGAACGTTTTGACAAACGCAAGCTATCTATCGTCGGCGGTAAACATTATGGAGTGTTAGTCGCAGGCATGAATTTTCCTGCGCATATCCAACTATTTATCTCCATGGGTGATCTGATGGTTTTTCTTGAAACCCAATAGCCATGATTGATCTTTCCAGCGACACAGCCACCAGGCCCTCACCGGCGATGCGCCAGGTTATGGCCGACGCCGAGGTCGGCGATGAACAAAAGGGCGAAGACCCCACCGTTCGCGCTCTGCTCCAGAGCTGCTCTGCCCTTCTGGCCAAGGAGGAGGCCCTGTTTCTGCCCAGCGGCACCATGTGCAACCTGGTCGCCTTGAAGACTCATACCCAGCCCGGACAGAGCGTCCTGCTGGACTCCCTCTCCCATATCCTGCGCTCTGAATCTGGCGGTGCGGCGCTGGTGAGCGGTGTGCTTCTGGAGAGTATCGCGACCGACCCTTATGGACATTACAGAGCCCAGGATCTGGAACGGGCAGCATTCCGGAAGCCAGGCAATGCTCCTAAACCTGTTCTAGTTTGCCTGGAGCAGACCCATAACCTTGGCGGCGGAAGCGTCTGGCCTCTGGATCAAATTCAGGAGGTTACAGATGCTGCCCGATCCCTGCAACTTAAAATTCACATTGATGGAGCCAGATTATTCAATGCCAGCATTGCAACAGCTACCCCTGTACAGGATTATGCCCGGGTTGCGGATAGCATCTGGATCGACTTCAGCAAAGGTCTGGGTGCTCCCTTCGGCGCGGTGCTGCTTGGTTCAAGAGAGTTCATTCACCAGGCCAAAACCTATAAGCATCTCTTAGGTGGGGCCATGCGCCAGGCCGGCATTATGGCAGCGGCTGCCCATTATGCCCTGGAAAATAATGTCCCCAAATTGCGCCGCGACCATGAGATGGCAGCCCAATTGGCCGCAGGACTACGCGAGATACCAGGTATCGCTGTTATGGATCGTATTGACACCAATATGGTCTATTTTTCCTGCCATTCTCATGACATGAAACCGACCCAGGAAAGATTCCTGGCGGAGATGACCAGGCTGGGCGTACGCTTTAGCAATACGGGAGAGCGGCTGCGCGCTGTAACGCACCTGGACATCCGCCCTCAGGACATTGCGCAGACCCTGGAAAAAGCAAAAGCTGTATGCACCTCTTTGTACTATATTGAAAGGTAGGCACAAAAACGGCAGTTTTTGTGCCTACCTTTGAGCGCACGTATTGATAAAACCAGCTTTTCTGTTTTTAAAAAATAGTGAAAAAGCTGGTTTTTATGACCGCCCTGATAAATAGAGGCAGAGTTTTTCACGATGGAAAGAGACGATTTCGATCCCAGCGCAGAGATGCGCATCCGCTATGCATACAGCCGAAAGATTATCAGCGGAAAAATCAAAACAAGCCTGGAAGCGGCCAAATTGCTGGTAGGCCCGGACAGAGCCTACCACCTATACCATCAGATAAATAGCCATTCACTTACATCGTCAGAAGAAAAGGAACAGCAGAAATCAGAATAGAATTCACGCGAACGACAAATCAGAAAAAAGCTTTTTTTCCCTTTTGCAATAAATTTTATTTGAAAAATCCTGATCCCTGTTCCATCTTTCAACAGCTATACAAGCATCCGTAGAAAAGAGCGATTACGATGAACCTGCGCCAGGCTTTTTATAGATTTACCGCCTTAACGAAAATTATAGATCAAAGCCAGACCCGTTTGATCATCGAAATTTTGCCTCCCATACTCTGGACAATCTCCGTTAGCTCCATGTTTCTGAGCATCGCCGCGCTATTTTTCACAGAAATTCGGATATATGGCTTTATTTTTCTCACCACAGCCTTTATCATCTTTGTGCTTGGCTACAGAAAACGGCTGATTCTCGACATCGGGTTGAATAAATTTACCTACGCGCGAAAAAGCCTGCTTGGCACAACGCAGGAGATCAAAGGAAAATCTTTTCCCTTGGATCAGATCAGCAATGTTTATGTGGAGACCAGCATGCGCAGACGCCTGAAGAGCGAAGCGGAGTTCGCGGATCTTTTAAGAAAGTATCTCCAGGAACGAACCAGAGCTGTCATCGAAACAAAGGATGGTTCCATCAAACCCTTGCAGTTCCTTCATGACCACTACCACCAGAGGCATATTCGCATCACTCAGGTTATCCGAAGTTTTCTTCAATTGGATAGCGCCATCGAATAGAACCCGTTTCCCTGTCATGCAGAACGAAAATTGCCTTTGGCAATATTGACAGAGCGAATGTTACCTGCAAAACTGTATATACCAATAAGCATCGATGCTTCGATAAACTTGTATGGTGAGCCTGCGATGCATCGAGCTTGTCGAGATGTCGAACCACAGCACAAGATTTGACCGGTTGGGCAATGCCATAACCGCGTCCTTATCGACCTTGGGTCAGCTCCAAAAATCTAACACTAGTC
>DYNZ01000334.1 GCA_020720805.1 Leptospira biflexa | reverse complement strand
CGACCTTGCCCGGCCGCACAATAGATCTGTCCCCTTTTCTTTGTCCCCTTTTCTTTGCCCTTTTCTTTGTTCGCCCTGCCTCGTTTTGATAATTACCACGAAACGTGTCCGAGAACTGCTGCATCTCAAGCATCCCGGGGTTTCCGTTCAAGCACTATTTATGCGCGGCACCTAAGTGATTTTTCAAGACCTGACCCCGCCTTTTTGCACATTTTCCGTTTTGTGAACCGCCCCATAGAATCCCTGCCCTCTAAGATAGGGCAGGGTTCTATCAAAAAACAGAAACTCAACAGGGTTATTTTCTTCTACGGCGAAAGGCAGCTAATCCAGCAAGGCCGCTCCCAAAAAGAAGCATTGTTGCAGGTTCGGGAACCGGAGCGGCGCCAAAGTTATCCAGCGCCCAGGTAGCTGTATTACCGTCTTTTGAATAACCGCCGTAATGCAACAAGGTCGATCCAGTTCCCCATGTTCCGGTACCGCCATTAATATTGGCAATTACATCAGTTCCGCTAAATATATACAGGCCGATCTGGTCATAATTCGTCAGCAGGTTAGCAAAATCCTGGCTCCCGGCATCGAAATTTGGCCACCTGATAAAATTCTCCGCAGACAAAGAAATCGAGTGTGTTTCCCAGCCAGTAAGCTCATTGATATCAATGCTTGATTCCCGGTTGGAAATAAACATGTTGTATTTCCCATTCCCAATATCGTTTGCGATAACCCAACGAGCATAGACATTGCCATCATCTCCACCAGAACCATTGGCGAGCGTTTGCCAATTGTTTGTGCTGAAGATATCGGTCTGCAATTGTTTTCCTGTTAAATCCCCTTGGGAGTTATCGCCTACAGACCCCATCCAATATGCACGTTGAATAATGCCGTTTGCATTTTGATAAATGTTGCCGTCGGTATTTCCCCCTGTGGCACTCCAATTGGCAGCAGTATTGGGATACAGCGTATCGTAAGTGGCTCCCGACGGCCTGCCGACATATGTCTGCGACCACCCCTCATTGTTGGTGGTATAGGAATAAGGAAGGGCAAGAGCATTGGAAGACAAACCCACAAAAAAACCAACTGCCAACATTGTTTTAGTTATTTTCTGCATACTGTGTCCTGAGGTTGAGGTTGTGGCCATTGCGGCTGGCCATGGGTACGGATGCTAATACAATTACTCGCTGAATTAATCTCTTACGTAACAACATGTGGTTCTCCTTTAACTGAAGTTTCTTATAAAAACTCTACGCCGCCATCTTTAGCAGCATGGTTACAATCGAATTTACCATGAATTTGTTTAAAGCAG
>DYNZ01000333.1 GCA_020720805.1 Leptospira biflexa | reverse complement strand
AAGAAAAACACACCGACCGACAGACACCCATGACCAAGAAATCAAAATTGAATCCTTCGCGGAATTTCATGCATCGCAGGTCCCTTTATCAGCGGCAGCGATAATTTTCCGAAACTTTCAACCGCCCCCTTTTTGCTTTCCAAAACGACTTGACAACACCCCCCGTAAAAGTATATACTAATTTCGTTGAGCATTAATGCATAAAACTGGGAGGACGCAATGAGCAGCGGGTCTGACAAAAATGAAAAAATCAACATTCACGAAGCGCTTGAAGATAATCAAAATATTTTTGAAAGGGATATTCTCGAAAGACGGTCTTTATCTACAAGAATATTAAGCCGCTTGCAAGAGGAGGATTGCCCGCATGTAATTGGCATTTACGGCGGCTGGGGAACGGGGAAAACCAGCCTTCTTCACTTGATTAACCAACAGAATAAACAATTAACTGTTGGCTCTGGCAGTAAACTTCACCTTGAAATCATTGATGCCTGGGAATACGAATCAAGCGATGGTTTGCTAATTCCGGTTGTGGTTGAATTGAACAAGATCGCGGGGAATGAAATTCCTCCAATGATCTGGTCTATCATTGTGAAGCGCGTATTGTTTTCTTCCACCCTCTTTTTGGCAGAATCGGCGCTAAAAATGAAATTCAATGCCGACCAGGTTGAATCTGGATTCAAAAAAATAAAAGAAACCATTGCCGATGCGGCTGTGCATGATGCAGACGTAAGCCACGAAGTAATTTTACAAAAGTGGAAAAAAGACGCGAAAGAAATAAAGGAAACAAAACAGGCATTTTCCAGTTTAGTTGACTCCGCCTGCAAACACACAGAAAGCAAAAATATCGTCCTCTGCATAGACAACCTGGATCGCTGCTCGCCTGATCATGTGGTGCGTTTGCTCGAATCTGTCAAAGTCTTCTTCAATGTTCCGCATTGTACCTGGGTCTTCGCCATGGACGCCGAAGTAATTGCCAGTTACATCAACCATAAATACGAAGGCACGCGCATGGACGGCAATAGTTACCTGGATAAAATTATCCCAGAGCAATATCACCTCTCGCTTTCACCGACACTCGATCGGAAAAAAATTGTCAGGCTGCTGCGCTCCCTGATTGGCAGCAACTCCTTTGAAATTAATGAAAACGACATTCCGCAAATTCCACGCGTTCTGGTTCCGCGGCGGCTGATCAAAAGCGCCGCCAAAGTTTTGGATTTTTCCAAATCAATTCCCCATGATGGTACGCGCGCATCCCAGATTTTGGTTTTTTATCTGGCTTTGTTGTATCACGCCTGGCCCGATT
>DYNZ01000332.1 GCA_020720805.1 Leptospira biflexa | reverse complement strand
GGTCTGAGGTGCTTGCACCAAAGAGCACAAACTCGAAGAGTTTGTATAAGCGCGCCTCCTTAAAAATCGTCGGACCCTTTTAACTCGCTTCGCTCCTTAAATTTCTTCTTATCTCCAGACCCCATCAAAAAATATATGAGCAAAGCGAATGAAGCTATCCTGAAGGAATTGAAAATTTCTAAAGGCGCACTTATGCACGATTGGAAATCGTGACATGCGGTCCTGCCGACGGCGCCCTCTTTTTAAGAGGGTATATCACCGAGCTTTGACAAAAAATTATAAGAAAAATCTCATTCCTCACGACGCCCGTGGCCATAAAGCACAAGGACGATTTCCAATCGTACATAAGTGCGCATCCTCCAGATGAAGCCCTATTTTAGTTTTAAGAAAATCGATTATTGAAATTTAAACCTATCCTCAAGCCCCATAGGAGGCCCTACAGCAGCGAAAAATAATTTTCACTCCCCTTTCCCTTTTAAGAGCAACTATAGGAGTCTTAAGAGGCCTATTTATGAGAGGAGTCACTCGAGAAAATGAAACACAAGGATCACCTCTTCTACACATTTTATTTCAAAAAGCTTAAGCAATATCTTTCTTCAATTTTGCCCCTCCTCTGAATCTAACGATCCTCCTCTCAGGAATTTTCATCGCTTCACCTGTTCGTGGATTATGCCCTTCCCTTGCCTTGAGTTGAAAAATCCTAAAGGTTCCAAATCTTGTAATTGTGATCTTATGTCCTTGGTGAAGCTCTCTCTGAATAGATCGAAGCATCCCCTCAAGAGCAAGTGCTGTATCCGCTTTGGAAAGACCGGTTTCTTTAGAAACTTCAATGATCAACCTTGCTTTAGTCATAGCCTTTTTAGCTTCAGCTTTTTTCATGAGAGAGGTTCCTTTTCTGTTTGTATTTCATAAAATGCCCTAAAAAATATTTCTCTAATAGGGCTTCATCCGGAGGATGCGCACTTATGCGCTCTTAAAAATATCGCGCGTGCTTAAACGGCCACGGGCGTCGTGAGGAACTCGATACTTTTTATAGAGGAGGGAGCGAAAGCCAGTAAAGGCCGTCATGTCAATTTTTAGACATGCGCGCTTACACATTGCCTTTGGCAATGACGCTTGGTCGCATGCGACCAAGACCAAAAACAAACTCGACTAATAATGAAAACGACAGGAAAGGATTCGAATTTTTTGATCACTAACGGAGTAAACAAGTCGATTTTCCTGATCTATACGACGAGACCAACAACCTGCCAAAGAGTGTTTTAAAGGCTCAGGTTTCCCTGTTCCATTGAAAGGATCTTTAGC
>DYNZ01000331.1 GCA_020720805.1 Leptospira biflexa | reverse complement strand
TTTTTCTGTAAATTCAGTCACAGATCCTTTCTATATAATTGATAATACCCTAACCAACCTCCATTCTCAAATACAATCTACCATACTCCCATTCTTCATTAGTTTCCATTAGAATCGCCGAGATCAGACGAAGGCATGATTGTTCATTGGGGAAGACTCGAACAACCCGCGTGCGCCGTTTTATCTCCTGACTCAACCGTTCAAGATAATTGGAAGTTCTCAACTTTCTTTGATGTTCTCTCGGGAAAGCAAATATAGTAAATCCATCCGGTATATTTATCTCCATCCAATCCGCTAATTTCGGGGTAAGAACCTCGTACTTCTCAACAGCTTTCTTGAGGAATGTTTCTGCTGTTTCCAGATCAGGTGCATTGAAGATAGAACTGATATCTTCTGCCACTTCTGTGCGCATACCTACTTTAGGCACATACTGCCCTGCATTCTGCTGTAAGTGAAATTGACATCTCTGCCAGGGTACACCCGTGAAAACCGCCTTGCGTGCAGATTGTATTCCTGCGTGGTTGTCACTAACGATAAGTTGAACTCCATGCAATCCTCGTTGGACCAGTTCCTCTAAAAATGCTCGCCAGTGGATTTCTGCTTCACTCAAAGAAACAGAAACACCTAAAATAGATCGTTTTCCATCCTTTTTCACTCCAGAAGCCATCAAAATGGCCGCATCCTGTACACTGCCTGCCTGACGCACCTTCTCATAACGCGCATCCAGATACAAATAGACCACTTCTCCCAGTGTTCGATCGCGCCATTTCTCCAGCATTTCGTCCAACTGTTCTGCTGCTCGGCTGACCTGGCTGGCGCTGATCTGTGTGCCGCATAACCTCTCAGTGATAGCGGCTACCTTTCGAGTCGACACACCCTGCACATACATTTCCGCCAGCGTAAGTTGCAGTGCCCGTTCACTGCGCAAACCCTTTTCCAGTGAGCGTGGATAAAACCCGCCTTCTCGCACCTGTGGAATATCGAATGTCACTTCACCTATGCGAGTCTTGACTGTCTTAGGTTTATAGCCATTCGCATGTCCTTTACGTTCATCACTGCGTTCGTATGGTTTGGCCCGCAGATAATTCTCACGCTCGATCTGCATGGCTTCGTTCACCAATATCCGTACTAGATCCGGCAATCCTTCCATCCCTTGCTCGGCTAATCCTTCCAAGTATTCTTTTGGTAATGTACAATCATCTTTGTAGATCATGGTTTTCATCCTTTCTTTGGTTTGATTGACTTCTGAAAGGATACCGTGATCTACTTCTTTTTGAAATTACAGAAAATTTGTTACACTAGCAA
>DYNZ01000330.1 GCA_020720805.1 Leptospira biflexa | reverse complement strand
CAAAGCGTCTTTTCGCGCCACGGAAAAAGGAACAGGTTTCGTCCGTGGAGAAGTGACGATTGTCGAGACAGGGGTTTATCCATATTTGCGCGCGGATGGAAGCATCGTCATGGAAGCAAAGTTGCCTGACGAGATTTTCTCTCCTGAAACAATGCGATCTGCACAGGGGCTTATTGTAACAGATCAACATCCTCCTGCTGCGGACAACGATGGGCTTGTTGGACCTGGTAACTACTCTAAGTATGTTGCGGGCTCTGTATCTAACGCCCGTCGTGACGAAAACAAAATCCGTGCAGATGAGATTGTGTACTCTGGCGATCTGATCGATAAGATTCGGGTTGGAGAGCAGGTGCAGGTAAGCCTGGGACAAAAAGTTGTGATCGATAAAACACCGGGTGTATATAACGGTGTTCGTTACGATCAGGTGCAGCGCCAAATCCGCTTTAACCACTTGGCTCACGTAGAAATAGGGCGCCTGGGAAATAAGGCGAAACTGGATTCTGCTACGCTTAAGTTTGATCAACATGACCTGCCTATTCAATCTGCCGTGCGCATAGATGCAAGCCACGAAACCAAAAACACACAGGAGGGCACAATGCCTGAAGAGAACGACAACGATATCGTTGTGAAGAAAAGCTCACGCGAATTTGGACTGATTTCAGCGTTGCTGAATTTTTTCAAGGGTGCAGCGCAACCGGAAAATAAACCGGTTGAAGAGCCAAAACAAGAACCAGAACCCGCAGCCAAAACGGATTCGTTGAATCCCCGTTTGGATGCCCTTTCGGCCACCATTCAAAGTCTTACAGAGCAAAACAAAAAGCTTGCACAAGAGATCAATTCTCTTCGCGCAGATTCTAAATCTACCGAACAACTCCAGAAAATTGTCGAAGAGGCAAAGGCCGCTGTGCCGTCAATTAAGACAGATGGCTTGGATGCAAAAGGTACTAAACTGGCTGTAATCGCAGAGCTTCTTCCGTTTCCCACAGAGACAAAACTGGACAGTCTTGCAGATGAGGTTATCGATGCCCGCTACGACGCAGCAAGAGAACTGGCAAGAGCAAAAGCTTCTGTCAACCCTGATGCAGATGTAAGCAGCAAAGTCGTAACAGATGCAGCCGATGTCGTCGCACAGCGACGCGCCGAACGGCTCGGACAGGGAGGTAAATAATGCTTGGCAATAACAAAAATGTAAAAGACCAGAATCCTCCTGTGGTGGGCAACACTACAGAGGTCGAGAATCCTGCTGCGGACAACGAAAACGCTGTCACTTCATCTGAAACAGAAGTAAGCAAGAAGGAAATGCTTA
>DYNZ01000329.1 GCA_020720805.1 Leptospira biflexa | reverse complement strand
CTTCAAAGGCTGGTAATAATCTGTTCAACTGAACCCAGTGGCCACCTGAAGAAGAGACCAGCATTATTTTCTTGTTCATATTCTCTTAAAGATCCTCACGACTCGACTCATCACGTTCCCAGCCGGTAAATCCTTGAATGCGGGCATATTTTTTTGCTTTGAAACGAGCTTTCAGGTTGACGTATAGATACACTGGAAGTTTCGGCCATAAGGTAACTTGGCTTATTAAACTCAGCGTGGCCCCACTATAGTCCTTTTCTTCGTTATTCTGCAATTCTGGAAATTTTTTCTTGAGCTCATAATGACCAAGACGGCTACGTGTTTTTATTTTGAGTAAGCTGGCAAGGTCTGATGGTGCTCGTACTAAGGAAAAACAAGAATCAACAGAAGTTCGCTCGTCGGTCTTGAAAAGTGCCCTGATATAGCCGTCATCAGCAATTATCTCTGGAAAGATATCAAATCGTTTCCTACCCGCCTCTGATAGGGCATAGACTCCTGTTCCAATCATTCCCTCCTGGACGTATGGGAGATGCTGCCAAACCTCATAATAGCTGCGCACAAGCCAGGAAGCATTCCGAAAATCCATCCGCATCACTGGCGCAGCAGCAAGAAATTTATTGGACTGTAAAACCAGTGCGATTTGCTTGATAGCCTCAAATGACAGTACCACATCAGCATCTTGATAAATACGTGGAAAACCACTGGCTACCGCATCTCCCAAATTCAGCGCATTTGTCTTGGATGGAATAGGTGTGACAATACAGTTAACAGCATCGCCAAACGAAGTCACAATCTCTGCTGTTTTATCAGCACATCCATTACAAACAACGATTATTTCCACTGCTCCGCTGTTTGCAGCTGCCACGAGTGGATTGAGTGCAGCTGCGATGACCTTCTCTTCATTATGTGCCGGAATGATTATGGAGATCATATCAGCCATAATTACCGTTCCCCCTTTATATTGCTCATGATGTCTGCCACTCTTTACGTCGCTGCCATATTTCTTTCCAGCTCTCGGCATTCTTGTTTGGCTTGTTTGGCATGAAGAGGATGAGGAGGCGACAGGCAACTGTCCGGGATAAAACGGCAAATCTAAGAAGTGCTAAGCCAACATGACTAACGAACGGGCTCCAGTGCGTTCTGATTAACTGTTCTTTCGCTCGCAAGAGCCGAACCATTTTGTCTGCTCGTACTGTTTCGGATGCTCCACAGTAATGAATAATCGTTGCATCTGGGGTGATGATCGGGTTTGCACCTTTTGCAGATGCACGTAAACAGAGATCGGCATCTTCACCGTACATAAAAAA
>DYNZ01000328.1 GCA_020720805.1 Leptospira biflexa | reverse complement strand
TAAAATCTCGGAGTTCTTCTTTAGATTCATCCGTGCGATGCCCAGAAGTCTTGAAGTACGCGTCCACGCCGTCTTGGGTCAGGCGGGTCCCTGCGGGGAGTCCGCGCACAGGGTCACGGTCCGCATGGGCATGGCAGAGGAAGACTTTGAGGGGGCGCTTGGGTTCGGGCATGCTTTTCTAAGTTTCATAAAGGTTTAGCAGGAGCGAATCCAACCAAATCTTCTAAAATACTCTTAATGAAAATATCAAATACCTCGCTAGGGAGGTTATTGCTGTCAAATCTAATCTTGACTTTAGATACTCCCTGAGTAATTGTAATTATTAACATGTCTTGTATATCAGCTATCGATTGAACGGGCTTAAACTGGCTATTTCCAAGAAGTTCCTGCTTTTTCCCATGAATAATTATCGCGTATTGAAGAGTTTTACCTTCTTTGGGGTCAAAATACTCAATATGGTCTATAAGAAATTCCAAAGTAAGTGAGGCATTATTTTTGTCATAGATAGATACGAAGGACATTATGCGCGTCAAGGACTCAATCAAATATTTAGTTATAACTTCCGCACTCGCATTTTCTATATCTTGTTCATAATGGCAAGACAAATCGTAAAAAATGCGCAATTCCTGTTTTGATGGAATTTTCAAGTCAATCCTATCTGCTCGCGCTCGTAAAGTACGCATGAGCATTTCATAACCATTGTCCTCAAACAAATCCACCCAATGCCATTTTCTCAGGCTTTCGAGCGTGTCACATTCTTCCAACCGCGCAGGGATGATAAAAATCTCGCCTTCGGGTTTTTCCATGGCGGTATCGAGGGCAAGGCGTACTTCCTTTTGTCGAAACCCCGCCTGATTGAATTGCTTTGAAAGACAAACCACCACTACATCCGCTTCGCGCACAGCCTTGCGGATTTCCAATTCCCAATCCTGCCCTGGGAGGAGTTTGGCTTTGTCGAGCCATGCGTCCACGCCGTCTTTGGTCAGGCGGGCGTAAAGTCCGCGCACGGGGTCACGGTCCGCGTGGGCGTGGCAGAGAAAGACTTTGAGGGGGCGATTGTCCATAAGGATGAAGGATAAATGAGGAAGGATGAATTATCCAAACTCAGCCAAAATTTTCTTTATCTTTGCGGAAGAAATATCAGATTGATCGGTCTTTGAGTAAATTGTTACGAGGATGACAGCCGTTGCTGTTTTCAGATAATAAATTACACGATAACCGCCGCTTTTGCCGCGAGATACATCACTGTTGCGGATGCGAACTTTGAAGATTGTGTAGCCCGTACCCTGCACCTGGTCGCCGATAAATTCCC
>DYNZ01000327.1 GCA_020720805.1 Leptospira biflexa | reverse complement strand
TCTCGATTCCACCCCGTTATGACTTGCGCGAAACTGGTCTTTTTTATGAGGAACCTAGTGAAACCGCCGACGATCCGCCAACGTATGTTTTTGTGAGTGCGCCATTATGGGCAGTCTCAAGGCGAGCGAATGACCTAGGGAGATGGTCTCTCCAAGTCGCATTTGTGGATCACTCTGGTGTCGTCCGTGGCGTGGACATTAAGGCCAGCGACATCCACAGAGCGCGCCTCCTCGCCGGGCTGCTGGCTGAATCGGGATTGAGGGTAGCGAACGAAATGCTGCTAAAGTCGTATCTTTTAGCCGCCAACCCCGCTTCCATTGTTGTTGACCAGCGCGCAACCGAAGATGAGCAATTGATTGAGAGGGTGAAGGATTTTTTAATCACGAATCAAAAAAAACTACAAGCTGATGGTGAGTTTTCGCCAATCGAGCGGCTGGGTTTTTTGAAGGGGGACGAAATTTGCCTGACCTGCTCGGCCATGGAGAGGGCAGCCGGGGATGGCAGGACGGCCACGCAGATCGCGAAGATCGTGAAAAGATTGGGTTTTTTGCGGACAAACGACGACAGACTGCAAAAAAAGGTAAACATAGGAATGGGGGAGGTGCGGTTGTACTGCTTGCGCGCCTCCATTTTAGAGTGTGATGCCCAAACACTTTTGACCCCGATTTCCCAATTCTCCACCCCGATTTCCACCGAAAACCCCAATTCTGAAACCGAAAACCCCAATTCTGAAAATGCTGAAACCCGCACCAGCAATAGGCGCACCCCGAAAACCACAATTTCTTATCAGTCCCCAGAGACGGGGAAGGAAAATCCAACTAATCCTATAGTTACGACTATCGAAAGCAGTGATATAATAGCTGAAAGCTATCAAGCAAGCCCTGCTGAGCTTGACTTTCAAGAAACGATGGGAGGAAGAAATGAGCCAGAAGATGATGACCAAACCATTGAAGCTGAGCCTGATGGATGGGATGTCTCCAATGGAGAGGAAGATCAGGATGATGACCGATCCGCCGCCCTCGCTGCCTTCATTATTGAAGAAGGCTACCCTGCGAATCGTGGAGGGGGACTTTCTTGACCTTATTACAAAAAAGCAGTTAACCGAAAGAGAGTCCGCATTTGTGAGAGCACGCATCCCCGGACTGAAGCGAATGGTGAAATGTGACTATTCAGGCTATCCAGACGGCTGGCAGATTGACCCAGCCCTACCGGAACGCGCCTTCCTTGTATCGAAAGGCGGTCTACTGGATTCTTGTGTATTTAATTCCGCTTCTGAAGCTCAAGCCTTCCTGAATCAGACTGCGCCTCAACGTA
>DYNZ01000326.1 GCA_020720805.1 Leptospira biflexa | reverse complement strand
TAATGGACAGCCTGTCCACCCAATTATCCGAGGCCCTCAAATCACTGGCCAAGGCCAAGACCGTTGAGGAAAAGCTGGCATACAGCCAGATCACAAAAAACCTCAGCGAATCCCTGGGCGTTTTTCTCAATTTTGCCGCCGATAGCATGATGGAAGAGTATGACTTTGATGAAGACTGATTTCTTTGAAAAAAACAAAAAAATTCTGTAAGGCACCAAAATGGAAGTTTAACAAAAGCAGGCCACAAGGGAACTCAGAACAGAGGAGGATTGAGATGAAAAAGTGGTTATCTATCAGGATGATTTTATTTTTGGCGGTTTTAATCAGCATCTCGACATCTGCCTCCTCCGCATTGGCGTGGGGGCAATCAACGCACGCCTATGCAGCTAAGAAATCCCTTGGAGTTGAGCAAAGATATATAGCGAACTATAATGCACGAATGGGCTCCATCGTTCCGGATTTTTTTTGGTATCTGAGAGACCTGGGCCTGATCGATCAAGACACGGCTTTTAAATTGCACGGGATTACTGAGTATCCTGAAGTCGTTCCTGAAACCACTTACTTCTATGACATCGCTTCGAGTAATTTGAAGCCATGGAATTACAAACTGAAATATTTTACGGAAGGAATCAGAACCCACGTTTATGCAGATATACAGGCCCACAATAGTGTGGATGGCTATGTGGAAGGCTCCGGCATGTGGTGCGATCTTTTACAGGAAAAAACCGGGGAAGACAGGGAGGCCCTTCATATGGCAATAGAACTCGCCGTGGACTCACTTCTCGTTCATAAATACGGGCTTCAGTTAGGCGACATCCTGTTCTGCCCTGAGCAGGCAAATTTTATGGCGGAAGCCGTTGAGGATGCCTTTAATCAAATGAACGTAACCCCGAATTTTGATGTCAGCCGGGAATTCAAAAAGTATCTGGCTCTGATGAGGATATTAGAGAAGGCAGCCAGATTATATGCCCCTTATTTAATGAAGGGAGAGGTTAACGAAGAGCTGTTAAACACGTTGGTGGGAAGCGAGCTTCTGGATGCCGAAAGTGAATTATCCGATGACAGCCTCGATATTTATTTGACTATTCGGACGATTTTACTCAACTACCCCAAAGAAATTTATGAAACTATCACGACAGAGGGAATGCACTGGGAGAATGACGCATTACCGCAAATTATCGAATTCTGCGGGGTTCAGTAAGGAGTGTCCGCTTAAAAATCGCAGAATATGATCATAAACAAGGGGAACCACCTGAATGATTCCATTTCTACTCCTCTTAAACTCCTCCTTTTACCATGATCATTACCTTTCATGG
>DYNZ01000325.1 GCA_020720805.1 Leptospira biflexa | reverse complement strand
CAAAAGCTGGAAGGCTGAAGGTAAAAGCCTTCGGGCCTTCGGAGTCTCCACTTCGTTCCGCTTACCTGGCCTGTTTGTCGTTACCCACAGACTAAACACCTTCAGCCCATTTATCTGAGCAGTTACAATTTTTTTGCCGCAGATTTTCGCAGATGAACGCAGATCACGTCCAATCCCTTGAAATCTGCGAGTATCTGCGAAAATCTGCGGCTGGCAGTTTCCTTGCACGGGTTGAGATTACGGCGTCGGGTTGAAACCCGGCCTACACGTTCATAAAATTTCCTGCTGCTGTAACGTTTAGCAGATTGCTCCAATTTTTCCCTGCAAAACAGGAAAACATATTGCATTAAGAGAAAAAATATATATTTTCTAAATAAACCATAAAAATTTCCCTCCATACAAGGAAAATAATGCAAGACAAACTATCAGACATCGTCCTTTTTCACAGAAAACGTAGCGGACTCACTCAGCAACAACTCGCCGAACTGGCAAATGTGGGGAAAAATTTAATTTATGAACTGGAAAAAGGAAAACAGAGTGTTCAGCTTTGCAACTTACTCAAAATTTTACAGGTTCTCAACATCGAGCTTGATTTCAAAAGCCCTCTGAAAAAGGCCTTTGTGAAGGAGACATCAGATGCGAACAGCTAATGTTTTTTTTCAAAATATATACGCCGGCCGCCTGGTCGAAGATCAAGATGAACACCACTTTCGTTTCACCTATGAGCCGGGATATGACGGCGTCCCTATTTCACTGACGATGCCTGTTCGCGTCGAACCCTATGTGTATGACGCATTCCCTCCTTTTTTTGACGGTCTGCTTCCCGAAGGAGCCCAGCTTGAAGCGTTGCTGCGGCAAAAAAAAATCGATCGCGGCGACTCTTTCGAGCAACTTCTGGCAATTGGCGCTGATATGGTGGGCGCCGTCACGGTGCAAAGCAACTCATGAATCGTTGTCCGATCAGCTATGAACCATGCACGGGGCTGTATTCAGCAAAAGGTCTGAAACTCCTTTCACGGCAACTTTCCACCTTGCAAAAGTTGCCGTATACCGCTCAGGAGTTGCGGCAAGAAGCAGCAGCCCGAGCAACCAAGTTGTCGATTCAAGGCGTTCAGCCCAAGCTTTCAGCACGTCTGGTTGTCAAAGAACAGACGTTCGATTTTGTTGACCAAGGAGGAAGATACATCCTCAAGCCGCAAACAGCAGATTATCTTGAAGTACCGGAAAATGAAGACCTCACAATGCGAATGGCCAATCGTATCGGCATTGAAGTCCCTTTGCACGGTCTCCTTTATGGCAAAGATGACGCATTAACCT
>DYNZ01000324.1 GCA_020720805.1 Leptospira biflexa | reverse complement strand
TATAACGAAAAGTGTGTAAAAAGAAGGGAGTCTTGGTATCCTTGTAGGTGACAAAGCCGAAAAAGGAAAAAGCCATGACTCCCAAACAAAATAATAACCTTGGTAAGCGAGAGCGTCAAGCGCAAGTACACGAGTTGATGAAAGAGCGAATGCTTCTGGCCATTCGACAGACCCTGTTGACGATTTTAGATGAAGAAGTGGAAGGATTTGTACAAGCGGGTTTGTACGAAAGGACAAGTGAGCGGCAAGATCAACGGAACGGGAGCTATGAACGAGACTTGGGAACCTCGCTGGGCGAGATCGAAAAGTTACGAGTGCCGCGCACCCGCAAAGGCTTTCGGAGCGAGCTTTTTGAGCGCTACAAAAGGCGGCAAGCTGAATTGGACACTGCCATCTGCGACATGTTTGTGCAAGGGGTGAGCACGGAGAAAGTAGGGCAGGTGGTATCAGTTCTGAGCGGTATTCAGCCCAGTCCCTCAACCGTCTCGCGGGTGTTTCATACCTTGGAAGGCGAGTTTGAAGAGTGGAAAAAGCGTTCATTGCAAAGCCGTTATCGGTATGTTTTTGCGGATGGGACGTATTTCAGCGTGATTTACAACCAGGAAAGCAAGAAGATGCCGATTTTAGCGGTCATTGGGATCGATTTAGAAGGAAAGAAGGAACTGCTGGGGTTCACGGTTGGAGAAAGAGAAAACCAAAAGGCTTGGGAAGACTTGTTACAAGACCTGAAAGATCGCGGACTGGCCACTATCGATTTATGGATTACAGATGGCAACCAAACGATGATTAATGCAGTTCAAATCAAATACCCTGAAGCGAAACGCCAACGATGTATCAAGCACAAAATGGAGAATGTGCTTGGCTATGTTCCCAAGACCCAGCAAGAGCAGATCCGCCCAGAATTACTCGCTATCTTTTACCAGCTCAACCAGGAAAAAGCCCAACAGGAAGCGGTCGCCTTTATCGCAAAATATGAGACCATTTATCCGACTGCCGTTGAATGCCTGCGTCGCGATTTGCCCGCCTGCCTAACTTTTTATGAATTCCCTGAAAGCCATTGGAGGTACATTCGAACCACGAATATTATCGAACGTCTTTTTCTCGAAGTCAAAAAGCGTAGCAAAAAGATGTCTGCCGCTTTTCGCAATGAAAATAGTTGCACCCTGCTTTTCTACGCCGTTGTTCGTTCTCTTAAACTGAGAAAAATTTCCATCCCTGCAAGCTCTGCCAATCACTCAGATATTTTACACAACTCTTGACATACTACCTAATTAACGTGAATAATGTTTAAGCTAAAACTGGTCTGGAATCGCTATTTCTAA
>DYNZ01000323.1 GCA_020720805.1 Leptospira biflexa | reverse complement strand
AATTTCCGCCCCATGCTCCAGGTGGCGCAGATGATCCGCCCACCACCCCATCATCCGCGTTCTTTCCGGTAAATATTCGCTTCGATGGTATGCCGCCCGAACCGCATTTTTTTCGCGGTGTGCAAGTTGCCGCTCGATTGCATCCGGGTGAAAACCCGCTTCGTTGGCAATGGTGGAAAAAAGAGCGCGGAAACCGTGCATGGTGGCCTTGCTATGGTATCCCATGCGATACATGGCAAAGAGCATTGTATTTTCGCTTAGTGGCTTAGTGGGAAAGTGAATGCCTGGAAAAATATAATGAGAATCACCATAAAGAATTTTTACACGGTTAAGAATGGCGAGGGCTTCATTCGATAGGGGTACAGTGTGAGGTGATTGCATTTTCATGCGCTTTGCTGGGATTGACCAGAGCTTTTTTTCAAGGTCAATCTCTTTCCAAATGGCCCCGCGCACCTCTCCAGACCGGGCCGCTGTCAATATGGTGAACTGAATGGCAAGTTTGGTGGTGGTGTGAATATCCGCCGTGGTCAGATTCCGCAAAAAATCCGGTAATTCGTCCGGCTGAATCATTGGGTGGTGTTGCACTTTTCGCGCCTTGATAACGCCGCGCATTTCCGATGCCGGGTTATACGTTGCCCGGCCAGTCTGGACAGCGTACCGGAAAACGGCGGTAATCCGTTGTAAAACCTTCGAGGCAATGACAAGCGCGCCCCGTGCCTCGATTGTCCGCAATATCTTGAGAACCATGGGGGGCGTTACCTGGTCAATCTGGGTGTTACCAATGGCCGGAAAAACGTCCCGTTCAAGGGTCGTCAAAATTGCTTGAGCGTGACCTTTTGCCCACCTATCACTTTGGTTTTGGTGCCATTCGAGGGCAACAGCCTCAAAGCTGTTTTCGATTTTTTTCTTTTCTTTTTCTTTGGCCTGCTGTTCTTCCTGTTTTTTTAACCTCCGCTCTTCGCCTGGGTTCTTCCCGGCCTTTACCATCTCCCGCGCCGCCACTCTTGCCCCCCTGGCCTTCTCCAAGGTCAAAACCGGGTATTCTCCGAGAACAAAGGTTGACTCTGTACCCGCTATGACAAAACGGTACCGCCATGTTTTTTTTCCGCTTGTTGATACGTGCAGGAAAAGGCCTTGCCCGTCTGTGAGCTTATAGGGCTTATCTTTGGGTTTTGCGTTTTTGACTTCAAGGGCTGTGAGCATAGGGGTTGACCTCCAAAACGGGCGTGAAAAATACACGGGTATATGATTCTTATTCAAGATACCCGTATTTGTACCCGCTTTATTTCTGGAAGTCAATGGACAAAAATGGAAGAAAATGGAACG
>DYNZ01000322.1 GCA_020720805.1 Leptospira biflexa | reverse complement strand
TACAGGGCATTGTCACGGGTCCTGCTGGCTGGAACAGCGCTAACCATTACCCATTATAAAAACACTGCCAACCTTGCCAATTGGTGAGCTATCTCTGCCCTGTTGGTAGCTCACCCCTTTTTATTCAGGAAAACCATGTTCATCATCTTCAAAAATGGTATCAGGCTGGCAATGAACCGTGGCAACTACTACACCGTGTGGGATGCAGACACCGCCAACCGCGAAACCCGCACCCAACACGATAAGCCGCTCTACAAGATCGACGGCACACAAGGCGGGAATCAATACCTGACCAGACAAGAACTCTGAATCTGAAACACATTCGCCGTGGTGGGTGATTTTGCGGGATGGGGCAACCTAACCCGCTTTTTTTTGCCCATCATCCGCTGCACACCATAGAATCCGATCAAGCAGGCACAAAAAAGGGAAGTAGCGCGTCAACACAACTCCCCTAGGGTGTCTCTCGATGAAAGAAAGGACAGGTGAAGTATGCCGGAAAAGGAATGGAGCGACCTAGAGTTTTTGCGAATTGTTGAAGAAACCGTAGAGGAAAATTTGATGCGCAATCCTCGACCAAAAGTAACGGTTATGGTGAAAGATCAGCACACCAATCAATACCGATTTTCTCGGTATCAGATAGCCGAAGTTATGCCAATACATATGTTGGCAACGTTATTTAATCCTGATTTTCATGATGACCCGGCGCAAGATGAAATAAACAAAGAAAGCAGAAAGTTGCTAATAAATAAGATCATCTATGCTATTGAACGGCATGGCATGAAATACGCCTATGTGCCTGATACATCTATCCCGTTTGCTAATCTGGACTTGAAGCACAAGCGCCTTGCAGAAATCAGTATTCAAGAATTTATTCGTATATATCAGAGTGGGCGGCTTTATTTTGGTGCAGAACGTCATATTCAAATCTGGCAGGAAGCCTTAGTGCAAGCCAACGAAGAAAGCAGGATTATCAAAGAAGTTAACTTGTTGCAGTCATCACCACCACCAGCACCACCACAAAAAAAGAGCGCCTACCAACTCGAAAAAGAAAAATACCGCAGAGCTATTTATCAGGAAGTAGTGAACGAAATGGGCGTTTTAACCAATAAAGGAATATTGGTAGATGAGGCGGCGAAACGTGCGGAATGTAGCGAGAAAATGATTAGAGAAGCGCTAAAAGCTAGTGAGTAATCGTTTGGTAGTTTTTGGTAGTTTTTGGTAATTTTTGGTAGTTTTTGGTAATTTTTGGTAGTTTTTGGTAATTTTTGGTAGTTTTTGGTAATTTTTGGTAATTTTTGGTAATTTTTGGTAATTTCCGCGACTATAA
>DYNZ01000321.1 GCA_020720805.1 Leptospira biflexa | reverse complement strand
ATAGTTAATCTCCTTGCAAGGTCTGTAAGAGTTGATAGAGGTTAGCGTGGGGCTGAGGGATGATTCATCTGTGTCACTTTGACCATAACACCTGCATCCTTAAAAACATTTTTAGCCATCTTTTTGACCATCTTGACCCATTCTGAAAACCCAGCACCGATTGCCACAACAACATGCAATTCGGTACCAATCTTGTTCTCTGCAATCAAAGACAGCTCTGCCTGTAGATGAAGAATGCACTTTTGTGCAGCTTCATTTACGCGCATCTTCTTCTCCCTATCAACTCGTTTCTGCAGCCCTGCGTCAGCTTGACACCTTACCAAATTTGTGCGATACACACTTCCGTCCAGCGTGTCCAGCCAGCAGTCCGGTAGCTTGGCGATAGAATGCTCATTCTTATAAATGGCTTGGCCTGTCAACCCTACGCTCGGCAGGCCGTGGCTAAACTCTCTGTTTGACGGGGACTCACAGACGTACAATGTTGAAATTGCCTCGGTTGCATCGAAAGGCCAATTTGTATGAACTGGCACACCTTGAATCCGATTAAGCACTTTTTCCCAGCTTTTGGTCCCACATTTAGAGGGGCAATCTGAACATATTTCAGAATTCTTTGAATTAAATTCGTAGAACCTAGAGTAGTTTGGATTCTTAGTAGTTATTCTCTCTCGTACTGGCATCGCTTCATCTCCTTGTAGCACAACAGTATAATACCTAAATCCTGCAATTGCGTGACAAATTTTAACGAAAAAGGGGACACACGAAAAAGCACGAAAAAGGGTAGAGTAGCAAGGGAAAAGGGGACAGGAAAAGGGGACAGACAGGAAAAGGGGACAGATTTATTTGTTGGACTTTTTAAAAAATAAACAATTATTTCATTTTATTGAGAGGTTACGTGATGGAACAAAGAAAGTCAAACAATAAAACAGGATAACATTTTGCTCAAGCCTTGAGTTCCGGTTGATGGGTTGAGTGCAGGATGTGGATTTTGATCAGGGGTTGATTTTTGTCCGCAGTGGCAAGGACGCTCTTGTAACCCATTGATGCTCTAAAGCTTTTATTGCTGAACCCTGCTCTTGCCATGTCCGGCGGCACCCAGCAGGGCTGCGTCTTTGCGGGTGATCAGGCGCACCGGGATGCTTTGCATCAAGGCCTCCATCTTCTCTTTGTGGTTGAAGGCGGCCAGCAGGGGGGCAAAGGAGAGGCGGCCGGCCAGGCGCGGCATGATCCCGCCACCGATGTACAGCCCGCCGGTACTGTAGAGCTTCAGGGCCAGGTTGCCGGCCTCGGCCCCGAGGATGGCGAGGAAGGTGTCCATGGTCTTGACACATA
>DYNZ01000320.1 GCA_020720805.1 Leptospira biflexa | reverse complement strand
CTCGGTCATGAGATTCCTCTCTATCGGTTAAAGTCGTTTGTGAGGGGCTGTTTTTTTTACGGCCCCTTCGTTCATCAGGTTAGGCAAAGGTATTCATATCCCGAAACAGCACCACCGCTCCCACGAGTCGTTGATTCTCTCGAATGGGGGTGCTGGTGTATTCCACAGGAAAGGAGTCGCCTGTCTTTGTCCAAAAAATATCATCGGATTTATAGTGAACGAGTCCGTCTTTATAGGCCTTGTAAATTGGGCATTTTTCTTCAGGATAAGGAGAACCATCAGAATGGCTGTGATGCACCAGAGTGTGGTGTGATTTGCCAATCAGATCTTCTATTTCCCAGCCCAGCATGATAGAAGCTGCCCTGTTCATAAACGAGACATTTCCCTGGGAGTCGAGGCCAAAGATTCCTTCACCAGTTGAATTAACGATCATCTCCAATTGTTTTTTGAGTTTGTTGCTTTCTGAGACATCACGGAAGGCAACGACTGCTCCCTTGAGGATATCATTCTCCATGATTGGGGTGCTGGTGTATTCCACGGGAAAGCTCTGCCCTGATTTGGTCCAGAAGGTTTCATCGGCGCAATCGTGAATGGAGCCCTCTTTATAGGTCTGGTAAATGGGGCATTGGGAAATGGGGTAGGGGCTGCCGTCATTATGGGAATGGTGGACAATATCATGGTGCGAATTGCCGATTAGATCCTGTTGTCGCCAGCCCAGGAGGCGAGAAGCAGTTTTATTGATAAAGGTCACATTGCCCTGGGTATCAATGCCAAAAATACCTTCCGCTGCTGAATCGAGAATGATCTCAAGTTGTTTTTGCAGGTTTTTACTTTCGGTTTCGGCCTGAATACGTTCGGCAATTTCCCGGTGCAGGGAGCCATTAACGACCACCAACTCAAAAGTTCTTCGTTCCACAGACTCTTCGAGGCTGGTTTGAATTTCCAGGAGTGAATGGGTGTTTTCTTCGATTTGCCCATTTTTTTTCTCAAGAAGCAGGTCGTACCGTTTGTATTCGTTATAAATCAAGGCCAATGTGGTGAGAAAAAGTCCGGTAAAAATGATGGCAAACCAGAGGGTATAAGGGGGTTGGTGAGGTACGGTTCTACTCGCCTCCAATCTGCCAAGACAATAAAGAAGAAACATACTGCCCAGGAAAATAGTGGCAGAAAGAGAGAAGATTCTGGCTTTGGCGCTCATTACAATTTTCATGTATCCCTCCTATGTATTTTCAGCGATTGGCAGATCAATAATAAGGGAAGTGGAATGGCCCAGTTCACTGCTGATTCTGAGAAAGCCATTATTTTCCATAATCAGGCCATGACTGATGCTGA
>DYNZ01000319.1 GCA_020720805.1 Leptospira biflexa | reverse complement strand
CACTGCTATCCTCTTGTCTTAATCAGTGGTCTAGAATATGGGGAGTATCATAGGGTGGTGGTGGTGGCGTCATAGCGTCTGGTTCAGATTTTTTATTATTGAATACTGTGTTCATCACGGATTGCCTATACATCCCGATATATTCTTTTTTATCATCAAGGTATCTTTTCCATATTTGATTAACCAAAACACCAATATCAGCGAGTTCCAATGAATAACCAACCTTTCTCCCTAGTTCATCAATACTAATACGCTCTTTTCGGAATGCTCTAACCGCGCTACGCTCAAAATCTTCAGCTATTCCTTGATAAGCATACAATGGAAAAACCACAGCAGATATTTCGCGTAAGTCCATTTCATCAGACATACAATCAATTTCTTTCATGTCTTCCGACAAATCCCACAAGTAACAAGCTACTTCATCCCCTGCTAAAATCGCCTTAAGACTGCACTTAATTAATAATTGATTCACAGATAAATTTTTGTTTTTCAGGTTTTTTTCTTCAAATATTTTTTCTGTTACAGACCATTCCCCCGGAAAATGTATAAATAGCTCTCTGTGCCACTCAGGAAGTTTATTAAATATCTCGTTTTCGTCTCTTGTTAATTTATAAAAATCTTCTCCAGAAAAACTTTCAGCATCATTAATTTCCTGAAAAACAAACCCCAAACACCCAATGACGCTATCAACTAACATCCCTGCATCTTCAGCATCATCTTCGTTATGCGAGTCTGGGCGATTCTCTACATCAAACCCCATCGCCCTAAGTTGGCGGTCGCATTCCTGCCTATCGGTGGCGGCGCTGTTGATTTCGCTTTTGTCTTTATCCATACTGTTTTCTCCCTGTCAGATCGTCAGAACATCCAAACGGGAACACGCAAAAGGGGAAAGCCACTAACTTTCCCCTTTTTTATTGTTCCGGCTTAGCAGACGGTAATGCGAAACGCCGATCAATGACAACAGTTTCTTAGATTCGCGCTGCCCCATGCTGGCGTGATGGGTGTCTACACCTTACTTTTGAGTAATCCGCAAACGAGCCGCCGCCTTGCGTGAACGAATCCACGCTTCAATATCCGAACGCTTCCATAGCTCAACACCACCGCATTCACTGTGAGGCTCCGGGAATGCTCCGGCTTCCATAAATCTATCAATGGTGGCTGATGCTAACTCAGCCATTTGCATCACTTGGCGGCGCATCAACACAGGGGTTTGATTGCCGGTTATTGGCATAATCATAATTTCAACATCCTTTTTCTTGCACAAAAAAAGGGGCGAGTCTGAAGGTAATTGTTCACATCCCCACCGCTTGCGGTAAAGCAGGCAGGCAAAGTCCG
>DYNZ01000318.1 GCA_020720805.1 Leptospira biflexa | reverse complement strand
GTCAATCACTAAAATCCTTTCGTAAACTCAAAGTACGTACTCATCTCAATGCCGTCAGAAATACGGGGACACCATATGTATTAGTTTGTATTAATAAGTATGGTGCCCCCGTATTCCTCCATATTCATCGAGATTGGAGAGAGTAACCGCTTGTTGCCGAAGGGCAAGATAGTGGAGACCATCAAGAAACTGTATCAGGGGCAGTGAGTTGGCGATATCGCTTCTTTATCTGTTTTTCCAGTAGGTTGGTTCTCGATGCAGGTGCATAACGGCAATTACCTGGATATTGTGGGGATGATCTCGGAACAGAACGCCGAACGGAAATGTACGTGTGAGACAGCGGCGTACATCGAGATCGATGACAGGGTATAAGAGGGGATTTACGACAATACGGTTGATCGCATCCTGCACCGAAGTCAGAAAACGTTTACCAAGGTCACATTGTTGCGCCTCATAATAGGCGGCGGCTTCAATCAACTCGCTCTCTGCATCTGCGTGAAAGACAACTGCTTTCATGTCAACGAAGCGTAGGCTTTTTTGAATACGGCATCCGCGTCGCGTAATTGCGCGGAATTTTTGTCAATTTCAGCACAACGCCGCCTGATTTCTTCTTTCCATTGTGCCGACAAGGGTAGGCTGTCCGTTTCATCCAGGCTCTCTATCAGTTTTTCAGCCACGAATGCCCTGAGTGCCGGGGGAAGTTCCATTGCATCCGTGACAATTTTTTCTGCTGTAATGTTCATAGCGTTCCGCTCCATTTTTACCTGACTGGTTGGGGAAATATTGTCAATTACACCCTATTTGTTTCACTGGCTGGACAATATTTATATATTTTAAGTATGGGTTCCCTTTGTTTTGAAAGAAATCGATTTTTTTCTGAAGAAGAAGCTCTAAACGACTATGCCCTCTGAAAATTGATTGAACATCATCACCATCCATTAAAATTATGGTGTGTCGTTTACCTATTTCATGGGCATTCTTTATTGCACCGTCAGTAAATCCAGACATCGAAATAAATAATCCTCTTACTTCAGCGGTATTTAATTTGGTATTTAAATCCTGCAATCGCTTGGCATTCGCCAGTCAATACGAACACATAGGCTGCGTTGGCTTCACCATTTTCATGCTCAGCGTAGCACAACTACGCCTGCGCTGAAAATGGCTTGCCGCCTTGCCTCTGTGCCCGTCTTGACTGTCTCGGTGCTCAAGCGATTGCAGGATTTAGGTGACAGGCTTTCAGGAGTAAGGCATTAAAACTCCAGCGTTCCGTCAGGATTTTCAACCCCCCCGACCACGACAAGACCCGCCTTGTCAGCCGCCCTGACCATGGCATCAG
>DYNZ01000317.1 GCA_020720805.1 Leptospira biflexa | reverse complement strand
CGGACGGAGAATCACCCCTTCTGGTGGTGGGGCTGATTGGGGCGGCGGTATCGTATCTGTCAGCTCCCGATGTCGCCAATGCCCCTGCTGATGCCTCTACGCCCACATATAAATCCAACGGTGGATACAGCATTGTCGCTGGAGCTGCAGGCGGAGTGGGGGCTGGCAAGGTGGCGCAGGCGGTTAAGGCGGCTAAAGTGGCAGAGGAAGTAAAATCGTTAAAAGATCAAGCGGCAGATCTTATACCGCAGAATGCAAACAAAAACAGAGTCACATTACGCTCATCAAGTCAAAAAATGGATGTTGATCTCGCCGGAAGGACTCATAATGATATCCCCACACCGCACACTAAGATATCAAACAGAAATTTTAATTCACCAAATCAACCTGCGTATAACACAAGAAACTCACAGATTCGTCCAACAACACAACAAGATATTAGAACCGTGCGGAGATACCTTGAACATAAGAGGAAAAAATGAGAAAGGAATTTATTGTTGACCAAAGCAATGCACTAATCAAAGATGGCAAGATATTTGATTTGCACAATTCTTATGAATTTACTGGAATAGTTTTAAAAGGGCAGGAGCGTTTATTAAAAATACTATTTAAACCAACCATAGAACAAGGGGGAGAAAGAAAACCGATTTCAATAATTTTCGAGTTTATTGATTTTTTAGAATTAAGTCCTAATTTCGGTACACGCATTATTAGTGGATTAGATGAAATAGGGTATAAAAGCCCTACAGATCGCGATGATGAATGGTTATTAGATGAACAACAATCAACTCCTGACGATCATTTGTTTTTTCGGATGGATAATGATGATTATATCCGAGTACACTGTCAACACTGTGATGTTTGTGAGAAACAAGATGACACTATACCTATTCACCCCGCTTAACCACACTGACAGCAGGAGGAGAGATTCTGGCATACGACTACGACAATAACGACAACCTGATTCGCGCCACCAGTCCGCACGGCATAGAAAAAGGGGACAGATCTGTTTTTCATCGACAATACCTGTCATGGATGTCATCCTTTTTTTGTCTGATCGGCGGGTCTCCCCCTTATTTTGTATGATTCATTGATTCGAGCAGCACTAAACTTATGAACGCTGGATTAAAAAAGGGGAAACTTCAGTTTTCAAATAGTCCTTGCCTTTTTGTATCCCAAATGATACAAGCATAAATCATGATCAGTATTCAGACTACAGACACCTTTGACACCTGGCTTTCCAGCCTGAAAGATAAGCAGGCAGTAGCGCGTATTCAAGCGCGCATTGACCGGGCCGAAGATGGCAATTTCGGTGATTGCTCGCCGGTGGGTGAGGG
>DYNZ01000316.1 GCA_020720805.1 Leptospira biflexa | reverse complement strand
GTGAGGTTTGCGATTTAGCGTTTGAGAGTGTCGGCGAAATACCCATTTGTCAAGCCTGACCCTATTTTCCTCTTATTTTCCTCTTTTATTGGAATTAATTCTGTCTTCTTTCCACCGATAATTTCCATACCTTGATGAATCATGCGCTCGGCACTTCCTGCTGATCCCCCTCAACTCCAGTCTCAATCCCAGCCTTTTTCAGGGCCTGTATCGCCTCAGCCAAAGGCTTCTTGAATGCCGTTTCCAGTTTCATAACATGCACAATTAACCATTCGATCATTTCAGGCCAGTTATCACGATTGTCGCCATCGACAGAGTGCCCGTACCTGATATAGCTGGATTTCTTGTCATCAAGCCTTTCCCACGAAAGTTCATGTCCGAAAACCTCTTCGATCTGGGACTTCTTGGAAAGAAGATAGTCAAAGATGTATTTGTTCTTAGCCTTGCCTCCCCACGTAATCTGCATCTCAACACGAATAACCTTATAACCAAAAATAAGATTATATGGACATCCACTGATACCAGAGCCAGCATTGATCCAATGGTCTTTACTAGGGCTAATGTTATTGAAAAGGGATGTTTGGCTTAGTCGCAGAGCCTCAAGAGCTTTTGTCCAAAAGTCTTGTCGAATTCGGTGCCGATTTTTCGCCACATTTGCCGTAGATTTCTCCGCTGCCTCTTTCTGGGAGATGCCGATCATGTACTCAGCCGCTTCCGGGGTAGGGATTATCTGTTCAAGGTTAAGGAACAGGTTGTTCCCCATACCGTATGGAGTAACTTTGAAACACTGCAGACGGATATTGTAGCTCAAGAGCCATAGTGCAGTCGAGGTCACCTCTTTTCGGAAGTGAGCTGCAACAAACATCAACCGCTGTTGGTTACCACTGTTAATCACCACCTCTCCAATATCCGGCTCATTCAAAAACTCGCAGATTAGCGCCTGTGAATCGCCGCCATTGCAATATTTACTGAGATACTGCTGATAAATTTCAAAGATTTGTTCCTTTTTTAGCGTAGAGCAATAGGAGGCGTACTTCAATGCCTGCCATACTACATCACGCCCTGAATCATCCAACTTATTCTCGATGATTACGAGGTTGCCTTCCTTGTCCAGTGCCAGGAGATCAAGCCGTTCCTTTGTATCGTCGAAGCCATCGAACTCTTTCTGAATGATCAGCAACTCCTCACCAAGCGCCGATGGTTCGTTAGCTAACCATTCCTGCAGGTGCCCCCGTTCGCTAAAACCGAGGTCAAAAAATTTCTTTTCGTCAAGTCGAGTAATACGATTCTGAACTTTGTCGATCTGGTACATCACAACTCCTCTTCAAACAAAATTC
>DYNZ01000315.1 GCA_020720805.1 Leptospira biflexa | reverse complement strand
GCCATGGTGGGACGATCATGCGGTCAATTCTTCCGCCATTTTACAATCTTTTTGTATTCCTCCTCGCTGACCGGGGCCGAGGTAGACAAGGTCTCGGTGGAATCAGGCGGGATTGTGCCCTTGAGGCTCTTCATCTTGATGGTTTCCCCGCCTCGGCCTACCGCCTCCAGCATGATGGCCACTCCTGCTGGATTTGACCCGGTATTGGTGACATCCGCCGACAGATGAACCCAGACATTCCCGCCGGTACGTTTCCCCGGTGACGCCGAGATATTCTTGACCACCACCTCGGCCAGACAAAGGGTTGCGTTGAAGAGAATAACGGCCAGGATCGTGGCAAATATTGATGGTTTCATTTTTTGTTCCTCTTTGTTGATTTACCTTCCGTGGATTTTTTGATACCCTTCTTTCTCATTTTGCATGCAGATAGCCTGCAACTGGAAATCTGCATATATATCTGAGCATCTTTCCTTTGCTTTTCGGGCTTCCCGAGGAGAAAATCCGAAGTCGCTCTGCATCTTTTCATGACCCTCTTTTTCGTTCTGGAGGCAAATAGCCTGCAACTGGTAATCTGAGTGGATGTTCGCGCACCTTTCGACCGCCGCATGTCGTTCCGATTCCCATGTGTTTTGGTAGGGCAAAAGCGATTCACTGTAAGCAACAGCAACGGACTGTTTGGGCTCCTCTGCTGTTTTACTTGATCTGTTCTCTATCTGCTTAACCCGCTGGTGGTACGCTTGATATTGAGGTGAGACCATCCCAAAAAATACACCAAGAAAAAGAGGAAATCCAATGAGACAACCGACAACGATTACCCCGACAATGGTCCAGTTTTTCTGAACTCTGTTGAAATGCTCAAGGCTGTCCCAGTGTTTGTTTTTCCAAGCCCATTCCCGGCCTTTGAAGCCAAGAACGATTGCCATAATAAAGCCAACACCAGGGATAAGAGTAATCAATCCGATCCAGGTGTTATTTCCGATAGCCCAAATCCAATTAAGGAGACAAGCGCCCCATGACCAGCCTTTAACCCCTGGCGGAAAAGCATGTTGCGGGTTACCGCAGTTCGGACAGTTTGCAGCCTGGAGCGATATATCATTGCCGCAGGCCGAGCATTTTCCAAGTAGGCGGTTTCCTGCTTCTGTTAACGGCGGAGGTTGTTCTTGCTTTATTTGCCGCTGATAGTATTTCTCAAAAATGATGCCGCATTTATGACATTCGGCATCGCCTTCCTGGCATTCGGTTTTGCATTTCGGGCATTCCATGATTCACCGCTGATTTTTCGTTGCATCGATTTGTTGTATAAATCTGAAATCTGTGTCGGATTCTTTTCCGAGTTCGG